>JAZDCZ010000287.1:0-4875 GCA_036679605.1 Gemmatimonadota bacterium
CGGTGCCGCGGGGCGAGGGCGCCCTGGTCGTCGTCGATAAGGACGTGCCGCAAAGCGTGGTCGCCTTCGGCCAGGCGGGCCTAAAGCGCGACGATCCGGATTATTACGCCGCCTATGTGGTGAATTACATCTTGGGCGGTGGCGGCTTCTCCTCGCGCTTGTACGAGGAAATCCGCGAGAAACGGGGATTGGCCTATTCCGTCTATTCCTACTTGAGCCCGCTCGATCACGCTGGCCTGGTGATGGGCGGCGTGGCGACCCAGAATGGCCGGGTCGCGACCTCCCTGGATCTGATCCGCCAGGAGTGGCGGCGCATGGCCGAAGAGGGGCCCAACGAGACCGAATTGGACAACGCCAAAACCTTTCTGACCGGGTCCTTTCCCTTGCGCTTTTCCTCCTCGGGGCGCATTTCCGGTATGCTTGTGGGTATGCAGATCCAAGATCTGGGAATCGATTATCTGGATCGGCGCAACAGCCTGATCGACGCGGTAACCCTGGAAGACGCGCGCCGCGCCGCGAGACGGCTCTACGACGCCGACAAGCTGGCCGTGGTTATTGTAGGGCGGCCGGACGGGGTGGTGTCGAACCGGGAAGCGCCGAAGTCGTAAGTGGGGCGCAAATGCCGGGCGCGGCGTGTGCGTCGGCACGAAACCACGAGGAACCGATATCCTGAACGTCCCGGTTATTGGGGGATCATGTTGGCCCTACGCCTTGCGGCGGACCTTGGTGAAGAATCACTGGAATCTCTGTATCTGATCCAGAGCAGTCGTTTAGCCCCATAGATTGAGATCGGCTGCTTACAATCATGAACGACCGTTCACTTTGGCATCGCATGAAGTTTGCATTCGACCTTTTCCGGACCGTTGTCGAAATATAGGGAAGAAATACGCATGATTTCTATTGCGGACATTCACTTGTGCCTTTCGTAACAACCTGCTCAATCTAGGTGATAAGGCTTCGCGTCGCTTTCAGCGCGGGGAGTGGTTGAGATCAAAGACATAAGTGAATTGCCCAAACATGAGGTATGTTGAGCCAAGGTCGAGTATGCGGGGCGTGTTGGATATCAAATGCAAGCCCGGACAGAGATCATGATATCCAATTCAGATCTAAAGAAGATCACGCCTAAACCGGCCACGAGTACGGCCTCGTCGGCGCATGTGGTCAGCGGTGTGCCCATTCCTAAGGCCATGCGTATCCGGACGTTCAGTCCTGACGACTGGGAGGAGTTCATCGAAGAATGGTCTACGTGCCTCGTTAGTGCTTACAAGAAGGTGCGTCGGTTCGGGGGGGCGGGTGATCTTGGTGTCGATATAGCAGGTTTCTGCACCGACAAGGGCTTCGAAGGCGATTGGGACAACTATCAGTGTAAGCGCTATGATCATCCGTTGCGCCCGAGCGATATCTGGGTCGAGATCGGTAAAATCATCTTTTACGCAACCTGCGGCGAATACGCTCCCCCGCGCAAACACTACTTCGTCTGCTCGCAAGGTGTCGGAACGGCCCTTGAGAAGCTGCTGAACAAGCCGGAAGACCTGAAGGCCAAAGCCAGGGAGAACTGGGCCAAGCACTGCAAGAACGCTATCACAACTACAGAGACAGTGAAGTTAACGGGCGCCCTGGAGACATACTTCGACACCTTCGACTTTAGCATCTTCACTTCGAAGTCGCACGTCGAGCTAATCGAAGGTCACCGCATCACGAGTTACCACGCCGTACGGTTCGGCGGAGGGCTTCCCTCGCGACCGGACCCGGACAAGCCGCCGGCGAAACCGACTGCCATGGAAAGCCGATACATTCGTCAGCTTCTCGATGCCTATGGCGACTACCTTGGCGGTGCACTATCCGACCCCGTAGCGCTTGACGATCACGTGGGCCTAAAGCGGGACTATCTTCGTCAACGCGAGCGCTTCTATCACGCTGAGTCGCTCCGGAACTTTGCGCGCGACACGGTCCCGGCGGGAACCTTCGATGCTCTCCAGGAAGAAGTGCATCATGGTGTTGTCGACGTCTGCGACGGCAGCCACACCAATGGTTTCGAGAGGATGAAAGCAACCGTTGCGCAGGCATCGACCATTGCCGCGACCGCAAACCCTCTGTCTTCGGCCACAAAAGTACAGGACCGTCAAGGCATTTGCCATCAGCTGGCCAATGATGATCGTTTGATCTGGGTGCCTTACGATGAGTAGGACCGAACACCCGACACCCTTTAACAGCCCGCTGGAGACAGGCGTTCGCTCCCTTGCCATACTCCTCGCAGCGTTCCCGGATGCGTTCGATCTACTGCGACTCGTCGAAATGGACTATCTCGTTGTTCATTCCGGTGATGCCGAGGGGCCTGAAAGCCTGCATGCGCCGCTGCCATTGCGGGCAGGCGAGTTGCTTGTCAGGCACGGCCTGATCGAAAAAGGTCTGATACTGATGATGAGTCGCGGCCTCGTGCAGCGCGTACCGAATGAGGACGGGTTCAGCTACGTAGTAGGGGAGGCAGCGGCGCCCTTTATGGCCTCGCTTACAGAAGAATACACCGTCATGTTGGAAGAACGCGCACAGTGGGCAGTCGAGCGCTTTGCCAAAGTGTCGACCGAAGATGTGCGGCGATTCACGCACCGGCTCTTTGCCCAATGGTCAAGCCAGTTTCAGACAGTACAGCAACCAGGGGATAGCCGATGAGCGATTGCTATCTCCACCTCAGGCAAGTCATCTTCTCTGGGCCAAAAGCCAAGTCTGGGCTGGAGTTCAAATCCGGCGTAAACATCATTTGCGGCGCATCCGATACCGGTAAATCCTTCCTTGCCGACTCAATCGATTTCATGCTGGGCGGTTCGCAATTGCGTGAAATACCGGAGCGCTCTCGGTACGACGAAATAGCACTCGATCTCACTGCATACAACGGCGAAGATTGGCGGCTTCTGCGTTCAACGTCTGGAGGCAATTTCGCACTTCTTGACGTAGACGGCGACGCGGATACTTCTCAACAGACGCTGAAGCAGAATCATGCGCACGATAGGACCGATAACCTCTCCGGTTTTCTTCTGGATAAAATCGGATTGCTAGGAAAGCGTATCCTCAAGAGCAAAACCAAGGGTACTACGCAAAGCCTGAGTTTTCGCAATCTTGCCCGGCTCATAATTGTCCAGGAAGGTGAAATCCAGCAGAAGGGCTCGCCATTCTGGAGCGGGCAGTACGTAACAAAGACTTCGGAGATTGCGACTATCAAAATTCTCCTTACCGGTATCGATGATTCCGGCGTCGTCGCCGACGCAATATCAACAGATGACGACGCCAAGCAGATCGCGCTGATAGACGAATGGCAAGCTGACCTAGAGACCGAGATCACAGATTTGGGTGAGGAGCGCCAAGATCTGGCTGCCCAGCTTGAACGCCTTGAGGGTTCGATTGAGACGCGCAGGGATACCCTGTCGGCAGCAGAACGCGAACTTGATAGCTTGCTAAATACGCGGCGCGCATTGTACGAGCAAAGGCAGGAAGTGTCCGACCGTCTCGACGAGATTTCGGACCTGCTCGTACGGTTCGACTTGTTAGGTGAGCACTACGACGTCGATCTTAAACGCCTTACCGCAATTCAGGAAAGCGGGTCGATGTTCGCACATGTCGAGCCCGTTCCATGCCCGCTTTGCGGCGCAGAGCCGGACGCCCAGCATCTTGAGGAAACGTGCGACGGCGACATCGCGGCAATTGTTGCTGCAGCCACTGCCGAGATCGAGAAAATCAAGCAGCTTCGAACTGAGCTAGCCGATACTGTTTCAGACCTGAAGGCCGAAGCTGAAACTCTTGGCGGCTCTCTTGTCAAAACGGAACACCAATATGCGAACCTGGATAGCCAAATCCAGGGAGCGGTAGCACCGGTGGTCAGTGACATCCGCGCGACTTTCGCTGCCTTGGTTGAGGAGCGGGCCGATGTCCAGAAGGCCGTCGGTCTGTTCGCACGAGTTGACAAACTCGAAGAGCGTAAGCGGGTGCTGATGGCAGAAGACGATGACGAAAGGGGTGGCGGCGAAATCGCAACGGGCATTCCCGAGTCTGTGGCGCACGCTTTTTCGAGCAAGGTTTCCGACATTCTCAAGGCATGGAATTTTCCTGGCGATTGTCATGTTTATTTTGACAAAGAGACCTCTGACTTCGTCATCGACGGAAAACCACGTGGCAGCCGCGGCAAGGGACTGAGGGCGATCACACATTCGGCCGTTACGATTGCTCTTCTCGAATACTGCCAGGAGAACGGGCTCTCCCACCCCGGTTTCATCGTTCTCGATTCACCCTTACTGGCCTATTTCAAGCCCGAAGGTGACGACGAAATTACCTTACAAGGTACTGACCTCAAAGAGCGTTTTTATGAGTACCTCGTGAAACACCATGGCAAGGATAGCCAGATCATCGTTATCGAGAATCAACACCCACCTGCATCTATAGAGGAGCATGTAACCATGACCGTATTCACGGGAAATCCGAGTGAAGGGCGCTTTGGGCTATTGTGAGATGCGCTAAACCTAATCGGCATTCGACTTCGCCTTGCGCGTCCCGCGCATCGAATTGCATGATCGAAACCTTTTCCGTTCCCCGCCTGCTACTCGACCGCTTCCCGCCATCCAGCGACTCTGTTAGCTTGCCGCTAGGATGACCTTCAAACACCTGACCGATACGTGCCTGGCCGATCATATCGGCGAAGGGGGCTTAAGCGACGATGCCTTGACGCGCATGCTCATGGCTGCCGCGCCGGCGCACGACCGCCTGTGCCAGGTATTCGACTCGGGCGATCTTCCGGCCCTGGCCGCGGTTCGAGATACCGATGACCTCGCCCCCCTGAAGACCTTGGCCGAGGATTGGCGGGCGCGCCTCGATCATGTGATCGTCCTG
>JAZDCZ010000288.1:0-9860 GCA_036679605.1 Gemmatimonadota bacterium
AATCCCGCAATCTCTTTCGCATCCATGCCGTAAGTCCTCCAATGACAAGCATTTGGAAGACTTCATCGGCTCAACTCACAGCTCGGCTTGAGCCTATCCGGCGCTGTAGTATTAACCACCGCTTGGAAACCAGTGTCACACCGGGATGGGTTCACGGGTGGGAAACCGGTGCCACACAGCCTCTGCCCCGCACCGGCGGGCAGGGACGCCCGCCCCACTTTGACTGGCAGGGACGCCCGTTCCACTGTGGAGGACAGAGACGCCCGCTCCACTGTGGAGGGCAGGGACGCCCGCCCTACTTTTCCAGGTGTTCCAACTACTCTACTGTGAATGGCTGCAGCGGATGATGGTGGCGGATTGTGTGACTTTGGCGAGGGTGTCGGTGACGGGGCAGTTTGTTTGTCCGTGGATCATGCGTTGGGTGCGGCGCATCTCAGCGACGGTGTGGCCGTCGAGCATGAGTTCGACGTAGAGCGCTCGGCCACTGGGGTCGATGTCGTCGCGAGAGACGTGGCCGAAGCCGAAGGTGTGCGACGCCTCGTGGGCACAGACGTTGGCGAAGAGCGTGACCCAATCGTCGAGGGGGTAGCGATCACCGAGTCGGCGAATCTGCTCGCCGAAGATGAGGGCTTCGTCCGACTCATACTCGTTGCAAGGATCGAAGTTGCCTCGGCCGATCTCGGTGCGACCGGTGGGTGAGAGACTTTGTGTCAGAAGGATGGTGGTCTCGACACCGGAGCGCGTGTCGGCGGCGTCCACGACTTCGATCCCCTTGAACAGATCAAGGTTTTCGAGAATGGACTCCATCTCGGCATGGACGAGGGCTTTGAACTCGGTCGCGTGATCGGCAAGCGTCGAGCCGTCATCCAGGTGGAACTCAGCCAGGTCGAGCGGATCGAATCGGCGATCGGGATAGATGGTGCTCGATCGGGCTTGCCAATCCATTGCGATGCGAACCGGTTCCTTGTTGGCCGGCGTCACCAAAACCCCGCCGGAGACCAACGTCGCCGCGGAGGCCTCGGGCATGGCATTGAGCATCGATCCGCAACCGGCGGAAAGCATACCCAGGCCGATAACCATCAACCCCAGAGCACAGAATGAGCGCAGTGTGTGAGACAGCTTTCTATCCCCTAAAGAGCCGAGTGATGCAATGCGATGCGGAACGACCGCTTTGACCCAGTGATCACCCGATTCTTCCCTCGCCAGGGAGTGAGTCAAGCGCGTCGCAGAGCTTCCGCCGTCACCCGTCGCGCGCTCGGCGCGAAGTCGCATTCTATCGGACAGGGTCCGATTTTTCCAGTCCAAAACTCGAGTTCGCGCTTGCGCAGAAGGGGGGATATCGTAGGAGCATTCGCAGCGAAGGTCCGATATTACAAACACATGCCGTCTTTTTCTATCGTGTGGACGAGCTACGCAGCCTCGCGGCATCCCGGTCGCTTTCCCAAAATACCACAAGCGCGTCCGCGCAAAAACTGCCGGTGATTTGCGATGTTTTTCCCTTGCCCTGCGAATCGGACGTCAACAGGATGGTTGCATCGGAAGACCGCGAGGCGGAGGGGCGAAGCGCTGGAGATGGTCCTTGAACGTCAATCAAACAACCGCCGTCGATCGTTGCGTGTATCTGATTTCGCTGGTCCTGAACTGCCGACACAAGTCGGGCCATGTCACCGCGGCGCAGGCGCGGGCCGCCTACAAGGAGGCCGTCGATCTATTTGATCGGCTCAGCCCCGAGACGCTGACCGATACGCTGCAAGCGCTCTACCGGCAAGCCGATCGCGACAGCCGAGAACGCGCCGCCGCACTGCATCACTTTCGATCGCGGCAGCATTCCGCGTAGTTGCCGGTTGATCGCGTGCGGGTGGGTGGCATGGCCACGCGTCGAGCGCTCTGAGCGTATTGAGTTCGCTGCGGCGTGGCCATGTTCCTTCGCAGCGAACGGTGGTCATCAGACTCATGCCCACGCACCGGCTCTGTCCTGGTTCGATAAGCCCACTACAGCGTGGGCATGGCACCCGGCGTCCGCGGCACTGCTCAAGAGCAGTGGCACCCGGGGATGGCACCCGGGGCCAGCGGCACTGCTCAGGAGCAGTGGCACCCGGCAGTGGCATCCGCCTCGACCATCAGCCGACGGATCGAATCAGCCAGTACACCGCCGCAGTCGCAAGACCGATTGCCCCGACGACGCACGTGAAAAACAGCACGGGGAATCGAAACCGGTAGAGCTTGAGCAGGTGTTTGACGTAGTGGATCAGCACTTTGCCGGTGAGCTTGCTTTCGCCTGCGGATCGTGCGGCGAACTGAATGGGCACCTCGCCGTGTGATCGACAGCCGCTCTTGACGTACAACTCCAAGCCGATCTTGTAGCCGATGGGGTCCAGGTTCCGGGCCTGCTGCCAGGTTTCTCGACGAATCGCGATGAAACCCGACATCGGGTCGCTCAGCGGCGACAGCGGCAGGGCCATCAGGCTCGCCACTTTGCTGACGATTCGACGGTGCCAAGGCCAATCCTCGCCGATGCCGCCCTCCCCGGCGTACCGCGTGCCGATCACGAAGTCACAACCCTCACGACCCAGCCGCTCGATCAGCTCGGGCACCTTCTCCGGCGGGTGCTGCAAGTCAGCGTCCATCACCACCAACCGATCACCCGCCGCCTCGGCGAATCCACGCAGCACCGCGCTCGAAAGCCCCCGCTCCTGGGTGCGGACGATGATCCGAACCGGATACTCGCCGCGGAGCGCTTCGACGATCTCGACCGAGCCGTCCCGAGAGTTGTCATCGACGATGATGAGCTCCCCTCGCAGCCCCGCCTGCTTGAGCGCCGCGAAGGTCCGCTCGGTGAGCGGGCGCAGGTTCCCCGCCTCGCCAAACGCGGGTACGACAATCGACACATCCGGTGGCTCGGGCGGCATCCTCGCGATCCTAATCGGGTATGATCGGGCGGACAACGAAGGTGTGGCTATGTCTCGGGGCAGGATGCGGGGTGCCATGCCCACGCTTCGATGGGGGTACAGCGCAGAACGAGGTCTATGCGTGGGCGTGAGTCCGTTGACGGCCCTTCGTGCCCGAAGCGCATGGCCACGCTCAACCGACTAGCAGTACAGCGCATAGTTGTTCGGCCTGCCGATTCCGGGAATGCCGCGATGGAAGGCCGAGACAATACGGGCGTCCCCTTCGGCGACGCCTTCCTTCCGATGAACATGCTCGCCGTGTGGCCGTCATCCGATGATAGCCGCCGTCGACGTTCCGCTTCACCCGGACGAAGCCACGCCGTGGTCACCGACGCCGCTGGCCTAGACAACTGCTCGCCGTGTCACAGTCGGACGGCTTCCTGCTTCGAGAAGCCGCCCCGCGAAGCGGGGCGGCGCAACGTGATCCGCGACCTTCACGCCCGGAACGGGCCGTTTCCGCAGCATACGCTCTCACGGAAGGGTACTTTCGTGCTTCAAGGGTAGGGTATTCGACGCGAATGTGGCCCTGGATTTGAGACTTTGGGGCGTCCTGCGGCCTTTTGCTTGTCGACGAGCCGTTCATGCTGCATCATGTCCACTGCCGGGCGATCCGGTAGCCGGAATTGGATCAGGATGTAGCACCTCGCAGGCAGGCGTGGATGAAATGGGAGCAGGTGAGGCGTGGCCAAGTCAAGCGCGAAGAAAACGAGCAAGAAGAAGCCCGCAAAGAAAAAGCCGCAAAAGAAGGCGATAGAATCCTACAGCCACAAGGACAAGAAGCGGGCGAACAATCCTCCCGTCGGGTTGGTAACGCCGGACACCGATCCCGATCACGGCAAGAAAACGACCTACGAGTACGACCCGCACCTCGACCCGCAGCTTGTCTGGGCGGGCAAGGCTGAGCATACCAGCTTCGAGGTGCCGACCGTCTCGCTCCATGTCCACGAGCGGATCGACCCGCGCACGATCATCGCAGCCGTTCGCAAACGCAACGGTGACGTAGCGCACGCTTCCGTACCGCAGGCTTCCAGCCTGCAACATGGCGCGACCGAGGACGGAAAGAGCAGGCAGGATGCCTGCGGTACGTCCCAGCAGGTCTTCCTGTTCGAGCAGCCGGAGCAGAACCCGCCGCTGCGCGAGGCCATCGAGTTTTACAAACACGCCAAGGGCTGGACCAACCGCCTGATCGCGGGCGACAGCCTGCTGGTCATGAACTCCCTGCTGGAAAAGGAAGGCATGGCGGGCAAGGTGCAGATGGTCTACCTCGACCCGCCCTATGGGATCAAATACGGCAGCAACTTCCAGCCGTTCGTCAACAAACGCGATGTCAAGGACGGCAAGGACGACGACCTGACTCAAGAGCCGGAGATGATCCGCGCCTTCCGCGACACCTGGGAACTCGAAATACACTCGTATTTGACCTACCTGCGCGACCGCCTGCTGCTATCGCGGGAACTGCTGCGCGATAGTGGGTCGTGTTTCGTGCAGATTAGCGATGAGAATCTGCACCATGTGCGGGAACTGATGGACGAAGTGTTCACGCCATTGAACTTCGTCGGGCTTGTCAGCTTCTTCAAATCAGGTAGCCAGACAAGCACGCTTCTGCCACCGATGTGCGATTACCTCCTCTGGTACTGCAGAGACAAGGAGAGAGTCAAGAGCCGTCCAGCGTGGTACCCGAAGACCGAAGGCCGTTCGGCAGAGCAAGTCTATCGACATATCACTCTTCCAAACGGAGAGTCGAGAAATATGACAAAAGAAGAGCGGCTCCAGCCCGGATTGGTTCCGGCAGGGAGCCGCATCTTTCGGCTTGCGGGCATGACCTCTCAGTCAGGTAGTGACACCACAACCTATGAGTACGAGCTGGATGGACGCAGTTTCCGAGTGCCACGCGGAGGTTGGCGCACCACGCGCGAGGGCATGGACAAGCTGCGCGCCGCCGATCGCATCGTCCCCAGTGGCACAACGATCGCTCTTCGGAAGTACCTTGACGACTTTCCCATGTCGCCTCACGGAAACCTGTGGTTGGACACTGGTACCGGGAGCTTTACCGATCCCAAAACATATGTCGTACAGACTGGCGTGAAAGTCATCCAGCGATGCATGCTCATGTGTACCGACCCCGGTGATCTCGTTTTCGATCCAACCTGCGGATCGGGAACGACCGCTTTCGTGGCCGACAAGTGGGGTCGCCGCTGGATTACTTGTGATACCTCGCGCGTAGCGACTGCTCTGGCGAAGCAGCGTTTGATGACGCCCGTGTTTGATTATTACGATCTTGCACACACGAACGAAGGCGTCGGCAGCGGGTTCAAATACAAGACCGTCCCCCACATCACGCTCAAGTCCATCGCCAACAACCCGGAGATCAAGGAAGGCATGAGTCGCAAGGCTATCGACGCGGCCATCGCCAAATACGCCGATCGGGTAACGCTGTACGATCAGCCAACGGTGGACAAGTCCAAGACCCGCGTATCCGGCCCGTTCACGGTCGAGGCGGTTCCGGCTCCGGCGGTTAGGAGTATCTCCGATGCAAGCAGGGGCTCCGCCGTTGAAGCAAGCAGAGATGCTTGCGGTACCGTACCGCAGGCTTCCAGCCTGCCGGAAGGGAGGGAGCAAACCGAGGTGGCGGAAGATGCAGACAGGATGTCTGCGGTACGGCGGCCGAAACTGCTCAGCGGTACGCATGAGCGCGGCTACCTGCCGCATTGGAAGGGGGAAGGTGCGACCTACTTCGTCACCTTCCGCCTGGCCGGAACACTTCCCAAGCGCGTTCTGGACGGATTCGAGGCGGAGCGAGCGGAGACCGCCAGGCAGGCCGACCAAGCGGGCCGCCCCGTCACCAGGGCGGAGGAGAGGCGGTTGCGCGAAGTGTACTCGGAGAAGATCGAGGCTTACCTGGACGCCGGTCGTGGTGATTGCTGGCTGAGGCAGGATGAGATCGCGGCATTGGTCGCGGACGCGCTGCAACATTTCTCCGGCCAGAGGTACGAACTGCACGCCTGGACCATCATGCCCAATCACGTTCACGTGGTGATGACTCCCCTGGAAAGCCATTCCCTCAGCGCAATCCTTCATAGATGGAAGTCCTACACGGGGACCAAGTGCAACCAGTTGCTCAAGCGTGGCGGTCAACCGTTTTGGCAGCGCGAGTCGTACGATCATTTGGTCCGAGATGAGCGAGAGTTTCACCGCGTTTGCGAATACACCATCAATAATCCCGTGGTCGCGGGTTTATGCGAGGAGCCCGAGCAGTGGCCTTACGGCAGCGCATGCGTACCGCAGGCTTCCAGCCTGCACAAAACGAAAGGCAGGCAGGATGCCTGCGGTACGTGGGCGGCCGACGCATCGGTGGGTCGATCAGGCGAAACGCTGCGCCAGGACGAATGGCGGGACGAGCTTCTCAAGTGCGGCATCCGGGGCAAGAAGAAACAGCACATTCACTTCTCGCGCGTCGAGACACTTTCCGGCACGCGATGGCTGCACGCCGACGCCGAGGAGTTAGTGGATAGTGGACGGGGGATAGTGGATAGCAAAGATAAGGCACCGTCCGCCGAACTATCCACTATCCACCATGCACAATCCACTAATCGAATTGTCGTCTCGTTCGGGCCGGAGCATGCGCCGCTCGAACAGCGTCAGGTTGAGCAGGCGCTGGAAGAGGCGCAGCTTCACAAGCCTACGCCGAAGATGGTCGTGTTCGCGTCGTTCCAATTCGACCCGGAAGCGGCCAAGGACATCGACGAAACCAACTGGCCGGGGATCACGCTGCTCAAGGTGCAGATGAACACCGACCTGCTGACCGACGACCTGAAAAAGAAACGCTCGAGCAACGAGTCGTTCTGGATGATCGGCCAGCCGGATGTAGTAGTGAATAGTGAACAGTGGCTAGTGAATAGCAGGAGGGAGGCGTTGGCTCCTTATGTCGTCGTTGCAGAGCTATCGGGAACTCATAGTCTGGCAGAAATCAATGGGCTTGACCGAGACGATCTATCGGTGCTGCTCGCAATTGCCCAAAGAAGAGACCTATGGTCTGAGGTCTCAACTGACGCGGGCGGCGGTGTCGGTTCCGGCCAACATCGCGGAGGGGCAGGCGAGACACGGCACGGGGGAGTTTCTTCATTTTCTGGGCATCGCTCGCGGCTCCCTGGCAGAATTGGAGACGCTGGTGACTTTATGCGGGAGATTGGGGTACTTTCCGTCCGAGACCGTACCAAGCGTATTAAACGACTGCGCGGAAGTCGGGAAATTGCTGACCGGGCTGGTGAAATCGCTGCGTCGCTCGTAGTGAATAGTGGGCAGGGGATAGTGAATCGCAAGAGGAAGACCCCTCTGCCGGACCACTCCCCGCTTTCCACTATTCACTATTCACAAACCACTATCCTCGGCTTCGACTACTACAACCCCATCGACGGCAAGATCGAAAGCGGCGACACCAGCAGGATCGCCATGTGGATGTTGGACACAGACTACGACGGTCGCAGCCTGTACCCGTCGCAGGTCTTCTTCCCGATGGCCGGCGCGAAGGACGGCTGGGCAAGGCTGGCGAAGAACCTCAAGGCCGAAATCGACGAGGAATTGATCGAAGCCTATCGCGGAACGATCTCGCTCCCGTTCGAGCCGGGCAACCACAAGCGCGTAGCCGTGAAGATCATTGATGATAGGGGGATTGAGAGTTTGAAGATTGTGGGGGTGGGTTGATGGCATCGGTGCGATACCAACTCGGTGCGTTTCCGCCGTCTGACCTGGATTGGCTTCAACTGGTGCCATTGCTCGGCCCGGCCAGTGCGGCGCTGGCGCGTTACGACGGCGTGCTGATCGCCATCCCGAATCCACAGATTCTGCTTTCCCCGTTGACGACGCAGGAAGCGGTGCTGTCCAGCCGGATCGAAGGCACGCAGGCGACGATGACCGAGGTTCTGGAATACGAAGCCGAGGCCAGCCCAGATGAATCGGACAGTGCGAAGGTGGCTGACATCCACGAGGTGTTGAATTACCGCCATGCGATTCGTCAGGCGAAGGACATGCTGGAGAAACTGCCGCTCTCCGGGCGGTTGGTTCGGGCGGCCCACGAGACATTGATGCAAGGCGTTCGCGGGAAGAACAAAGCGCCGGGCGAGTACCGCAAGGTTCCGAATTGGATCGGCCCACCGGGATGCACGGAGGACACCGCGCGGTTTGTTCCGATTGGGGCGGGCGACCTGCCCGGCGGCATGACCGCATGGGAGAAGTATCTCAACAGCACGGAGCCGGACGCGCTGGTACAGTTGGCGATTGTCCACGCTGAGTTCGAGGCGCTGCATCCGTTTCTGGACGGTAACGGACGGCTTGGGCGAATGCTCATCCCGCTGTTTCTGTTCGAGCGCAAGCTGCTGGCCACTCCGACTTTCTATCTGAGCGCCTACCTTGAAGCTCGGCGAGAGGAATACTACGACAGACTCCTGGCGGTCTCGCGCGATGGCGACTGGACGGGGTGGTGCGTGTTTTTCCTTGGTGCCATCATCGCCCAAGCGGAATCGAACACACTCAAGGTCAAACAGATTCTCGAACTGTACGAGATCAAGAAGAACTGGATCGTCGAGCAGACCCGTTCACAACACGCGATGCGTGCGCTGGACTTCATCTTTGATCGCCCGGTCTTTCGTTCGTCTGATTTCGTTGCCCGTGCAGGCATTCCGAAGGACACGGCGTGGCGCATTCTGAGGGTACTTCGGGACGAGGGGCTGTTGCGGGTCGTCCGGGAGACAGTTGGGCGAACGGCGGCTGTTTTGGTTTTTACAGAGTTGCTGAACATCGCTGAAGGGCAGGAGGCGTTTTGAGTCGCATGCGTGCATCACAAGGCCGGTTGTGTTGCACGAAACGCCATTCGTGCAACACAATGGCGGTTGAGTTGCATCTGTGCGTCACAAGCCATCTTGTGGCTCACTGATCGCGAAAAGTGAGCCACAAATGGTCTTGAGGTGCAGCCATGAGCCACAAGCAGCCCTGGCGGCGAGTCCGGTAACGAAAGAGCATCGAGAGGCTATGGCCAAACGCAAGTTCCAAATCGACCAGCTCATCATCAACTCCCCGTACGAGGAGCCGTCGACGTATTGGAGCTACGACCGGGACGCGCGCATGTTCGAGCGCAAGGACGGTCGGCGTCCGGCTGGGTACATCGTGGCGACGCCCGGCTCCAAGGTGTTCGACGACCCCGGCGTCTTTGTCGAACTGTCGGAGGTCAACAGGATTCGCCCGCGCGTTCAAGCATGGCGGGAGGCCGGGTACGCGGGTGTCTCCGGGATCACCAAGCGGCTGCTGGAACACTGGCGAGACCCGGAAGAGCGCAAGGATCGACGGTTCTTCTTCTGCCAGCTTGAGGCCATCGAAACGCTGATCTGGCTGACCGAGGCGTCGCCAGCCGAGCGTCAGGGTATCGACATTCCCAGTGACGGCGGCGACTTCACGCGCCTCTGCGCCAAAATGGCCACCGGATCGGAAAAGACGATTGTGATGGCCATGCTGATCGCGTGGCAGATTCTGAACAAGGTGACCTATCCGCAGGACAAGCGGTATAGCAAGAACATCTTCATCGTCGCGCCGGGGCTGACCGTGCGTAACAGATTGCAGGTTCTCGTGCCGGACAACCCCGGCGGCGACTACCCCTACAGCGCAAAGTCGTCGTGAATTCGTAGCGCAGGCACCTTGCCTGCATCGTTATCGAGGCTCATGCAGGCTGGAAGCCTGCGCTACAAGCGACTTTGCGCTGTAGTGCTACTACGACGAGTTCAACATCGTCCCGGCAGGGATGGCCGAGAAGCTCCGGCAGGGGAGCATCCGGGTTCGCAACTGGCATGTGCTGAACTGGGAAACCGACGAGAAGATCGCCAAGAAGAAAGGCGTGGATAAGCGCGGGGCGAAGAGCGACGAGGC
>JAZDCZ010000029.1:0-4664 GCA_036679605.1 Gemmatimonadota bacterium
AAGGTGCTCTGGAAGGCTTGCTGCTCCATTCGAGAGCAGCCACTCCTGGAGATTCCCGAAGGCGACATGTGCCTTCTCAAAGACCTCGAGATCAGAGTTGCATGGAGTGGAGGGAAAAGTAAAATGTTGAGAGCGATCGATGTTCATTGGGGCCTCCTTTGCCGGTTATTTTGTGTACTACTTATATATCGGCAAATGAGGCCTCTCTTTTTAGGTCAAAACGTAATAAATGTCCTTTATTACTACATGTTAGCAAACAATCAAGAGTAGCCACGCCCAAATCAAACAGGCCAGATAGGCCACTGATCAGATTCTACTTTCTACCCTGAAGAACCTTCCGAAGCAGTAGATTTCCCCTCTCTCACTGTCCTTTCAATTGGGCAAGTTCACTTTCAAGCGCGGAGAGTCTCGAGTCCATCTTTCTGATGACAGTTTGGAACTTGTCGACCTCGGCTCGAGCCCGACGGACATCACGCTCTCCCTTACCTCCACCGGCCAAAGAAAAAATAAACGCCAGAACGATTACAGTTTTCCAACCGCCAGTGAGGCGATCTTTCTTCTCATTCCCTTCCGTCATCCGTCCTTCTCCTCATTGTGGGTATCCGCACTTGAATCTTTCACTATGCTCTCAGCGCGCCCCAAGACATCCCTCGGTTCAACCAATCTCACTCTCGAGCTTGTAGGGATCGGGCGCGAGCTTTCCAAAGCCAGGTGAGACCGGCCCCAAGCACGACAAGCCACACAACCCGCTTTCCCCCAAAAAGAAAGCCCCGGTCGCTATCCACAAATAACAGTGCGACAATCCCCCCAGCCTTCAGCAAGAAGAGAGCGCCCAGGACGACCAGACCGACGTTACATCAGTAGTGTCTTCATTCGAATCTCCATCAAGTCGACGACTGAGAAGACCAGGCTAGCATGATCCCGCATTGGATGGACATGAGGGGTGGATCGACAGACCTCCGATCCACCCTCCAGAAATCGAATCGTAAACGAGAACCGCCGCGATCATTCTCACGCACAGGCTTCTAGTTTCACTCCTTCGATTCGAGCCAAGCGTTCATCCTTGCTGATGAAGGAATCGGTACGTCCTAACAGCAAGCTCGCAATGCTCGATCGTCGCCTCATCGAGGTTCAAGCAGTGGGGTCAGCCTGGGGACTTCGCGAGGATTCGAGTACCTACGGATAACGCGGAATGGATCCGAGCAACCCCAGCCAACAAGGACTCCTGACCTTCCATTCAAGACTCAGGTTTCGGCTAGCCCACGAAGCCTCCGTTAACCGCACGGCAGATCGTGTTTTGAGCTCGCAGTGTCAATGAGTGAGAACCTGCGGAAATCTAGCGGCGAAGTGGGTCGGATACTCTTCCTTGTCTTCGTCGGTTCAGGGGCTCGTCCAGGACAATGGTTCGATCTCTCGATCTCTGGATTCGGAATAAGCATCACCAACGCGCTCATCGTTGAGGTGGGCGAAGCCCCCCGCACCATCTCCGCAGAATCTCCAAGGCCTAGCCACGCCTGATGAGGCCCTCGTCTATGGCAACCCCGATCGCAACACCGACGCCGATCCCGAGGGCCAGGTTATCGATCATCAACCCGAAGGCCACACCGAGTGCTATGCCAAGGCCGATGCCCGTGCCCCGGGCAGATCCTGGCTTGTCGGGCTTGCTCATGCGTGTGATTCCTTCCCACAAAAGTGCCGAGACCATCTTGGCCCAGCCGATCATACCGACTCTACTGCGCTGAGGGCCATGGATCATTGGTACATCCCCCCCCGCACCATCTCAAGCACATCCCCGCAGAAATCCCCGCAGTCACGGTGCGTCGCATTGCGACTCCTTGCGGCTCCTTGCGAGAACTTCCCCCTATACCTTCAGTCTCCAGACTGACGGATCTCTTTTCACCGTGGGGACTTTTGCGACGCGGTGCGACTCCTTGCGTCACCATGCGACGCCCTGCGAGCCAGTGCGATGGAGCGGACGACGAGAGTCGAACTCGCGACATTCAGCTTGGGAAGCTGCAAGGACACCTCTGTAAGTAGCTAGAACGACAGCAACTTACAAAATGACCAACCAGCAGTGTCAGCATGCTTGCTAGCACAAGTGTCATCAGGAAACGCCCCAATCGATCCAGATCTGGCCGGAATCGCCAAAGCGTGGCCCAGCCTCTCAGAGCCGATCAGGAGGGCGATCCTGACCCTCGTTGAGGCCGAGACAAATTCGAGACTGAAATAGTCGAGCACATGAGCTCCGCTGGCGAGAACTCGCAAAACTCCAGAATATCGAGGCTCGTAGCACGGCTGCGTCCTATTGCCCCTCGCGGCCAGCCTGAGCTCTTGCGAGCAAGACGCGCAATGCGGCGCGGCGCTCTTCTTCGATAAGCGATGAATCGCCGCGCAGAATCTCGGCGACATCGGAGGGTTCTCCGTATTCATCAAGCAAACGATCCACCGTCGGCCTCATCTTCTCACGAAGCCCTTTGGCCGCCCGGGCATGCTTGAGCCGCTTGCCTCGTGAAACCGTGTCCCAGATGCGCACGGTGCGGTCGCCCGATGCACTGACGAGCTGGGTGCCGTCGGGGCTGAAGAGCACCGAATGCACGTAGCTGCCGTGCCCCCTGAGCTCCGCCGCCAGCTTGTACGAACGGGTGTCCCACAGCCGAATGACGCCGTCTTCGTCTCCACTGACCAGGCGCGTGCCGTCGGGACTGAAATCGAGACAATACGTATCGCCTCCGAGGCTACTGAACCGGGCAAGCTCACGGCCGCCAGCGCGTTCCCAGATCACTACGCTTGTTTCGTCCGCCGAGGCAATCAGCGTGTTGTCGGCGCTGATGGCAATGCCTAAGATCTGTGTCTCGTGCCCCGCAAGCGATGACAAGACCTTCATGTCCTTTCGCTGTACAATGTCAATTCCACCGTCCAGCTTGCCTTGAACCAGCAGCGTCCCATCAGAGCTTGCGCTTTCACTGAGCCCCCTAGAGTAATCGTATGAATGGCGTGACCCGCCGCCCGCTTGCTCCTCAAACAGTTCGTGGAAGAAGTCTATTTGCGACTGGGTTTCCTTGATCTTCTTCAGTCGGTCCGACAACACGCCGGTAGCAATAGCGTCGATTCGGCGCCCCGTCGCCACGTCCCAGAGGCTGTAGGTGTCGCGGGCCGTTGCAATCACAAAACTCCCGTCGCGGGTGAACGCGAGTCCGGTGGGCAAATTGCTGGCTTCGTCGCATGGCATTGTCGCCAATCGTTCCCCTGTGAACGCGTCCCACAGGATCAGCTTGTGATCATAGGCGTACGAAGCGATCAGAGTCCCGTCCGGGCTGTGGGTCGCGAAGTAAACGTAGTTGCTATGGCCGGCGAGCACTCTGCTTGCACCGGCTTCAAGGTCCAGAAGGGTCACTTCGTTGCCGCGTGACGTCAGGATCTGAGTGTGGTCGGCATTGGAGGCGAGGGTTACGTGTTGGCCCCATCCCAGCCAGGCATCGTTGACAGCATCCGCAATGGCACCATCGGCGGTGACGGCGGTCATAGCACGCGTCGTCACCTGTCGCTCAAGATCCCAGATGAGCACCGTGCCGTCGCTGCTCACGCTGGCCAACAGATTGTCTCGCAAGAACAGCACGTCCGTCACCCTTGAGGCATGCCCCGTGAGTGGTGCACCTCTGTCCGCCAATTGTCCGTCGAGAAAATGGATGGTTCTCTCTATCGTACCCACGGCGATTGTGTTTCCATCAGGGCTTGAGGAAAGGCATGTGATCCGTGCCCCCTGCAATGCTCGCCTCGTCGTTGAGTTGGTCCGCAGATTGACGGTGCAGAGACGGTCGTCGAAGCCCGACACGAGAGAAGAGGACGATTCCAGGAAACAAGCGTCGGTGGCGTCCATGAACCGGCTGAACTGACCGGACTGTAGGTCAAACACGCCGGATCCCACCTTGCCCAGGATGCAACCCAGTCGACCCGTTGCGCTGACGCGTACACCCTGAAAGTTGCCAGAGTTGGCGTCGACGACATTTGCACACTTGTTGCCGCTGAATACACAATGGCTGATTGAAGTGCGGCCCAGGCAATAAATCACCTGTTCGCGATCGGTACTGCCGAAGAAACCACTGTGCTCCACACGAAGATCGGTGTCATAGTAACTGTGGATGGCCTTGGATTTGTTGTTGAAGAACGTTGTCTCCGCAATGCTACAACGGCCTCCAATGTACACGCACAGTCCCGTACGTTGACCTGCGGTGATGGTGAATCCATCCAGCAGACAGGATGACTGTTCTTTGACAAAGACAACATGAACGCTGTTGTCGCTGACGTTGCCCGTCGATGCGTCGTCGCCGTTAATGTCGCCACTCAGGATGGTCTCATAACGCTTTGGATCGCGGTCGGCAAAGGAAGAGCCTCCTTTTGGGAACCCGCCATAGAGTTCCGTGCCGTCTCCCGGTTTGAAAGATCGGTTGTCCCAGGTCGAGGTACGACCAGGTGTAGGGCGATAGACACCTTCTGCGACCAGGACGCGAACACTCCCGGCACCGTGGTTTGCGGTTAGTGCGATGTGCAAGTCCGTGTCTTTTCGGCAAGGGTGCAAAAAGATAGAAATTTTGAGCGCGAGGACGAGGGTTGCTTGCACGGACCAGAGAGAGTCGGAGGTGCGGGACGAGCGGAGCGAGTTCAGC
>JAZDCZ010000289.1:0-140152 GCA_036679605.1 Gemmatimonadota bacterium
TTGAAGGTGACGAACGCGGCCCGGCTGCCGTCTGGTGAGAAGAACGGCACACCGCCACCGGTCGTCCCCGGTACCGTAGCCGCCTCCAGCTGATCCCGGTGCCGAAGGAACAACTGTCGATTGCCGCTTGCGTCGCTCCCCGCGTAGAGAAACCGATTGCCGTCCGGCGATAGCGCGACCCTTGGGAACCCTGATGACCAGAGCGCGTCGGAGAGTCTCACACTGTATCGCGACACGAGCGTTGGTGGCTTGGGACGCGAAAGCGTCCACACGGTTGTGAATAGGAGCACCGCCGCGAGAGCAGCAAGCGGGACCGCGAACCGTTGCTTCCAGTCTGTCGCTGTGCCCGCAGCTAATGACGTGCCCTGGACTGTCGGAAGTGTGAACGCCGGGTTCGTCAATGCATCCGCGAAAGCCTTGGCACTCTCGAACCGATCCGCCGCCAACCTCTCCAACGACTTGGCTGTGGCCGCGGCGACATGGGACGGCACCGACTTCCGTAGCTCCGTGACCGACCGCGCCTCGTCGGTTACGATCTTCATGATGATCGCCTGAGCTGACCCACCCACATGAGGCGGTTCGCCCGTCAACATTTCGTACAACACGCTGCCCAACGAGTAGATGTCCGACCGAGCAGTGAGGTCTTTCTCGGCGGTGGCTTGCTCGGGACTCATGTAATGCGGTGTCCCAAGACTCAGCCCCGTCTCGGTCATCCGCCCACCGGCCGCCGCACTCACGGCGAGCGCGATCCCGAAGTCCGCCACCATGGGGCGGCCCTCGTGGAGCAGGATGTTCTCGGGCTTGATATCTCGATGGATGACGTTCTGCCGATGGGCGTAGTCGAGGGCGTCCGCGATGGCGGTCGTGATCGCGACCGCCTCCTCGATGCCAAGCTGTGTCTCGCGATTCAGTTTGTCGCGCAGCGTCTCGCCGTCGATGAACGGCATGACATAATAGAGGAAAGAGTCCGCTTCTCCCGAATCGAACAGCGGCAGGATGTGCGGGTGCTGCAAATTCGCTGTGGTCGTGATCTCCTGCACGAAACGCTCGGCACCCAAGACGGCAGCGAGCTCGGGGCGCAACACCTTCACCGCGACCTTGCGTTTGTGCTTCAAGTCCTCGGCGAGGTAGACGGTTGCCATGCCGCCTTCGCCCAAGTGGCGTTCGATCTGGTAGCGGTCGGCGAGGGCAGTCGAGAGCTTGGACGTGATCTCGGTCATGGGGCAATAAGATGGAGTGCCGAAGCTCAGTTGGCTAGCGATTCAAGGGGTTTCTTGCAAACAAGATGATCTTTTTGCCACACTAGGACGTCTGAGGGGGCGGAGCGAGTGCCTACTCGAACGGTCCATGAAAAGTTTCTCAGTGCTGCGATTTCAGTCCTATGGCCCGTCCGTCCAGGTTCCACGCGGGATCGATGGTCACGCCCAGGTGGGTCAGGGCTGTCACAGCTACGTCCACGATGTTGGGAGGGGTCTGGGGTTCACCCGGAATGACCGAGGGACCGTGGGCGAGAAAGAAAATGGTCCGTTCGTTGTCGGAATCGCCGCCGTGTCCTCCCTCGTCGTCGCGTCCGTGGTCGGTGGACATTAGGATCAACCAATCTTCGTCGGCGTACGTGGGTCGCCTCTCCACCGCCGCCACCAAACGCCCCACGAGTCTGTCCGCCACTTCGATGGCGGCGTAGTACTCCGGGGCGAAGGTGCCGGTGGCGTGGGAGACCTCGTCGGGGTCACCGACGTAAACGAAGGCTGCGTCGAGGTCCTGGAAAGCCAGCCGCTCGACCGCCGCGTCCACAGAGAGGGAATCCGCCGGCCCGTACCCTAACTCACCGCCGTCGAAGAACAGTAGTTCGTCGATGGCGTTGCTGAGGAGGGGCCCGCCCGATGACGTCGTTGCCAGCGGCGCCCAATCCACGACCGCGAAGGTGTTGAACGACGGATCGACTCGCTCCAGGCGCGTCAAGAAGTCGGGATACGTGGCGTAGTCGTTGCCTGTGAAGTTGTTGCCATCAACCAGGTGCTTATCCGTGCGGGCGCCGATGAGCATGCTCGACCATCCGGGGCCGCTCACCGTCCGCACCTTGGTCCGGGCCCGGTCGCTGAAGAGTCCGTTGGCGATGAGACGGTCGATGTTGGGCGTGGCTACCTTGGCGAGAATGTCGATGCGGATGCCGTCGAGGCCGATGAGCAGCACTTTCTTGGCCGGCGGCGCGCCACGACACCCGAGGAACCCCGCGGCGATGGCAATACCGAGCAAACGTCCACTAACCCTCGGCATCGATTTGCTTCAACGCCTGTTCCACTTCCTCCTGTCCCTCTAGTAGACGCGCGATGTCGTCGGAGAGTTCGCGGGCCTTGGATAGGTCGGCGGTCACGCTGGTCGGCGATCCGGATCCGGCATGCATGCGAAGCAAATCGAGCCGAATGGTTTCCAGCGACGTGACTGCATCTTGCAATCTCGTCTGGGCCACATCACGTGCCCGCTTGAGATGTTCGGCGAGTTGCTCGCGCTGCGCAGCGAGTCCGGAGTCCGGGGCGCTCAAAGCTGCGCGTTGCGGCAGCGCGGCGTTTCCTTCCGCCCCGACATCGATGAGCATTCCGTTCAGCTCGTCGATGCGGGTGCGCATTCCCTGTGCGTCCTTCTCGAGCCGACCCACGACTCGAGGGAGATCCTGAAACTCTTTGCGCGCGGCCTTCGGCAGTTCTTCGAAGAGACGTTCGGCGGCCATTCCGATGGCCATCTCGGTGGGGCGGTAAGCCGTGTTCGCCGCAGCCGGGAGTCCCTTGAGCCTGAACCCTGCCACCTTGAATAGCCACTTGCCCGCACGGCTCCCCCAAAACTTGATCCACCGTTTTCCGGCCAGACCCCGCCTGCTGCCACCTCTGGCTGCGGCGATGGGCAGCCCGACCATGCTGGCGACTAAGCCCCCGCCGCCGAGCAGGGCTATGCCTCCCAAGGCTAGATTGGAGATGGCATTGAGGTCGATGATGACGGCGAGAGCGGTTCCCACTCCCATTGCTGCCAAACCTCCGTGAACGAGCCCGAAGGCTAAGGTATCGATCCATTTCCTTTTTCCGCCCAGCTCGAACGCCAGTTCCTCCTTCCGCCTCTGGAGATCATCCTTGAGCGCCAGCAGGAGTTCTTGGTGTCCATATCCGGAGGCCAGAAGTTTGCGGGCCATTCGGACGAGCATCCCGATCGGGGCAAGACCCATCGCGCCAGTGAACAGCGCGGCTATCAGGCTCACCACTGCCTCTCCGCTCACCCCCGTGATGACGGTTATGGTAAGGGAGTACAGGACCAGCAGTACCCACCCCGTCAAGCCCCGGAACTGCTCGCGGTTTTGTTTGACGAACACGCGCAGCGGCAACGGGATCTCGCGGCGCACCTCGATCGACCGGCTCATTGCCGCGGCCAGGTCTTCGCCATTCGCAAAGCGGTCCGCCGGGGCCTTGGCCAAACAACGGTCCATGGCCCGGGCCAAATGCTTGGGCACTTCGGGCGCGACGCTGGCGAGCCGCGGCGCGGCTTGGGTGATGTGCTTGGCGAGTATTGCGGCGACGGTGTCGCCTTCAAACGGGAGCTGACCGGACAACATATAGTACCCGACCACTCCCAGAGAGTAGATGTCGCTTCGTTCGTCTACGGTCTCGCCGCTGGCCTGCTCCGGACTCATGTACTCAGCGGTTCCCAGCACTTCGCCTATTCCCGTGAGTCCGGGGCCCTCGCGTACTTGGGCGATCCCGAAATCAGTTACGAGCGCGCGGCCGGAACCCTCGAGCAGAATGTTGTCGGGTTTGACATCACGGTGCACCACCCCTTGGGCGTGTGCGTAGGCGAGCGCCCACGCGACCTCTCGCAGAATGCGGGCGGCGTCGCCCGCAGGTAGGGGGCCGCGCCTCCTGATCGCCGCGCCGAGCGTTTCGCCGTCGACGTAGGCCATGGTGAAGAACACGAAGCTCCCGACCTCGTCCACCGCGTAGATCGGAACGATGTTTGGCTGCGAGAGCTTGGCCGCCGTACGCGCCTCACGCATGAACCGCTCGCGCAACGTGGGTTCTGCGGCCATGGACGGGGGCAGCAGCTTGAGGGCCACGGGCCGATCGAGGGCGACTTCGTGGGCCAGGTAGACGATCCCCATTCCCCCGCGACCGAGTTCCCGTTGCAGGGAATATCGACCGGCGAGTGCCTCCTGGACCGCAATGAACTCGGAGCTGGTGTCGTTTGTCATAAGCTGTGAGCTGTCAAACGAAGGCTGGCGCCCGGGGCTACTTCGCCTTGAGCACCCTCGCTGCGCGGACATAGCTCTTGGGCTTGACCCACAGGATCATCCCGTAGCGCCCTTTGCCGGCCACCATCGCATCTGCCGCAGTGATGTTAATCTTGGCGTCTGCCAGCTTCTGGAAATGTCGGTGTACAGCGCCGACCCGGTCGTTGCCAGTAACCAGAAACGCTTTCTTTACTTTGCTCAAACGCCAGCCGTTTGCCCGGGCCACTTTGCGAAACGCTGTCATGTCCGCCGGCACAAAGTCGAGCTGTGTCTTGCCGCGACCGATGGGAAACCCGGAGTGTGCCAGGAGACTCACCCCCGCCTCGCGTAGCACACCGAGCACGTCATCACCCCGGCCGGCACGGTTGGGAACCTTGATGTAGCAGTAGTTGATCTTCTTTACGCGATCCGTCATGGGTCACTCCCTGCTTGGGACGTGTGTTCAGAACTCGAGCTAAGATGGCAATGTTAGACGCTGATCCGTTCCTCGGCCAGTGCAAACGGAGCAAATCCATGTGTGAGTAAACGATCCGGGGCAGCATCTCCTATTATTTCCCGTCATAGACCGGGCGGGATACCGCGCTTGTAGCGCAGGTACATCCAGGACATCGGCACCACGAGCACAGCAGCGGCCACCACAGTGAGCCCCAGCATGAGCCCGGCGAGAAGTTGAGACTGGTGGTAACGAGTTACGACTGCAAAGAGGGCCGAGTCTTGGCGTGCCGCTAGCTCGATCATGGCACGGCGTCCGCTCACTCCAACCCCAAAATCACCGACCCCGGCAGCACCAGGCCGCGCCATGTCGCCGAGCACCTCGTTCACCAGCATCCGATCGACGGAGTCGACGAGAGCGCCTTGGAACTCGCGCAACTGGACCCGTAACGCTACTCCTACACTATCCCTCACGTGAACACGCTCGGCGGCATCGAGACTCGTGTCTGCTCCCATCACGAGCGAGAGCCATCTATCGAGGGCCGCGTTGTAGCTGTGGAGCGCCCGTACTGTTCCTTGTCCTTCGGCAATCACGGTGCCCGACCGACCGAGCGCGAGTAGGTGTATGCTCCCAACGACGACACCGACGATCAGCGCACCCGCGGCGATCGTTAGGGCGAGTCCCGGTCGGATTCCTTTGTACTCCAGAAGAGCGATCGCAAGCGACGAGCGAGGTTGGTTCACGAACTTCTCCCAGTAGTAGACATGGTACCCTGCGCTGCGAGCATTGGAGCAGTCGGCTGGGCGGCCTCCTCCGACTTCGCCGCGTGGATCTGCCCACAGATGCTGGCTCCTTTATGTGCCAGCAGCCGCGCCGCCGTATCGGGGTGGTCGAACTGGTCGATCACTGCGATGGCTACGAGGGCCGGACAGGAGTCAAGAATAGAGTTTACGACAAGAGTAGGCTAGGGGTGGGTCAGGTACTCCGCGTTTGACTTCCCACGCGACAGTGGACAGATCCGGTGCACCTCGGCGAGAGCGGAAGTCGGGAGGTGTTGTCAGACATTAGCGGAAGGGCTGCCGTTGATGATCATTCGAACACGAATCCCGCCCGGCGAGTATGCGCGTCCGGGTAACAATCCGTGGCAGCATTTCCGTTACACCTTAGCATCGATTTGCTTCAACGGCTGTTCCACTTCCTCCTGTCCCTCTGCTAGCCGCGCGATATCGACGGAGAGTTCGCTCCTGGGTCCTCTCTCTTGAGGTCAAGTGGTGTCATACGTGGGCGGCTTACATTCCGGGAGGCGTGGCCCCGCCAGCTCCTGCTCCCGACATCCCCTGTCGCCCGGTGATGATGAATAGGACCGTCACCAATGCGAGGAGCGCGGCGTCCGCCCAAACTACCCAGTTTCCCACGGAGGCCATCGCTGTTAGCGCGAACACCACTGCCCAAAGTCCATTGAGGACCGTCAGTCCCAGTATCATGGCATCCCGGGCTTTCGAGGCCTCCGCGGTGCGGGCGGTCCAGCACATGACCCCGAGACCGATGGCCATGGCGCACCAGCTCCGCAACAGGCTGATCTCCAGGCCGTCCAGCGGCGGCACGCCGTACAGTCGGGTGAAGAGTGCCGACGGAACGACGAGCGCCACGGCACCCGGGATCGCCATGAGTACGGCGTAGACGGAAAGCAGCGTCTTCAGGTTCATTGGGACCTCCCGTTCAGGATAGTCTTGGACGGCGGACTAGCAGGGCCGCCGGCGTCTTAGTGTTCTTGTTTCTTTGGACGGTTATGAGGGCGAGGTGGCTAACGTGCCTGCGGGTACCATGGTCCGCAAGAGGGACAGCATTGGGACCGGAGAGTCTGTTGGATGGAGTAGTCGGTGGGCTCCAGTCGCTCCTTGGAAGGGACTCAGTGTTAGTCCGGCTTCCGCGTACGCCTCTTGTACCACGGCGCATCCAGCGTGATGCGGCGCGAACCGGTCCGGACGTCACTGACTTGCCCGCGTCCCGGAACGCAGGTAGCGTCAAGTTGGGAGATCGCCATGCTTTGCCCTGACTGCGGCACGAAAATACCGAAAGATGCTAGACACTGCCCCAAGTGTGACACGGTCGTGTCAGAATCGGTGGCTGAGGGGATGACGCCGGACTCGCCTACCGAGACACTCGGGGTCAGCGAGTTGCGGGATCGGTTGCAGGACGCTCTCGGGTCACAGTATGCCGTCGAACGGTCGATCGGTCAGGGTGGCTTCGCAGTTGTATTTCTCGTCCGAGACCTGACGCTCAAGCGCCCGCTCGCGGTGAAGGTCATCTCTCCCGACTTGATCATCTCGCATGCCGTGCTCGAGCGATTTCGTCGAGAGGCCGAGACCATCGCACAACTCTCGCATCCGAATATCGTCCCCGTTCACTTCGTCGGAAGCAAGGGCGACCTCTTCTACCTCGCGATGACCTTTGTGGACGGCGAGAGCCTCGCCGATCGCGTGAGTCGCGAGGGGAGCTTGTCTGTTGAGGAATCCGCCCGCATCTTGCGCGAGATTGCCTCCGCGCTCGACCTCGCACACCGTCGCGGAGTGGTACACCGTGACGTCAAGCCGCACAACGTTCTGCTCGAGAAGGAAACCCGCCGCGCGCTGCTGACCGATTTCGGGATCGCCCGCACCGCAGAGGGCGAGCATCTGACCGCGACGGGGATGGTTGTGGGCACACCGGCCTATATGAGTCCTGAACAGGTCACTGGCGACAAGGTGGACCATCGGGCCGACATCTACGCGCTAGGCATCGTTGGCTACGAGATGTTGGCCGGTCAGCTCCCGTTCACGGGTGAAAACCAGCAAGCAGTATTGATGCAGCGGGTGATGGGCGATCCGACACCCATCGACCAGATCAAGCCGGAGGTGCCCCAGTGGCTGGCATCGGTCGTGAGCAAGTGCCTGGCCACGGATCCCGCGCTACGCGTCGGCGACGCCGGTGAGATTGCCCGGGCGCTCGAGACGGCGACGCCGGTTGAGGGTTCTCAGGTCATGCCCGTGGCCAAGTTCGCGCCGAAGCGAATTCGCAACTGGATCGTAGCGGCGGCCGTCGTTGTGCTAGGCATGGCCGGAGCAGTCTGGATATCTCGGGGTGGAGGGGCCGTAGCGGAACCGGCGGTTGAGCCAGTGGTTATGATACCGGCTGCTCCTCCCGCCATGGTGATCGTGCCGGGAGGTACGTTCATCATCGGACGAGCGAACGGTGGATTTACCGCACCAGCCCACGAGGTCACCCTCGACAGCTTCGCCATCGACCGCACGGAAGTCAGCATCGCGAGCTATCAGGAGTTCATTGCGGAGACCAGCGCGCCAATTCCGTGGTCGGCGCTTCCCGATTCGACGCTGCCCGTCACGCGCGTCAACTGGTTCGAGGCGCGGGACTACTGCAGGTGGCGCTACCAGGAGGGACGGCTCCCAACCGAAGAGGAGTGGGAGGCGGCGGCCCGAGGGCCCGAGGGCACCACCTATCCGTGGTCAGAAACAACGCCTGCAGAACCGGGGAACACCGGTGCTCGTGGGCTCGGCGCTCTCGTACCGGTGGGCTCGAGCCAGAACGCTCTGGGAGCGTTTGATCTTATCGGCAATGTATGGGAGTGGACGAGCTCGCCCGCGCGAGTGTACCCGGGTGGCCAAGACGCACCGGCAAGGTCGGATGGTGCCTATGTAATTAGAGGAGGCGCCTTCGACAGTGCTGAACGGTTCGCAAGCCCGTCCTACCGAGGGTACCTGCCGCCCACAGACAACCGATCGTCATACGAGAAGACGGGGTTCCGCTGCGCTCTATCGTTGCTGGGAACCGCAAGCAACCGGTAGCAATGGGTGTCACCCCGCACCTTCGCCTTCAACTCCTCGAAGAGGTTTCGTTGTCGCATCGGCTACTGCAACGGCACGTGGTCGTGAAGCGTTAGGTCTAATGCATCAAGTAGATCACACCAGAGAGCGCGCGCATCAAGGCTTGGGTGAGAGTTTTGCGAGCGCCTCTCTAGCAGGCACATAATCGGGATCCAGCTTCAGCGCCGCCTCGTACGCCGTTCTCGCCTCGTCTATCTTGCCCTGTAGCTCGTAGACCATCCCCAGCCGCCAATGGGCAGCAACATACGACGGTGCGCCCGGCTGTTGCTCGTGTTCCAGATATCTGAGGAACGAGCGGATTGCCAAGTCCAGATCCGTTTCTGCAAACAAAGCCATCCGGCCAACCTGATACAGTGCTGCCATGTTGTCGGGGTCCAGCTCGGTGATTCGTCTAAAGGTCGCGAGCGCTCGGAGCAGCGTCTCCTCGGTGCTGTCAGCTCCGATAGCGTCGATTGCCAACGTGAAGGCCAAGTTGTGGTGCTCGGTGCTCGTGAGCAGCGAGTCCGCTGCGTCGACTGCGTCGGCAGCGAGCTCTGCGCGGAGGGCGGGATCTGCCTCACTCCAGGCAGCCTCGAACAGAGCGCCCAAGCAGTCCTCCATTGACTCCGTCGAGGGATATGCACGGATCTCATGCAGGATGCGGCTCAACGCCTCACGCCGAAGCGGTTTCGGGCTCGTCGCGGAGCACAACGTAGCGATGATCATCTCGCCAAGGGCCGGCGCGATCGCAGTCAAAGGGCCGCTCAGCTCATCCATGAGTCCGCTGGCGTTCGCCCAGTCTCCATTGATGAGATACAGACTGAACGCGGCACCGCCGTAAACCCATACAAACGGATCAATGAGGCGAGGGTTGGCGAACAGACCTGCGGTCCGTAGAGAATCGGAAAGCTGTAGCGCCTCAGGGTGGCGGCCTGCCTCGGCAAGCAGGACCATGCGGCGTGCAGTCAGATTCTCCAACTCGGTTTCGACGCCGAGAGAATCGGCAATCTCGAGTTCAGCGAGAGCCCTGTCATAGAACTCTTCCAGCTCCAGCACCCACGCCGCCCACATGTGCGCCTCCGCTACCGAGGGAGTAGCAACCAGCCATCGCTCCACCCACGTCCTCGCCACCGTCAGAGCGTTCGCACGTTCCTCGTTATATCTCCCCGCGAGATAGTCCTCGAAATCAAGTGGTATTAGCTCCAGCGTATCCCTCAACACGGGTGTGTAGGGGGTGATGTTCATCACCATGGACAACCAGTGCGCGGGCAGCGAAGCGCTTTCACTACGCGCTGTTGGGACCACACCCAGGATCCATCCGGCCGCGGTGAGATAGCTGTGCACGAGGATCCCATAGCCCCCCGATCGCAACGGGTCGAGGAGCACTGCCCTTTTTGCGAGGTTGTTGGCTCTGTTCAGCGACCCACGAACCATCAGCTTACCGTTCACCGGCACGAGAACACCGTCCAGGCTCTCGAGCCAGGCCAGCGCGATGAGCACGTCCACATCCGTGGAGTCGCGTGCGAGCAGGACATCGAGCTGTTCCCTCGCCGCAGCAAACTGCCCGTGAAAGAACGCGTCCATAGCACGCAGAAACTGTCGTTCGCGCGACGGCAGGCGATCGGACAGCGCGACAGCACGGGTGAGATGGCCGTACGCAGGATGGGCGGCGTCCGAGAAAGCGTCCATGCTGGAGAACAGCAACCACGACTCGGCCAGCTTCAGGTAGGGGAGCGCGAAGGTGCTGTCGAGCCCTATCGCTTCCTCGAAGGCCTCTCGCGCCCGCCGCATCTCATAGCGATGGTAGTGCCGCAGACCTCGCATGTACGCTCTCAGTGCGCCGATGGACGCGGTCGTGACGGACGACAAGTCCACTGCGGACGCATCGACGCCCACCGTCTTGAGCAGCGCTGTGGCAATCCGCTTGTAGACGTCCTGAATCTCGTCTTCTGATTCGGTCTGCTCTTGCACCCTCACGACAACCCGACCAGTGACGACGTCGAGCGCCCGCGCGCTAATCTGGATGCGATCGCCGATTCTCAGTACCTCGCCCGTCACTGCGGTCCATCCACCGGTCTCCTCGGCGACGCGACGAACTTGCGCCTCGTCCATCACGTCGCCAGGCGTGAGACCGTGGCGTCTCAACGCGGGATAGAGCCGCCCATCGGGTACGGTCGAGATCTCTTGCCACTGACTCAGCGCGTTCCCCAACATCAGCGACGACTCCCCCAGCCAGTCGTCCTCGGCGATCCCTCTTACGTTGCGGAAAGGCAGCACCAGGAAACTTCGCGCGCGAACGTCTTGGGCCGGGGGCTCGTCACGAGCTACGACGGCCGGCCGTCTTACGGCCACATCGCATGGCGGAGGCGTGCCGTCGGCGCACTGCGCACGCAGATGAAGCGGAAACACGGCTGCCAGCAGCGTCGTGGCAAGCGTGACTTGAAGGGGCCGATGATAGTAGCGTATGGTCATCGTATCAGCACCAGGCTCTCGCTCAATAACAAAGCGGTCCGGGAGGGCGGTCGAGAGCCGGCGTTAATCTCGGTCATGAGGGATAAGATGCAGCGCCGAAGCTCAGCTGGCCAGCGATGGCTCGATGTCCTGGTTCTCGACACCTCAGAGTTCTCGGCCTCATCAGTTTTCCCAAGGTTCTCAACTGGCAGTGTCCACCCTTGATTCGTATCGTTGAGGTCGAAGCACTAAGGTCCTTGCATGAACTATCCAACAATGTCTCTCGTGATGCTCCTGGGTGGAGGATGAGTCACTTCGCAAGCGAAACGAGTCCGCAATGAGCAGTTCACTGCCTAGTTCATGGGGCGAACTGGACATCGCGCGACACAAGAGCGAGTTCTACCGCATGTGGCACACGGGGTATCGGGCCGGTTTGTCGCACCCCAAAGTGCTGGCCACGGTAGGAGACTTTCGTCGTTCTCCCCAGGTGCAGCGGCAGCGAAAAATTTTCTTGGACGGGACGGGACGTGGGGAATCTCTCACGGAGATCATACGAGCCCAACCGGAGTTGTTTTTCCCGTTCGAAGCCGCGCTCCTCGAACTCGGTGAAGAATCAGGTCAACTCGAGGAAATGCTTGCCATGCTCGGGACGTACTTCGCTGCGGAGCACCGGATGGTGCTGGTGATGAAGCAGAAGATGTCCTACCCCATGTTTACGACGTTGGCCGCTATTTTCATCGCGCCGTTCCCGATCCTGTTCTTCGGTAACGCGGCCGCTTACTTGATGATCGTGGTGCCGTCTGTTGTTGCATTGCTTCTCTTTGGTGGTGGGCTGCTGTTGGCAGTTGCGCGGTGGTACCGTGGACGCCCGCAGTTTGTGGTCGCGCGGTTGTGTCGTGCGTTGGCTCTGAGTGTCGAGGCTGGGCTTCCCTTGGGTCGAGTCATAGACCTAGGCGTCAAGTCGGCCGCGAATGTCGAACTCACGAATCACGTCGCTCGCGTTCCGGTTCGAGAGCGAGGCAACCAACCTTTGGCTCAGACGTTCGGAGGGTCGGCGATCATTCCTCGGGAGGTCATCGCGGCAATGGAAGTGGCGGACACGACGGGCGATTACCGGAATACCCTGAGGAAGTTGGCGGAAATGTATGACCGGGAGCCTTGAGTACTGATTCCGTCGGGCAGCCAGGAACCAATCGCTGCCCAGACCCACCAACGGTGGGGAGGTGGTCACGGCACGCTGCCCCGGCCGCCGGGAATGCTCCCGTCCAGGTTCAGTCCCCAGCTTCGGTTCACCTCAAGCAGGAGCCGATCGTACCGCGGATCCTCGCGAAGCGGTCCGAGTACCTCTGGAAAGAGGTAGCGGGCAGCGAGGGTGGGCCAGGCTTCCCAGCGATCGACCTCTTGGAACGCTTCGAAGGCCATCTCCTCCTCTCCGAGCGCCGCATGTACCACGCCCACCTCAAACGGCTCGTCGAACTCCCGGAGCCGATCCAGCATTTCGCGGGCACGGGCGGTGTCCCCTGTGGCCACATGGGCAAGCGCCAGTGTGGCAAACGGCCCCGAGCCGGCCCACGGAACCGTAAGGTCTTGCAGAATCGATTTTGCTTCCGCCATCCGTCCCAGATGGTACAGGGCCACCGCCTCGTACAAATGTGTTGTAGCGAAATCGGGTTGAATTTCTCGCGCCCGCCGTGCTTCCTCGACCGCTCGCTCTCCGTCGCCGTGGATCAGGTAGGCCATCGACAGGCCGCTCAGGTTCTCCGGTGAGAGGGGGTCCAGCTCGACCCCACGCTTCGCCATCTCGAGAACCTCATTCGGATGACCGACTAGACTGTGTACCCATCTCAGCCAGCTGTACGCGTCGGCGTAGCTCGCCCTGAGATCCACGGCCAGCTCCAGTTCACGGATCGCATCCGAGCCCTCGCGGTTCCTGTAATGGAGCATTCCGAGCGCGGCGTGGGCTTCCGCCAAATCCGGGTCCAGGGCCAGGGCTCGGCCGACGGCGTCACCGGCTCGGGGAAGTAGGCTTCCGGGCTCCGCGTACCCGTAGTCCTCGAGTAACCAGAGGGCGTCCGCCAAACCCGCCCAGGCAAGGGCGTAACTCGAGTCTCGAGCAATCGCCTGCCGAAAGTACTCCAATGCACGCCGCATCCCGTCTTCGGTCCGCTGATCCAGCAGCCCACGGCCCTGCACGTAAAGGCGATAGGCATCCAGGTTCTGTGTCGGCATCCGCTCGACCTGCTGCTCCTCCTCCGGGCTGAGCTGCATCTCCAGGGACAGCGCGATCTGCTTCGTGACCTCGCTCTGAATCTGGAAGAGATTCTCGGCCGTCAGCTCCCGCCGGTAGCTCTTCGCCCACACCTGCCGGTCCGTCCGGGCGTTCACCAGCCGGGCACTCACCTGTACCTCATTGCCTGTCTCCTGGACTTCTCCACGGAGCACCCAGGTCACCCCCAATTCCCGGGCGATCGTCGGAAGCGTCTTCACGGAAGTGCGGTAACGCATCACGGAGGTCCGGGAGGTGACACTGAGATCGGAGACGCTGGACAGCCGGGTCAGCACGTCTGCGTGGACCCCGTCGGTGAAAGTGGTGGCCTTCTCTTGCCCCAGGGTCTCGAATGGAAGGACTGCTATGGAGAGGCCGTTGATCTCGGTCCCGCCGCCGGCCCCCGTCAGGTACCAGCCGCCGGCCACCGCCGCCAGTAAGCCGAGGCCCACTCCGAACCCGATAACCAGCCGCTGCCATGGGACCGGCCGACGTGTGCCGGGCGCCGGCGACACTGCCGTGTGCGTCGTCAACGCCTTTGCAAACGCGCTCGGCGTGGGGAAGCGATCCTCGGGACTCTTCGCCAACGCCTTCTGCACCGCCCGCTCGACACACACGGGGATCTTCGGATCGCGGGTCCGGAGTGCCGGCACTGTGCCCGCGGCATGCTTCGCCAATAGCGCGTGCAGAGTATTCCCTTCGAAGGGAGTACGGCCGCCCACCATTTCGTAGACCACACAGCCCAGGGCGTACACGTCGCTCCGAGCGTCCACTTCGGCCAGCCCCATGGCCTGCTCCGGACTCATGTATGCCGGAGTGCCGATTGCCAGTCCCGTACCGGTCAATCGCTCCCCACCGGCAGCTTGAACCGCGCGCGCGATCCCAAAATCCGCCACTATGGCTTGGTCTCCCGCGAGCAGGATGTTCTCTGGTTTGATGTCGCGATGGACAACACCTTGCTTGTGGGCGTAGCTGAGGGCCGAGGCGACCTGGTCGGTCAGACGGATACCGTCTTCCACCGACAGCCTCCCCTCGCGATCCAGCCGATCACGGAGCGACTCGCCTTCGATGTAGGGCATGACGTAGTAGAGGAAACCGTCGGCCTCGCCCGAGTCGTGGAGCGGCAGGATATGAGGGTGGGTGAGGTTCGCGGCAATCTCGATCTCGCGAACAAAACGCTCCGCGCCGAGCGCGGCGGCTAGTTCGGGGCGCAGTACCTTGATGGCGACTTTGCGGTGGTGCTTCAGATCCTCGGCCAGGTAGACCGTAGCCATCCCGCCGGCCCCGAGTTCGCAGTCAATGGCGTACCGATCGGCGAGGGCGGCCTTCAAGCTATCGAGTTGGTGCTCCATACGGAGGGAAAGATGTGCCTAGCAAGACGATTCCGCTAACTACCTCACCGGAGACGGGCTCGTTGGCTCCGCGGTTTCCCGTCATTGGTCACCATATTTCCAGTACGTCAGCTGCGGGAGAATCGTCTAGGCGACACCCAGCTTCAAGCAAAATTCACGAAATCTTCACGACAATTTTACTTGGTTGACGGTTGCCCACAGGAGGAGGTGTGCCGTCCGCGTCCTCGCTTACTCGTTGTGCCCACTACCGTCAGAGCCACCACGGACGATCGACCGTTGTCGTCTCCGAGCAAAGACTAGCCAGATCCGCGGAGGAATCATGAGAGAACGAAAAATGTTCTTCGGACTCGCAGCCACCGGAGCCCTTGGGGCTTTCCTGTTGCTGCGTGCGCCAGATCCCCAACTTCCCGGGCGGGCTACAAGCCAACAGAGCCAGATCGAGAGAGGGGAATACCTGGTTGCATTGGCAGACTGCAACGGCTGCCACACGCCTTTCCTCTTTACGGAGGAAGGGCCGGTGCCTGACACGGCCAGACGGTTGTCCGGGTACCCTGCCGATACAGAGCTTCCCGACTTGCCTGAGGGCTTGTTCAGTCCGGATCGGTGGGGTGGCGCGTGGACGAGTCACGGTACAGCGTTCGCTGGGGAATGGGGTGTGGGCTTCCCTCGCAACCTGACTCCCGACGTCGAGACCGGTCTCGGCAGTTGGACGGAGGACATTTTCATCAAGGCTCTGCGCACGGGGAAAGACAGAGGTGAGGGACGGGACATCCTAGCGTGCATGCCGTGGCAGGCCATCTCGGAGATCGCTGACGAGGATCTCAAGGCGATCTTCGCATATCTCGGATCAATCAAGGCGATAGACAACTCAGTACCTGACCCAATCTCACCAACAGGGGAAAGACTCAAGACGCTACGCGGGCCTCAGACGGTGCAACAAAGTTCAACAGCCCCACAGCACGAGGAAAGTGCCCCAGGCAAACGCACCCAAGTTGAGCGAGGCGAGTACCTCGTCACGGTGGGGGATTGCGATGCCTGCCACACACCTCTGATCTACACGGCGGAGGGGCCGGAGTTTGATATGACGAGACGGCTGTCTGGCTTTCCTGAAGATCAAGAGCTTCTCGAGGTGCCGGACGGCGTTCTCGGTCCGGACAAGTGGATGGCTATATGGTCAAGCCCAGGCACCGCGTTTGCTGGGATATGGGGAGTGAGTTTCCCACGTAACCTGACTCCCGACCTAGAAACTGGGCTCGGTAGTTGGACCGAAGACGTATTCATCAAAGCTTTGCGCACCGGAAAGGACATGGGTGAAGGACGGGACATCTTGCCCCCCATGCCGTGGGCTGGATTCGCCCAGCTCACCGACGAGGATCTCAAGGCGATTTTTGCCTATTTGGGAACCCTAGAGCCTGTAGACAATCTGGTACCCGATCCAATCTCACCAACAGGGGAAAGACTCGAGACGCTGCGGGGAAAGCGAGAATGAGACAAATCGGCAACTCATGAAACGTTTGGGCTGTTCACACATACTTGCCGGCGTTTGTCTTGCCGTTGCTGTCACTGCCCGCGGAGACGACGACCTTCTGGCGCAGTCACTGTACCAACAAGTGGAAGTGCAGAATGGCGGAACCATTCGTGGGATCGTTCACTTGAGCGGTGAGGCACCACCGGTTCAAGATTTTGAAGTCACCAAGAATGAGGACCATTGCGGAATTACAAAACGCTCTCCTCGACTAAGTATGAGCGGCGGCGGAGTCCGAAACGCGGTCGTCTTCATTGAAGAGATCACTGCGGGAAAAGCGATCACCACCGCGACCGCGGTTCTCAATCAAGAGGACTGCGAATACGATCCGCATGTGCTGATCCACCAGCTGGGGGAACCATTGGTGATAGTGAACACTGATCCTATTCTGCATAACGTGCACGCGTATCGGATGCGCGCTACCAGGCCGCGGTCGATAGTCAACATCGCGCAGCCGCGGCAGGGGCAGCGGATCACCATCAGTGCAAGACGGTTCAGGACTCCGGGCTTGGTGATGGCAATCTGCGACGCTGGCCATCCGTGGATGAGTGCGCACATAATGGTCGCCGAGCATCCGTACTACGCGTTGACTGACGAGAGCGGAGGGTTCACGCTGAACAATGTGCCAGCGGGTAATTACCGCTTACGCATGTGGCATGAAGGAGTCGCTTTGATCGAAACGGCGTTCGAGGATGGAAAACCCAAGAGGTATTACTTCGAGGAACCGTACGAAATGACGCAGGAGGTGATCGTACCGCCGAACGGAGATGTGAAGGTCGATTTTGAGCTAACGCTTCGTTGAAGAAAACAAGAGTTTTCTCACTCCGCCTTTAGTGCTGCAACAAGATTCACCCGGGTTGCGCGGAACGCGGGAACGAGACAGGCAAGCACGCCCGTGAGTGCCAGCGTCACAATAATCGCAGCGTAAACTACCGGATCGTTTGGGTTGACCCGGAACGATATTGCCTGGATCTGCCGGCTCAACGCAACGCCCAGGGCCAATCCGATCGCCAGGCCGATCGCGATCTGCGTCATGCCCTTCTTCAAGACCAGTCCGACGATGTCTTTGTCGCTTGCGCCGAGCGCAATACGAATCCCCATTTCCTGGGTGCGGCGACTAACCGAGAACGCCATCACACCGTACAGTCCAATCGCCGACATCAACAGTGCCATTGCGCCGAACAGGGAGAACGTCCAACTCAAGATGCCGAAGATCCATGTGGCCGACTCGATGGCACCCTCCATGGAGTCCACCTCGTAGATCGGCAGGTTGGGATCGAGCCCGGCGACCACATCACGCACGACCGGCGTGATCGCAAGTGGATCACCGCGGGTTTTGACCGCCAGTCTCATGGAGCGGGGCGGTCCCTGAGCCAGCGGCGTGTAGAACTGTTCCGGTGCCACGCTGCCGCTTCTGAGTCCGCCGAGTTCTCCCTCACCCATGTGGAGATCGGGCACAACACCCACGACCGTCATCCAGGGGTTGAATGATTCCGAGCGCCCGAGGCGGAACCGTTTGCCTACGGCCGATGCTCGAGAGAAGTACCGTTGTGCGAAGCTCTGGTTGATGATGACTACCGGCAGACCCTCGGCGCGATCTTGGCTGGTGAAGTCCCGTCCCTCGAGAAGCTTCACACCAAAAGTCCGGAAGAACCCAAGTGATACTGTTGCCCGGTTGGCATTGGGATAGTCCTGGTCGGTGACATACGAAACACCTTCCACCCCGAACCGAGCCTCAGTGGCCCCGGTTCCGGGTAGACGGTCGACCAAGGCCACAGACTCTACACCCACCAGAGCCCCCAGACGTTGGTGTAGGTCGTCGAAGAACTGGAGCCGGATGTCTGAATCCGGGTAATCGGCTTCGACGAGTGTCACTCGTCCGGTGAGCATGCTCGCCGTTTGGAAGCCCATGTCGAGAGTCCTGTAATTGATGACGCTCTTGATCGCCATGCCGGCACCGACCAGTATCGCACAGGAAACCGCGATCTCACTGATAACCAGGATCGTGCTGAAACGGCCCATGCGGAAACTGGACGATCCCACGCTCTCATCCTTGAGCATCTCGTGCACATCGATCCCGGATGCTCTGAGCGCAGGAACTATTCCAGACGCGAGGCTGGCTACCAGGGTCATGACGATGGCGAAGATCAGCACCGGGGGATCGATGCGGACGTCGAACCAATAGGGCTTTTGGATAAACTCTGTTGCTGCTTCGAGGGAGTCGATGAGCAATGTCGCCAAGACCACACCTGCAACTCCTCCGATCAGCGCCATGATGGCGGCTTCCACCAGGAGCTGGCGGATCACGCGGGCGCGGCTCGCCCCTAGAGCTGTTCGAATCGCCATCTCCTTGACCCGGACGGCGGCGCGACCCAGCAAGATATTCGCCACATTCGCGCATGCGATGATCAACACTCCAAAAGCCGCAGCGAATCCTGTCCAGAAGATTGTCGAGAATTCGGTGGGCAAGAACTCATCGGCGTAGGACCGAATGACGGCGCCGACACCATCGTTAGTTTCGGGATACTCGGCGGCGAGGCGTTGGGATATGTCCGTTATTTGGACCTGTGCCTGCTCCAAACTCACGCCTCTCTTGAGTCGCCCGATGACCCACAGGCGAGGGCCTTGTCCCCGCCGTAACTCGGTGTGATCGATGGCGAGAGGCATCCACAGATCGTTTTCGAAAGGGAATCGAAAACCCTCCGGCATGACGCCGATAATGGTTGCTGCGAGGCCGTTGGCGCGGATCACCTTGCCGATGATGTCGGGGTCGCCGCCGTACCGAGCCTGCCACACACTGTGGCCGAGGACGATTGTTGGGGGAGTGTGACCGCTATCCTCATCATCGCGAAACACGCGGCCCATCAACGGCTGGGTGTTCACCTCGGAGAACATGTTCGCTGTGACGGACGTGCCGAGATAGCGTTGCGGACGTTGGCCGGCGTCAGCGAAGTTGATGGAGCTGAAATTGAATCCCGCCAGATCTTCGAACACGGTCTGCTGTTCCCGCCAATCCACGAAGTCATGGATTGGGACAGTTCTTCCGGTCACGCCGTCCGCAACGATGGTTTGTGAAATACGCACGAGGCGGTCGCCGCCGTCGAATGGCAGCGGTCGCATCGTCAATGCATAGAACGCGCTGAACTGGTAAGTGACGGCTCCGATGCCGAGTGCTATCGTAACGATCGCCACCAGTGAGACGCCGGGCGTTTTGTACAGCATGCGCACGCCGTAGCGAAGATCCTTCAACAACTCGTTCATCAGCTCAGACTGTTCCGGGTTGGCATGGGTGCTCTACTCTTGCTCATGCCGGAATAAGATGTCTTCCCGGCCAAGTACGTCTTGCTCGCCGACCGGGGTCTCCCGCCCGTCTCCGAACCGGTACGGCAGGTAACCCAGAGGGGCAAGGAGTTCGAGCACGGCGGAGAAAGTGTTTGGCGCCCGCGTCGAACCTTGAGGTCCACGCACTTCGACCCACAGGAGCGGCCAAGTCGCGGCTTCGAGGGTCTTCAGCATGCCGGCGATGCTCCGCGCCTCCTCGCCCTCTACGTCGACCTTCATCAGCCGGATCGCCCGCCCGCTGTGCGGCGTCTGCGGCAAGTAGTCGTCCAGAGTCCGAACGGGGACTTGGATCGTGTCCCGGTAGCGCTTGTCGCGCTCGGCTACCTCCGGAACCAGAGAGCTGGCCGGGGCGTCCCGCGCACGGTAAAAGCGGTCCTGACCGTTGTGGTCCGAAAGCGCGAGGTTGGCGCATTGAAGGTGCTGGAAACCGTTGAGCTGGGCGCTCCGTTGTAACGACTCACTAAAATCCGATTGGGGTTCGAAGGCTAGGACGGCACCATCCGGTCCCACGAAACGCGCTGCAAGGAGGCTGAAGAATCCCACGTTCGAGCCGACGTCGACGAACATCGAGCCCGGCGTCAGTTCTCTTTTCAGCAGTTGCGCCAAGGGTTGGCGCAGCCACCAGCGACCCCAAGCCTTCGGGAAGTAGTACATCTTGCGGAGCAGTCGGTTCGAGAGATTGAGAACCATGTCCGGGGCCACGTCGAAAGCCGGACCTACCACCCACCGTGGCTCCGGCCGGTCGAAGAGCAGCCACCACAGTGCCGTGTTGAACTCTTGGGCCACCTTGCGGGAGGGATAGTGCTTCGTCACGGCTCGGATGAGCCGATGAATTCCTGCTCCGTCCATTGCTTCCTGGCCTCTGTTGGGATCGAGTGAGGTGATTGATAGCATGGACGTGCAACATGCGGCCCGGGTTTATACCTAGCAAGGTTTTGGCAACACCGAAGACTGGGCGGCAGAACTGGGCGGTACCGCCTTTCCTACCGTCCTTAAAACCCGATAACCACATTGGCGACGGCTCGGGGTTGGGGTGGCATGGAGTAGACGTTTCGTTCGTAGTCCCGGTTGTACGGACTGATGTTCAACGGTTCATGCCCGACCACAAGCGTGCTGCTTCCCCCGGGATCAAAGCCCATGGCGCTTACTAAGCCGCGCGCAGAAAGAAGCTCGGCCATTTCCACATGAGTTGCTCCGACGGATTCCCGAATGCGTCCGTTAACCGTCAACACCGAAAGCATTCCGCTCCGGTCGACTCCGACCGCGATCTTCGGTCCTCTCATGTCGAGGTAGTCGAGCCGCGCCGCTTGCGTGGCAATCGAGTTCTTCGTCGTCCAGCCCTCCGTATCCATATCGATACAAGTGCGGCCATCGGACACGAGCATCGGCCCCGCTTCCACCGCCTGCGCTACATCGGCCAGATCATGTAGCTCGAAATTGAGCTGGGTGCCGTCGACCCATCCCTGCGGCAGCTTACCACTGGCGAAGGAGAGACACAGGCCTACCGGCAGCACGGGGACATTCTGACCAGCGTCGGTGTGGATCACCTCCATGACTCGCGCGCCGGTCAACCGCACCAGTGTTCGCCCATCCCCTGGCAGTTCGTTCCCCGGGAATAACAGATCGTAGAAACAGGGCTGCTGCCCCGGGGTGACCGCGTTGTAGCAGCTGGGTTCGAAGTCCACCGTCACGCCTGCGCTGCTGACACGCATGCCGGATCGAGCGTTCACCCTCCGAATGGAGATGGAGTCGTCCTTTCCCACCAGGAGTGCCGGCTTGTCGAAGAGTGGGGGACAGATCACCACGCCGTCTGAGATGATCAGGCCCAGCGGCGAGCCGATGTAAGTCTCCGGCAAACCAAGTTTGCCCACGAGTTCCGCGTTCAGGATATAGCCTCCGTTCCACGCGATGCGAGCCTTTGTTCTTGCACGGCGGTTGAAACGTTTGATGAAGTCGAGCACAGTGCGGGGTGGTCCGTTAGACCTGACTATGCGGTAGCGCATCCTTGCCCCCGGCGGCACGCTGGCCAGCGCACCGGACCAAGGGAACCCGTCGGCGTAGAGTCCATTGATGTTCTGGGCGGTGACCACCGACTTCTTCTTGACAGGTGGCGCTATCAGTTGCTCGAGAACTTTCACGACGGGCGACCCTCGCTCCTGGGCATCTTGCCGCAGCTCCTCGAGAACTTTCTTTTCACCCAATTTCTTGCAGGCCTTACGGAACAGCTGTCCCTTTAACGTTTCGCCGAGATCGCGCGCGCTCTGTATCGGCGTCGGGTAGGCGAGCGTGGCCCTGAGACCTGCCGGCACCCACTGGACGTAGCCGTCGTCGGGTGAGAGTCCCATCACATTGGCCGTGAGCACGTCTGGCACCTGTCCGATGTGGAATCGCTCGATGTCCACTATGTCGGTAGTAAGGGAAGCGTGTTCGGGTGCTCCGATCAGGAAACCACCCCCAGCACGTACCTCGGCGAGAACGCGAAGGGCTCGCTTGCCGAGTTGTCTGATGTCGATGCCCACCGAAATCTGGTTTGTTGGGACGACGGTGCAGACACCAGTCTTAAACAGCAACCGCAGCTCCTCGTTGCGGGTCTCGTTGATGTAAGCCTTTAACGTATCGGCGGTGAGTTTATTGCCCAGTGGCTTGCTGCGCTGAAAGATGTAGATGGGCGTCAACCGCTTACGCTTCAGCAGTCTGCCCGTCATCATTTCGTGCGTCTCGAGTCCTAGCCGGGCGCGCACAGCTTGGAGGATGAAAAGCTCTATCTCCACCTGGATCGCGCTGCCCGCGAAATACGCGATGGGCACGTCGGTCTGCAGGCGCTCCCAAAGCCTCGCACGATCGTCGATCGCGAGCGATCCGCCGCACCTTTGCTCGAGCATCAAATCCCAGTTCGAGAAATGGGACGCCGCGTGACGGGTTGCACCAAACGAAGGCGGTGGTGCGGCAATCTGCGCGAACAACAGATTGATGACACCAGTCAGCTCGTGCCAGGTGAGGTCGCGGTACTTGAGGTTCCAGCGGTTGCGATGCCGATAGGCGAACGCGTGGTCGAACATGATCGGCATATCGGCGTCTCGAACCAGGAACAGATTAGCTACACAATTGCAGAACTCGTGAAAATTTTCACGACTCAGGGTAGACGGGTCCGGGTTCTCGTCGACCAACCGCTGCGCGAAGGCGAAAGCCATTCCGCGCTGCCGCTGCTCTTCGACGCGGAAATAGCTCGGGTCGATGAGCGATTTCAACATCAGCATGAATCCCATACGTCCGTGGCCTGGGAGGTATTCGCGATTGTCGGTATTCATCACCGTGCCGAGTTCGTCGCGATGACGTCGCACTCGCGTCTCGAAACTCGACAAAGCCTTCGACGCGGTCTCCAGGTCACGATCGTTTGCCTGAAGTTGTCGATGAAGCTGACGGAAGCAATTCTCAAAGTCGCGGGCCAGTGATTCCATCGCACAGCGATCCTCGACGACCTGGCGGTTGTGTGCGTTGACCGCTCTGAAACGCAGGGGTTCGAGCAAGTGCTCTTTGACAGACGTGACCAGGGCTGGTGTGATCCGATTGCGAAAAGAGATTACCTCTAATCGCTCGTCTCGTGCCAGGTGTTCGCCTATCACTTCGGCGAAAACGTCCTCCGGATCGTAACGCCGTGTCATTATCGGAACACTGCAGGCGGCGGATTCTATGATCGGCAGGCCGCGACCCTCGGTTTCACTCGGTAGCAACACTAGTGACGCAACTCCGTAGAGGTCGGCGATCGTACACGGCTGGTCGACCTGCTTTCGGAAACCCGGATAGTCGATGGCGCTGAACAACAGCAACAGAAACACCCGATCCCGGACGGACTCTGGAAGTTGGGACACGCACTTGTCGAAGTCATGCAGCAGCCTCAAGAAGTAACGGTTGTTCTCGTCGGCCACTGGCCCTGTGATGAGCAGTGTAAGCTTGAGGTTCGGAGTGCTTCGGAAGGTGTTGATGAATTCCGCATCGGAGAACAGTCGCGAAATGATGAGAAAGTTAGTTTCGATCTTCTTGCGCTTGATGATCCGAGTGGGCTGCAGCAGGATCATGTTGTCGTGGACGAAATCCACACTTTTCATTTCTCGGGCCGCCAGCAGCAACGGCTGGGGCCGATCGGATCCCGGTGGGTTCCGTTGCAGGATTGTGGCGACTGAGTGGGCGGCGAGGCGCTTCCGTGACCCGGTCAGCAGACTCGAGAGTTGCCGTAACACCTCGACACGCCTGGGGCGATTGATAGGTGCGTAGAGGGTCGCGTCCACCGCGGTACCCAGCTCCACGACGTTGGCCGGATTATGGCCAAACTGTCGCGTCAGTTGGGCCGATTGATTCCGGCTGAGGTTGGCTGAAATCCAGGTACGTGCTACCCAGGGATAGATCAGCTGGATGATCGAGAATACCTCGCCCAGGTGCGAGTTGGTGAAAAAGTGATCGCGCGATCCTGCGGGGCTCCCCTCCATCTGCCGTGCCGCGCGGCTGCGCCCACCCTCCCAGTAGAAATCATGGTTGTTGGCGATGACCGGAATGCGCATGTGTTCGGAAATCAGCACCAGCGCCAGGGCTAGGGCGACGTTGCCCGGATTCGAATTGACGTTGATGACGTACAACAACCGAAGGTCGCAACGCTCGATCAGCTTTCCGAGTCGTTCCGCTAGAAGAAGCACGTCATCCCACAGCGCGAGAATCAGTTTGTTGTAGAGAGGGCTTCCCCGTTCCATGCGACGATGGAAGAAGTCCTTGTAGAGGTGCCAGGCAGAGAACCCGTCAATTTCGGGCAACACGTGGCGCTCGACTTTGGGACCCACGATCGGTTCGGCACGAACATCGAAACGGCCCGTGATTATGTGGAGCCGCGGTTCCGACAGTACGCGCCTCATAGCCTCGGCGTACTTCGCAATCTCCACTGTGACTCCATCGACCGAGCAGTGGAAAGTTACGAGCCCCACTCCGCGGCTGACGTCTTGGGTGAAGGCGTCGAAATCATCGTCGAAGATCAGGCTTGGTGTGTCACGCCCGTCACGGAGACGATCGAGCAACAACCCAAGATCGAACCAGGTGGTTATGCCCTCGCCTCGCAGGACATCCATCATGTGGGCCATGCTGTAGCGGCGTCCTCGCTGCACGATGACTTACCTCACTGCGGGAATATCGCCTGAAGGATTTGCTCCAACACCTCGAATGAAAAGTGTTTTCGTCCAAGTTCGAAGTTATGCTCGGCGATTTCCGCCTGCAGTGCCGGATCGTGGATAATCCGGTCGATTTCGGCCACGGTTTCGTCCGTGAGGTTGTTGTCCTCCAGCATTACGGTCTTGAAGCCGAGGCTGCCGATATCCGGCCAGAAAACAGGTTTGTAGTTGTTAACGAAAACGGGCTTGCGGGCAACGATCGCCTCGACAAACGCGTTTCCGAAACCCTCGTAAGTGCTGAAATAGGTGCAGGCGACCGCGTGGGAGTAGGCATCGGCCAGGGAGAAAATTCGCTCGCCCGTGCTGGACGTTCCCCGGCTACTGAGAAGCTTGTGGTGAGCAAAGATGACCCTGTCTTTCATCCCGTTCCGCGCGATCTGCCTGAGAAGCTCCCTGTAGTAACCCTTGCGATGATCGTCGGCCGCGCTCCCGGTAATTACCAACTTGACGCGCGAATCCTCCAGCCGGCTGACGAGATCGATGGCAACTTCGATCCCCTTGCGTTGGACAATCCTGGTAATCTGGAAAAGCGGGATGTCGCCTTCGTGCAGCCCGATGCTCGCGGGCAGATCGGCGTTGTACGAATCCCTTTGAGCGTAAGGTTTGTCGAAATCCATCACGTTGGGCACGACCTGTGCGTCGATGTCGAACTTCTCCTTGAGAACACTCTGCTGATTGGTGTTGATCACAGCGTGGCGTGCATTGGGTGTGCGCAGGGGGAAAGTCTCTTCCACTAACTGCGTGATCTCGGGGAACGGTGAGATGTAACGCGAACCCCGCTCCCAGTAGAAATCGTGGTGATGAATCACGATAGGAAGATCGAGGCGTTCCGCACAACGCATAATGCCCATGCCCAGCGACAAATGGGCCGGCAAGGACGATGCGTTCTCAACGAGGAGCACGTCGATGCGACAGTCCAGGATCCACTGGAAAATGGCGGTTGCAACGTGGTTGGCGGTCCCATCAAGGTGACTCAACAAGGTTTCCGCATCATCCGGTGGAAAGAAAAAAGCCCGGTTCTGCTCCCATTCGCACTCGGGGGAAAAGAACGACAAGAACCGAAGCGCCTTCTGGTTCTCCGGTTCGATCACATCTTCCTTGAAGCTACCGGAAAGAACGAATATCTCGTGTCCCATTTTCTTCAGGACTTGTATCCACTTCTCGGTCTCTAGAGCGACACCGTCGACGTCACCGATGCGTCCAATGATAATTCCGATTCTCACGTCATTAACATACCGTGTTTTTGAGATTGGACAGGGCGGTAGAACAAGAGGCGGTAAAACTGGGTCATACCCCGGTATTACCGCTGGTGGGGAGTGGGGAGGCGTAGGGTACCGCCCTTCTTTACCGCCCAGTGAGGGGCTGGGAAGCGGTGGTGAGCGCTCCGATTTCTTGGCGCGCCGCGAGCGCGGCGTCAACTGCCTCACCCACGGACCGGGCCTCCTCGATCGCTGCGGTCAGGTCGTCCGGGTGTCCCACGCCCGCCTTCAGCCGCAACAGATCCAGCCTCAAGTTTTCGAGAGCCGCGACCGCGGTCGCGAGGCGATCCTCTGCGGCTGTCTTGGCCTCCTGCAATTCGGTAACTAATGCACCTCGCCGCGCAGTCCCTTCCGGCTCGCCCACGTCCGCCATGGCACTCGCTAGCTCGTCGCGCCGCGTGCGCAACGCAGTTGCGGCACGTTCGAGGCCGCCGATCACATCCCGCACGTCGCCCAATCCCGCGCGCTGGTCCTTTGGTAGCTGCTCGAGCAGCTCACCCGCCGCCCGGCCGAGCAGGACTTCGGTGGGTGCCGCCTCCGGGACCGGCAGCGCCTTCCCTTTCTTGAGACCAATGCCCGCCAGCTTAAAGAACCAGCGGCCGAGTGGTCCTCCCCAAAGCTTGCGCAGGAAGCCCGCATATTCGGGGGTGCCACGCGTGAGTGTGGCGACGATTCGTTTCGGCGCGATGGCCATTCCCAAAAAGAGTGCTCCGAAGCTACTCGTCATCAGCAGAAAGAGGAGTGCTCCCAGCCCCTCGAGATTCACGCCCGCGCGAATCAGTGCCGCGACGGTCTCGGGGATCGTGGACGCCGTCCCCGCGGCCACGGCCAGAAAGATGGGACGAGCCCAGATGCTCGAGAACCGGTTGGCCAAGTATTTAGCGCGGGCGACCTCGTATTCGATGTTCGCGTCGCGCGTAGTGCTGGATAACGCTACCGCCTCGGCCACGTGTTGCTGGTCCAGCCCCGCACGCACCACCCCGCGGGCCGCCAAGATCGGGTGGATGAGTACCAGGGGCGTTACTAAACTCAATGTGACAAGCATCACCGCGCCGAGAAGCCCCGATTCTGCCACGCCGGCCGCGCCTAGGAACATCCACAGCATCCCGACAATGGTTACCTGGACGGCACCGAACTTGGCGGCACTCAGCAAGCCGGGCAGGCTCGGCGCGATCTCCCGGCGTGTGACCTGCGCGTCGGCTATGGCTTCGGCAAGCGCCTCGCCGTTGGCAAACCGAGCGTCCGGGTCCTTGGCGAGGCAGCGATCGACGGCTTCGGCAAGCGGTGCCGGTAAGGTGCTGGTCACCGACTTGAGCGGTGGAGCCGGCTCGGCCATATGCATGGCCACGAGCGCCGCAGGATTGTCCGACTCGAACGGCAGGTGCCCGGTAAGCGCGAGGAACGCGGTGACGCCGAGCGAATAAAGATCGGCGCGCCCGTCGATCGGCCCGTCGGCGCTGGCTTGCTCGGGGCTCATGTACCGAAGAGTGCCGAGGACTTCGCCCTGCTGGCTCATGGTGCCGGTGGTGGTGACACGCGCGATGCCAAAGTCGGTGACCAGCGCGCGGCCGGAGCCCTTGTCGATCAAGATGTTGTCGGGCTTGATGTCGCGGTGGATGACACCGCGCCCGTGGGCGTAGCCCAACGCCCACGCCACCTCCTGCACCAACTTGGCGGCGTCTGCCGGTTTCATCGGACCGGCGCGGCGCACTCGGTCGCCCAGAGACTCGCCGTCGACGAACGCCATCACGAAATAAACGAGATCGTCCTGCTCCTCGACTAGGTGGATCGGTACGATGTTGGGATGGGATAGACCGGCGGCGGTGCGGGCCTCGCGCATGAAGCGCTCCCGGGACTCGGGCTGGGCCGCCATGGCAGGCGGCAACAACTTGATGGCCACCAGTCGGTCCAGTGCCACGTCGCGCGCCAGGAACACGATGCCCATGCCGCCTCGGCCGAGTTCGCGTTCGAGCGAGTATCGGCCCGCCAGGGCTCGCTGAAGTATGGCGAACACTTCGGAAGTGTCCTCGCGCTCGACTTCGTTCGCGTAATCCATCGTCGGCGACGCGAGGAACCGGCCGGCGTCATCGTGAGCTAAGAGCAGAGCGTCCACCTCGGCGCCGAGTCGTTCGTCGTCACGACATGCTGCTGCTACGAAATCGCTACGATCGGACTCAGGCTTCTCGATCGCTTCCTGGAATATCTGCTTGACCCGTTTGCCACTGGCTAATTCCATGATGCGTTCCTCCCGCTGATTCAGCCGCCGGTGTCCCGGAGGGTCTCATAGAGCCATGCTCTAGCGAACGCCCACTCCCGTTTCACGGTGCGCTCGGACAGATCCATGGCTTTGGCAGTGTCCGCGACGCTGAGTCCGGCGAAGAAACGCAACCGGACCACGTCGGCCGCCTTGGGGTCCTGTTCTTCTAAGCGCCGAAACGCGTCGTCGAGGGCCAGGATCTCGTCGAGATTCTGCTCGCTCGCCAAGTCGATTCCACTCAGCTCGACCCGAACCCGCTTGCCGCCCCGCTTCACGCGGGTCCGCTTCCGGGCGTGCTCGATGAGGATTCGGCGCATCGCCTCGGCGGCGGCCCGAAAGAAGTGCTGCCGGTCGCTCCAAGGCGGACGGTCGCCGCCCAACAGGCGCAAGTACGCCTCATGCACCAATGCAGTGGCTTGTAGGGAGTGATCGGGACGTTCGTGGCGTAGCTGAGCCCGGGCCAGTGCGCGGAGTTCGTCGTAGACCAATGGGACGAGCCGCTCCATCGCGTCCTTGCGATTTGCTCCTCGCGTGCCGGCCAGGATCTGGGTTACGTCGTCCATGCGTACAGCAGCATGACTGCTCCGGTGGAGTCGTGCAGGGACTCACGCATCAAGCGTATCGGTCAGCGAATGCGGTCCTCCGTCGATCGATGATCTCCCCCTGTGCGATGCTCCAGGTGGGTTCTTTAGCAAACATGTGGTCGGGCCGGGGGGCTGGCTAGAGGACCACAGGGATCTCGCATCATGTCCCACCGTTTGTCTTTGCAACCGTCGCTCCATCGGCGCAGCCACCCAGCATCGTTAGCCGACCCTCCCTCTTGATCATGTGTACATTCGTACATATGATTGATCGATGGATGCCGAGTGGGACGGACAGAAGGCTGAGTCCAACCTCAAAAAACACGGGGTCGACTTTGTCGATGCGGCGTCCGCGCTTCATGACGAGCTAGCGGAAACCGTTCCCGATGACTCGGCCCGGGAGGAACGCTTCGTAACGATCGGAATGGACGCTTTCGGTAGGCTTCTGGTGGTCGTCTATACCTGGCGTGGAGAGACACCCAGGATCATCTCGGCAAGGGAAGCCACTGCTCGAGAGCGTCGAGAGTACGAGGGTAAAGCATGAGGAAAGAATACGATTTCAGCAAGGGAAGACGCGGCGCCGTCCTGCAGTCTCCGGGAAAGACCAGAATCACGATTCGACTCGACGATGATGTTTTGGAGTGGTTTCGTGAACAGGCACATGCTGCAGGTGGCGGAAGCTATCAAACCATGATCAACGCCGCCCTGCGCGACTACGTGACGTCCAGCCGTGAGCCCCTCAGGAAGACAATACGTGCTGTGATCCGGGAGGAGCTATCCCGATACACGTTGAAGCCGGCCAAGTAAAACTACGGCCGGCTGAACTCACATGATCGGCTGCTGCAGAATCGCGAGGATGACTTGGATTCCCTCGATGAAATTGCCGAGCCGGATGTTTTCGTTGGGGCTGTGCTGGTTGTTGTCTGGGTTCACGGTGGGCACCGTGACCGCCGGAACGTTCAGCGTCGTAACGAACGGCGAGATGGGAATCGAACCGCCACTCGTTCGGATCCTGATCGGCTCCTCGCCGAAGCGATGCACCATCGCGGCGGTCAACCAACGGCCAATCTCCGAATCCATCGGCGTGCGATAGGCGGCGTACGAGATGTTTGAGGTAAACGTCGCGATCCGCGGATATTGCTGGCGTTCCTCTTCGGTTGGTTCGCGGTCGATGACGTAGTACCCGAGCCCCACTACATGCTCCCGAATCAAGCGCAATAGGCGAGGGGGATCGCTCTCCCGCACCAACCGGACGTCGATCTCGGCCGTTGCGAATCCGGGTACGATCGTACGGCTCTGCGCGCCGACCCAACCCGACAGCATGCCCCGGATGTTGAGTGAGGGATATTGCCGGGCTTCCTGCAGCGTTGCTCCCACAGCGTCCGTCTCGACGATACCCAATTGGCGCTTGATGGCGTCCTCGTCGTCGGGCACCCGTGCTAGGGCCGACCGCGTGGCGGCGTCGAGCGTTATGCCGTCATAAAACCCAGGAATCGTCACGCGACCGGCGTCATCCTTCATCGAGGCGAGGACCTGTGCCAAGCCGAGCGCCGGGTTGGGCACCCAGTTTCCGTAGTGCCCGCTGTGCTGCGGCACCCGCGGTCCGTACACGGTGAGCGTAATAGTCGCGATACCGCGCGCGCCGAACGTCAACGTCGGTAGGTTCGTGGGGTGGCGGGGGCCGTCGAAGATGACGAGCATGTCTGCGGCAAGTTTGTTGCGATATCGTTCTACCATTCCGGGCAGGTTGGGTGAGCCCATCTCTTCCTCGGTATCGACGATCACCTTGATGTTGAAGTCGGGTGTCACTCCGGCGGCATCCAGCGCCGAGACGGCCGCGAGGAATTTTATGTTCTGTCCTTTGGAGTCAGAGGTCGAGCGCGCAAAGACGCGCCACTCGGGGTCTTGTGCGCCGTTTAAACTTTCCCAGGGGATGTCCCGCCACTCTCCGTCCTGACCGCGCTCGCGCAGCACCGGCTCATACGGTGAGTCTTGATGCCACCGAGTGGGATCTACCGGTTGCCCGTCCGCTTGGAGATAGACCAGGACCGTCCGCTGAGCACCAGGCACAGTCCGTTCGGCAAACAAGGCCGGGATGCGACCGGTCTCCAATTCTTCCGTGTGAAAGCCCCGCTCGCGGAACTGGGCCGTGAGCCAGTCGATGACCCTGCGGAGGTCCTCCTGGTGGTGTGCGTCGTTCGGGATTCTCAGGTACTCGCGAAATAGCTCGAGCGCATGGGGGACCTGGTCGAGGGCGTGGGATTCGATCTGTGCCGACGAGAGTTGCTGGGCCGCTACGGCACGCACGCCGACTATGCCGAACAGCGCGACAACAATTGTGAGAGACTTGATCATCTTCCCACCTTCGCCTTCAACTCCTCGAAGAAATTCTCGACCACGATCAGCTCGATGTCACTGTCGCCCGTCTCCTCGATGCGGATCATCACGAACCGCCGATCGTCCGGGGTGACATCGTACATCTGGTGGAAGACCTCTCCTCTATACGGTTGTGCCGAAAACAAGACGTGCTGCTCCCCGGTAGCGAACGGAGCACTCTCCAGCACCTCCACCGCGACCATTTCATTGCGACCGTTGCGGTAAAACAGTTCCCGTCCACTGTGGGCCCACATCGGCTCCGTGCCACCATCGGTCGATACCAACCACCGGCCGTCGTCGACGTTGGGAAACGGACGCACGTAGACCTCCGACCCGCCGGTCTCGTTGGAGACATACGCCAGCCACCGGCCATCGGGAGACACCGCTGGGGAAGTCTCTTGGAATTCGGTAGCGACAAGTGGAATTGCCGCACTGTCCATCCCGACACGCCGTGCGTAGAGATCGCTGGCCGGCCCTCCACCCTGCCGGTACACCAGCCACGAGCCATCTCGGGTGAATCGCAGCTCCTGCAGGGCTTGCTCCATGTCCAACAGTACTTCGGCCACCGCGGTACCGTCGGCGCGCCGCTGGAAGAGATCCACGTCTCCTTGTCGGTCTGTTATGAAGGCGATCGAGCGCCCATCGGGGGTCCACTCGGGGCGTTCGTTCTGCTGTCCTTGAAACGTCAGCTTGGACGCTGTTCCCCGATCGAGCTGTCTGACCCAAAGCTGGATTTCTTGCGAGCCGCTGATGGCGACGCCGAGCTGGTTCCCGTCCGGCGACAGGGCCAGATTGATGGCCGCGTTCGTCCACCCGGGGGCGATCACTTCGGCCTTGCCGTCTCTGTCTACCCAGACCGGTTCACCACCTCCCGCAACACCACCGCCGGTGGTGTACATCAGGGTCCCGCTGGCGGACACGGCGAGGTCCGGCGTCCTGAGAATTCTCAGCGCCACCCCGGCGACGATGGCGGTTGGATCTCCCGATGTGGTCAGGGCGTCCTGATCGAACGGCACGGCCATCAAGGTTCCATCCACCGTCACGTACAGCAGATGCCCCGACTGGGCGTAACGTGCAAAGACGCCACGGACCAGCACCTTGTGATCTCCTGTCGTAATGTCAGCTACCGCGATGTTCAGTTGGTCAGGCGAGGAGCCATACCCGACCCTGAACAAGACCCCCTTGCCGTTGGGTAGCACCTCGGGGAATAAGTGGTCCCTCTCGCCGCTCGCGGAGTCCAGGTGGGTGAACCACTCAGGCGATCCCCCGGTGGCACGTACGCGCACGAGCGGAGAGGCAGCGGCTCCGTCGGCGTAGATGAACCCGTCGCGTCCCCACGATCCGCCCGCCCCTCCGACGAGCGAGTCCGTAACCAAGAGCGGTGGTCCGCCTCGGAGTGACACCACCTTGAGGCCACCGCTGGCGAACCCAACGCTTTCTCCATCCGGCGAGAAGAACGGTGACAGTGCACCCTGGGTCCCTGTGAGCAGTGTGGCCTGTAACTGATCTCGGCGGCGCACCCAGAGCTGTGCCTGACCGGCTTCGTTCTCTCCCGTGTATACGAGACGGGATCCATCAGGTGACAGTGCGATTCCCGCAAAAAAGCTGATTATTCCTTGGCCCGCAGGCAGCGCCATGCTGTATCGCAAGATTGGCTGGGGCGGCTCCGGCCGCAATAAGGACCACGCAACTACGGCCGTCATCAAGACGAAACTCGCCGCAAAACCGATCGTCAGGCGATTCCACAAGGAGCCGCTCGGTGTTTCCAAAGCGGGCGCGACCTGTGTGTTTGGCAGTGCGAACGCCGGGTTGGTAAGTGCGTCGGCAAACTCCGCCGCGCTGGTAAAGCGATCGGCCGGAGTCTTGTTCAGGGCCTTGTGCACGGCTGCGTCGACGTTGGGAGGAATCGTGGCCCGCTGTGCTGTCACAGGCTCCGGCTCGGACGAGAGAATCTTAGCGATGATCGCCTGCACCGAGTTACCGAGATGCGGTGGCTCACCGACCAACATCTCGTAGACCATCGCGCCGAGCGAATACACGTCACTCCGTGCGTCCAACTCGCGATCGCCCGTCGCCTGTTCGGGACTCATGTAGTGCGGTGTGCCAAGTGACAATCCTGTCTCGGTGAGGCGGGTACCACCCGCCTGACTCACCGCTAATGCAATGCCAAAATCCGCGACCAGCGCCTGACCATCTTGGATCAGGATGTTCTCCGGTTTGATGTCGCGATGAATGACATCGTGTCGGTGGGCATAGTCGAGTGCGGCGGCGACGGACTTGGCAATCTCTACGGTCTCGTCCACGCCGAGCTGCTTCTCGCGATTGAGCTTGTCCCTAAGAGTGTCGCCTTCCACGAGCGGCATCACGTAGTAGAGGTAAGGCCCGGATTTGTCCGGTCCGTACGCTTCGCCCGAGTCATATAGCGGGAGAATGTTGGGATGTTGCAGGTTGCCGGTGACTTTGATCTCGTGCAAGAATCGCTCGCCGCCCAAGATGGCAGAGAGTTCGGGCCGCAAGAGTTTGACGGCGACCTTGCGGTCGTGTTTGATGTCGTGAGCGAGGTAGACGGTTGCCATACCGCCTTCGCCAAGTTGGCGCTTGATGGCGTAATGATCAGAGAGGGCAGCTTTTAGACGGTCGAGTTGGTCGGACATTGCCGATCAAGATGTGTCGTAGATGGCTTGGCCGCCAGGACTAGAATGGGGCCACGTGGCCAATGTGAGGCAAGGACCATTGGTACGACGGGTGCGGGAAAGTCACTGGTTTGACGTCCCTTACTGTAGGAGTAGCTTTTACAGTGGAGTGGTACCGCCCTTTAGTTCCGGGATACTGGCTGTCTTGGATCTATTCCGAATGTCTCGCTCAGAAAATCCCACCAAGGTTCGATAGCCGACTCTTCCTCCACAATCGGGTACGTCTCCAGTGCCAAGAGGTGAGCTTCATCGATTCGCTGTAACAGACAAAGCGCGTAGATCCTGAATAGTCTTGCCGTGGGAAAGAGATCTTCGTGTTCCTCCGCCTCGAGCAGCGGACCTAGCGCCTCACGAAACTTCCGCTCGGAGAATAGGTGCGCCCCGAGTTGGTATTGCCACACCGGAAGGTTCATCTCTTCAGAACTCAACGTCACTAGGACTCTTTGAGCATCCGAATTACTACCCATGTGCCACAAGGTCGGTGCGTTCAATTTGGACCGGGTCAGGGCAAAGTGCAGGTCCTCGATGTTCTTTGTCAGTGGGTGTCCCGATAAGTCGATCAAGTTGTTGATGATGCGTTGCAAATCAAAGTAGGGAAGAGTTCTGGCTATGAGCGGTTGCGGCCAGAGTCGGTCGATGAGAGGACTTTCTGCAAAGCGTGCTCGAGCTGAGTCGGTTTCCATCAGAGTTACGAAAAGATTACTCGAGTTCCGTCCGAGCGCAGAGTCTGAGAGAATGCGCTTGGGAAAGTTGTCCACCAGCGGGAGATCATCGCGCGCAATCTCCTTCAAGTAGGCTGCATCTCCAATGAAGAGGGCACCTAGCTGCTCCGGCCTCTCTAGTCCTAAGGCCTTCATTTCATCGGCCACCAAGGGTTCTTGCCATTGACGCTCGAATCGATCTGTCGGTACGGGACCTTGCGCGTTCCGCGTGCCGACTAACATCAGATCCTCACGCCATCCGTGCCACAAGGAAGCGTCCGGGAAGGTTTCTAAGAACGCTTTGATAATCGCTCTTGCACTTTCGTCACCTAGTGAGTGCAACGGCAGCCAATAGGTGACGATGCCTCCGTCGTTCAACCTGTCGCGCATCAACTGGAAATACTCGCGTGTGTAAAGGTTGACGACGCCGACCATTTGCGGGGGCGGTGGCTCGCCGGTAATCAAGTCGAAAGTTCTATCGGTCGTTTGCAGGAAGTATCGTCCGTCTTCGATGTGTACCCTGACACGAGGATCGTTTAATGGGTTGTCACTCGGGTTGGGGAAAACGATGGAGTTCATCTCCAGCACATCTCTGGAGATGTCGACTACGTCGATCTCTTCGAAAGAGTCTGTTTGGGTGAGGGCCTTGGCAGTGGAGCCCACGCCATAGCTAACGAGCAGTGCGCGCCGGGGGTTTGGGTGAATGGCAACGGGCAAGTACACGTACAATTTCATGTAGCGGCGCGAGTGAAAGGCGGTGGACGACATGGAAAGCGAGTTGGTCACCAGTCGGAGGTGTTGCCGCTTCTTGAATAGGAGTTCTTCCACGTAGAGAATGGTTTCGGAGATACCCTCCCGATAACCAACGACGTGCCACTGGCGACCACCGGACCAGCGCCCTGCCGCACTCATCAGATGTTGACTCAACATCGATCCGAACGGAAACAGAGCTAGGCTCAACAGAAAAACTCCGGTGATAGGATACAGAACTCGGCGCGGTGCCCGGCATTGCGTGAACACGAGAAGTCCGATTGCACCGTAGAGCAACGACAGCAGAAAAAACGAAACTTCCATTCCAAACAGCGGAAGCAGGAAGAATCCGCCGGCAAAGGCTCCAATGGCTGCTCCGGTGGTATTGGCAAGTGTGAGTATGCCTGTCGTCGTCGTGGCCGACGGACATTCCTTTCTGAGAGCCGAGCCGACAACCGTGAACAAAACACCCGACAAGAAAGACACAGGGAACATGAGCGGAATCGAAACTTTCAGAACGGGGAAGAGACCCGTGATCGAACTGCGCCCAAATGGTTCAATGATCTGGGGAAAGAGAGCGTAGGTGGCTGTGCACAGCAGCCCAGACGCTAAAGCAAGCGCGACTGTGTAACGATGACAGTCAGGGTCTATCCGAAGCCAGAAGGATGCGAAAAGCCCGCCGAGTGAAATTCCTGCAAGCGCGACCGCCAACATCACGGCGAAGGAAAGCGAAGTGCCGGTGACGAAGAGCAGAAGGAAGCGAAGCCAGACCACCTCCAGTGCCAAGAGCGCCAATCCGGAGAAAAATGCGGCACCGAGCCAGACTTTGGCGCCGCTCCAGTTAAAGGAATGAATCTCTCTTCCAATAATCGATGTGTCTCTTGGGGGGAGCGATTTTGACACAAGCACTGCGCCGCCTGCGGCGATCATATTCAATGAACCCGCAGCGACAGCCGAGCCATGGATTCCCAGCGCCCCTACCAAGTAGATCTCCGCCAGGACAGCTCCCACGACTGCACCAAGGGTGTTCCATCCGTAAAGTCTTCCGAGAACTCGACCGAAGTTTCGGTCGGCCATCACTAGGGCTTTCGTCAACAGAGGCAGGGTCAACCCCATCGCTGTAGACGGAACAAGCAGGAAGACGAACGCAAGAACGAGTCTCATTGAGTTCATGACCCACGGTTGCGCGCTGAACGGATTGAGCAACGGTGTCACTAGCAACCCGAGCGATGGCAGAAGAAATACAAGCACTACACCCGAGATCGAAATGACGATTTCCAGAACGGCGTAGGCGCGGATCGGCGGACCCAGGCGATCACCCTTCCGAACTGCAGCGGCACTTCCGAGGGCAAGTCCGCCCATGAAACCCGAGAGAACCAGACTCGAAGCCCACACGCTGTTTCCGAAAGCCAGACCGGCCTGATGGAACCACAGCGTCTCGAAGATCAGGGCCGAGGTCCCGGAGATGAAGAAAATGGCACAAAGGAAAAGCGTCATGTGATAGGAAGAGCGGTTATTCGACGACCGGAGTCGGCTCCATCTTGCGGGCGCCGGTGTGGACGATGGCGAAGGTGACGACTACGTACACGAGCAGGTGGGTAGCCATCCCCGCGATAAACAGCCAACGCCATCCACCACCGAGCAGCAACAGAATCACCAACGTTACACCGGGCCAGCCGAGCACACGCCGCAGCACCACCGGCCAGGCAGTGCTGATGGTGTACCAGAGGTCGATCACGCTGTAGAGGCCGGCCAAAAGCCTGATACCAAGGAAGAGTCCGGCTAAAAATATGATCACCGCATACAGAACACTCATCTACATCTTCTCCGTCACGAAAGAATTCGCACTACGCCGGCATCGCCGTCGACGAAGAGACGATCACCGGTCGTGATCCTACTACTGCACTCGGTTACATCCACGACACATGGCAGGCCGTACTCCCTAGCTACCGTCCCGGCGTGCGAGAGAAAGCTGCCCACCTCAACCACGGCCGCTCCAGCGGTCAGAAACAGTGGAGTCCAGGCCGGGTCGGTATATGGCGCAACGAGGATCTCGCCCGGTCTCAATTCGATATCAATGGCGGGGTCCAGGATCACGCGAGCAATGCCCTCGCAACATCCCGGGCTGGCAGATTGCCCCCGTAGCACGGTTCCGTCATGTTCCGCTGTCGCTACCGGCGTTGTTCGCTCGATGCCGATCATCCGCGGCGGAGTAATCTTCGATAGCCTCACGTGCTCTCGTCGCCGCTCGGCGATCCGGCCCTCCACGTCGGTCCACTCTAGACCACCGTCGTTGAGCTTCTCGATTTCACCCCAATCGAGGTAGAAGATATCGTCCCGACACTTGAGACGGCCCTCGTCAATCAATTGCGCTTCGAGTCGCAAGATCTTCTTCCGTACTATGTGAGCGCCCATCACCCAATAGAAGCGCGAGTTCTCCCGCAGAGTGGCGAAGTACTTCACCCGATTCGTCACGTAGCGGATCAGGCGCGTGCGCAGTCCCAACGCACGCTCGAGTGGTTTCTCTCTCAGTCGGTTCTCGATTGTCCGGACCAGATCCGCTCTCTTGTCAGCGACCTTTCTCTCGTGCTCGGCGGGGTCGGTTTCCGCCAGTAGGTAGTTGCGAATCATTCCCAGCACCGGCGCAGGGTCTTCCTCCCATCGTGGCGACTTGAACTCGAACTCCTTTAACGCCCTATGTCCGAACTTTGCCAGAAACGTGTCGAGTTCCGCGACGAAGTGGGACGCCTCCGACGCACGCCGCAACATTGGAAGCACTCTATCCGGCTGATGTTTCGTGAGCAGTCGCTGCACTGTTTCGTTTCCTTTCGCCTCCATCGCGAGCGACCAGATTCGACGGCCGGTCTCCGCCGACAACACCCCTTTGTTACCCGAAGTCAGCAGGCCCAGAGCGTCGGGCGGGAGATCAGGTAGATAGCGATGCAGGATTTTCTTGAGCAATCCGAACCACGCCATATAGCGCGACGCAGAGGTGTTCATTAACAGGACCTGGTTCCCGAGTGGCGCGAACAAGGTCTTTAGCAGCGACGATCCGAAGAACAGTGCGCGCATCGTCTCGCGCACTCCAAGGTTAGGGTCGCTATCGACTCTCTCTGCGATACGCCGGAATCCGTCCATGGAATCGGTAGGTAGATTCGCACTCCTGGCGAAAGTGTTGGCATACATCAGGTAGATCGCGAGCAGGAACAGGGCGGTCAGCGGCAGTCGGACCAGGGAGACCTTGAACTTGGCTGGAACACCTTCGAAGCTCAGGTAGAGAAGCTGCGCCAGTTGTTCGTCGGTGAGTTGGAAAGGAACGAAAGGTCTTACTTTGCTCACGTCGACATACAATCGTCCACCGATCATCAATATGGCGCCGGCCACAGGTCCCTGAACCCAGAGGTTTGCCGAGAGCGGCGTTAGCGGATCGGTGAAGTTCTCGATCAGAGGTTTGAAGGCGACATATTTCCCTCCGCCCTCATTTTTGCAGAAGGTCTTGCGCCCCGCAACGGTTATGGGACGGGACTGCAGCAGGTAAACCTCTCCGTCCGCGATCGCCCATTCGACATCTTGCGGAGCACCGAAGTGCTCTTCGGCCCTGATTGCCAGTCGTGCGATTGTGGTCGCGAGTTCTGCTGACAGGGTTTGGGCGTGCTGCTGCGAAAAGCGAACCTGTCTTATTCTGCCAGTAGGATCCTCATGCATGCTTGTCGAAACCCGGAAGCGTTTTTGTGCGATCCTCCTTTCCGTGAGTTTGAGTCCGGCGCGTTGCAGCACGTATCGATCGGGCGTAACACGTCCGTCGACGATAGCGGCGCCCATGCCCCAACTCGACTCGGTGATAATTTCGTCGCGAGCGCCGGTTACAGGATTCACGGTGAAGGTCACGCCGGAGATTTCAGAGGGAATCATCTCTTGCACGACGACCGCCATGTAGGTGGAGGCGTGATCGATTCCTTGCGTGACCCGATAGCTCACTGCCTCCGCACTCCACAGAGATGCCCAGCAGTTCTTGATCATGGGAATCAAGCTGATCTCGTCTACGTAGTAGTAGGTGCCGTGCTGTCCGGCGAAGCTAGCCTCTTCCGAGTCTTCGGAGGTGGCCGAGCTGCGTACGGCGCAAACCACCGCTGATCCGCACTCGTCCAGCAACCGCCGGTGCGCCGACAGGATCAAATTTTCCAGATCAACTGGAATGTCTGCAGTGCGGATTCTCCCGGCGATCGCTGCGTAGCATGCTTGACCCGCCGCCGCTGAAGCGTCCTCGCTCGGCTGCGCATCGACTCCGGCCCGGGACGCATCGCTGAGCACGGAAAGATCCTCGGCGAGATTGATCGAAGCGAAGAATTCCTCGCAGGCAGGGGCCGTGACCACGAACCCGGGCGGGACGGGGAAGCCGTTTGCGATCATCTCGCCGAGATTGGCACCCTTACCGCCTGCCAGGGCGATGTCGGCCCGTCTTACATCCTTGAGCCAGAGCACGCTAGCGTTGTGAATTGTGTGTCTCCGGTGAATGGCACCGTCAAACATGTCGTTGGGAGCAAGGGAGGGCCAGCACGGAGCCCGAGGTCTCAGCGTCTAACCGTTATCGTATCGGCGTTGGCTGCATCCCGCGGGAGACGCGACGCAGGTGAATTCGATAGTCGGCGGCCGCTTGTTCGCGTCACCGCGGAGCGGCTTCTCGAGGACTCCGCCAAAGAGTAGGACTTTGAGTACTAGGGATTCGCCTCAATAGGTAGATCGAGCGTGGCTGTTTGCCCTTCGCTGACAGTGACAGTCTTCTCCACCGTCCCCAAACCCTCGTGCCAAATCCGTACGGTATATGTACCCGCCGGAACACCAGAGATTGAATAGTGCCCGCTCTCGTCGCTGGTGGCATAAAACTGATTGTCATGGACAACTACATAGGACAGCATCCACGGATGGACGTCGCACTCGATCTGGTAGACGCCCGGCCTGCGGAGTCGTCTTTGAGTCGACATCGGTGATGCCGGATCTTTAGAAGCAGGTTGTGCAATGTTGAACATTGTTCCCCGAGCTTCATCCCGCAACAGATATCCGTGCACATTGTGCAGCGTGCGGTCTTTGTTTGTTAATGTGAGATTGGCACCGCTCGTGGCCACTTGAACATGGGGGACATATACGCAGTCACTCTGTTCTATCGTGATCGCAGTTGCCTCAGGTTTTTCTCCAACCCCTTCCAAAAGAATCACCACGTTTTTCAGACCCTTATTCTCAGTAGACACAACAAATTCTTCTGACAGCTTGGAATTGCCACAAATTTGAGGATCTTTGGAAACTCTTATTTTTTCCGGTTCGGGAGGAGTCCCCTTAAAGAATATTCGGCCTTCGATTTTCCCGCCGGCAATCGTTGGTGGATGTTCAACGTGCTCTCGAGGAAGAGCAAGAAGAATCGTCAGGCTCATCAACGGGGCTGACACAAGCAACAATGGCTTGGGAAATCTCATTGGTTTACTCCAAAACGGAATTTTCTTTTCTTGGGAGCAATGCTCTCTAGGTACTCATACACGTAGCTTGCCTCTTGTTCCGTCATCGCTCCCCTCCAGGACGGAGATGCCAGCGGGTTTGGGCCGGATGGATCTAGTTTTGCCGGCTGCTTTCCAGAGAGTATGACATCAACGATCTCTTCCTTCGTCATGTTCCGCGCCGTCTTAGTAAGCGGAGGAATCATCTCGTTGGCGGTATTTATGTTCTTATGTCCGCCTTCGCCGTTTTGACCATGACAGCCATCGCAGCCGAACCGGCGGTATATCATTTCCCCAATCTCGCGTGGACGGCTGTCCAAGATAAAAATGACATTGCCCTCCCATCGTTTTGCCTCTTCGTTTTTCTCACCCTGAAGCGAGTGGAGATAACTGACCAAAGCTCCTGTTTCAGGTCCGGATAGATGGAAATTGGGCATGAAGGTATTGGGCTTGTACGCTGCTGGATCCGTGAGCCATTCCTGTTCCCACTCTTCGGTCTTGCGCTTGCCCAGCCAAGTGAGGTTGGGTCCAACAAATCGGCCTTCACTTCCGATTCTGTGGCAGGCGAGGCAGTCCTTTGTCTTGAATATTTCCTCACCCTTCTGAACCTGAGATAAGGAACTATTCGCGAGGATCGACTCGGTTTCAGTATCTCGTTTCATTTCCTTTATTACGGAAACAACCTCGTCCAATTCGGCAGGAGAGAACTGAAAATTGGGCATCTTTGTTCCGTCTTTTACCGCATTGGGATCCTTCAGCCACTCTCTGAGCCACGGTTCCGTTCGCCTATTGCCGACTTGATCCAGTTTGGGACCAACCGTCCCTCCCCTTTCTGCAACGGAATGGCACGTAGTACACTGCTTTTCCACGACAATGGAATTGTTGAGAAAGGCATTCGCTGCAGCGGCCTGGCTGGGAGAAGATGATGTACTGCGACTACCTCCCCCGGCAGATGAGCAGGAAGTGCCCAACAGCAGGAGTGGCCCAAAAAGCAGGCCACTCGCGCACAAATTAAGGAAATTTCCCTTGATCATTTGTTTCCGACTTCTACTTCATCACCGTTGCTAAGGCTTGTTACGTACTTTGCCAGATAATACGACTCAGGGCTGTTCAAAGGCAGTCGCTTACCCTTCATAAACATCCGAATACAGTTGTTGTCCATCATTTGTAGCGTGATGACTTCGTCGTTAGGCACTTTATATTTTGGGAAGCGTGCCGCCGCTCCGACTAGCGAGGGAATAGGGAGCTTGTACGGACCGTGCCCCATCTTCTTGGCAATTTCTGCTTCTCCGCCGGTCGTCGCACCACCAGGATGACAAGAATTGCAGGTCTGGCCATTCTTACCCAAGCTGGCGTCGTTAAACAAATCCTTACCCAAGTCCATGGCCCTTTTTTCCGCAGCCATCATATGCTGTTGGCGGGCTTGCATATCCATACCCATTACTGCATTCATATTCCCGAGTGATTCTTCCATGTTGCCCTTTGCCACCTGGCCGTGGAGTTCAGGCTTGTGACGTGACACCGACCCACATCCCACAACGAGTGTCAGTAACGGCAAGACCATCATCCTCTTTCCCTTCATTATGTCCTCCTCACTTAAGCGCAAACGAGAAATGAATAACTACGGGCTGACCTGAACTTGTTCGCCATTGCTCAACGAGCTGACGTACATTGCCAATGCAATCGACTCTTTGGATTTGAGATCTAGTGCTTTGCCTTGCATGAACATCTTGATGCAGTTGTTGTCCATTTGGCTCAGGGTGATCACCTCGTTATTGGGGACCTTGAATTTAGGAAATTTTGCGGCCGCACCAACTAGTGAGGGAACAGGGATTTTCATTTCGGTCATCGGTATCTGGGCTTCGCCACCGGTAGTGCCGCCACCCGGGTGACAGGACGAGCAAGTCTGCCCGTTGCTTCCCAGACTTCTGTCTTTGAAGAGTTGGCCACCGTACGCCAACGCTTCCCCTTGTTTGTTCATCATATGAGCTTGCCGTTCCTCCATGCTCATATCCATCATTACCTTGTCCATGTTTTCCATGGAACTCATCAAATCACCCATCCCCATCATGCCGGCCATCATGCCGCAACCAGAAACCAGAGAAGCTGTCAGCACGCAGCCAAAAACTGCTCCAACCCTTCTTGACATTAGAACCCTCCTGTTTCTTCCGAAAAATGAAATGTCTTCCGAGCGTGATACGGAGATGCCATCAGCGACCGCGAGACGAATCATCCACACCCGCATCGGGTCTGGATGGCGCAAGCCAACGGCACATACTTGGTGAAACGGGATCGACGGTCACTCTTTTTATCAGAACTGTGCCAACTTCGTTGAGGTTTTCCTCGTCGGGTTACCCGGCGAGGGCACCACCTTCACACTGTTGGACGGATCGGAGAGGGCTGAATACGGAGTAAACGCATAGTCGGATGATTTGGTTCCCGAAGTAACCAACGAAGCTGGCATTCGGTTGATACGAATTGAGAGGGCGGCCACCCGTCAAGACCATAAGCTCTTGTTGATTAAAGATTTAAGGCTATCTTCGATCCCCGGGGCGGTCAGGATCATGCCCAGGATCCAAGCAAGCCGATCGTTATGCCGTCGAGTCTCTGGCCACTTTCCGCTCGGAGCCCTATTCTTCACCCTGTCCTAGCCAGGAAATGTCGATCCTTGACCGATCAGTTGTACCAGCCATCCGCCGAGTGGCCCGCCTGGAAGCGGGAAAAGCAAAGAGCCGAACGACAAATCGCTCTGCTCTATTGGCACAAGCGGGAGTGGACAGCCAACAATGAGAGTTTCTGAGTGAGCGAACTCGAGTCCCGGCTACAAACAGCCGTTGGCGATACCTACCGCATCGAGAAGGAGCTGGGCGGCGGAGGGATGAGCCGCGTGTTCCTGGCCGAGGAGACTCGGCTAGGTCGCAAGGTCGTGATCAAGGTGCTGCCGCCCGAGATGTCTGCCGGTGTGAGCGTGGAACGGTTCGAGCGTGAGATCCGGCTAGCCGCCAAACTGCAGCACCCCCACATCGTGCCACTCCTTACGGCAGGATCTCGAGACGATCTGCTCTACTATGTGATGCCTTACATCGAGGGAGAGTCCCTGCGGGCCAAGCTGACCAGGGAGGGCGAGCTACCGATGGGCGAGTCACTCCGGATCTTGAGGGACGTGGCCGACGCCCTGGCGTACGCTCATGAGCAGGGGGTGGTGCACCGCGACATCAAACCCGACAACGTGCTTTTATCCCGCAACCACGCGGTGGTTACGGACTTCGGAGTAGCCAAGGCTGTGAGCGCGTCCACTGGCGGTCAGTCGTTGACGTCAATGGGCATAGCGCTGGGCACGCCTGCGTACATGGCTCCGGAACAGGCAGCAGCAGACCCCCATGTGGATCATCGTGCGGATCTGTATGCGCTGGGTGTGCTGGCCTACGAGATGTTGAGTGGCCGGCCGCCGTTTATGGGTCCCAATCCACAGGCGGTGTTGAGCGCCCACATGACGTTGGCGCCCGATCCTGTTTCTGTGCACCGCTCGACAGTGTCCGCCGCTCTAAACGAACTCATTATGCGGTGCTTGGAGAAGAAGGCTGCCGATCGGTGGCAGCGCGCGGACGACCTACGGGTGCAGTTCGAGGCGATGACGACGCCGAGTGGTGGCATGACGCCAACGGGTACGCAACCGGTGCCGGCGGTTTCCATTTCGTCAGCCGAGCGTGCGGCGCAGAACTCACATCCGATGCGAGTGTTGGGTTTGTTTGGCCTGGCCTCGGTGGGAGCCTTGGCGATTGTCTATTTCCTGGTGCAATTGATTGGGCTGCCGGACTGGGTGTTCTACGGGGCGATCGGCGTGCTGGCAGTCGGCTTACCCATCGTTCTCATGACCGGGCGTAGAGAGCGTCAGGTGGCGATGGCGACGATGACTGGCATGTCGTTGGCGACGCCGGTGGGCATGGAGCGGCACTTCACCTGGCGCAAGTCGCTTGTTGGAGGGGGGTTGGCGTTTGCCGGGCTAGGTGTGTTCGCCGCCATCTACATGGCAACGCGGACGCTGGGGATCGGGCCGGCCGCGACCCTAATGTCGACCGGGGCGTTCGGCCGGCGCGACTTGATTATTCTAGCGGCGTTCGAGAACCGGACGGCCGATTCCACCCTCGGCTCAACTGTCACGGAACTGCTTCGCATAAGTCTGTCGGGATCGCCCGTGATCCGAATCGCCGATCCGGCGCGCCTCTCGGAGAGCCTCGCGCGCATGCAGCTCCCGCCGGGCGCCCGCATCGACGAGGTTGTCGCCCGCGAGATCGCCGAGCGGGAGAGTATCAAGGCGGTGATCGCCGGAGAAGTGGTGCCCTTGGGTGACGGCTACCTCGTCTCTGCCCGCATGGTCTCGGCGACCGGTGACGTGTTGACGGCACAGCAGGCGTCCGCTGCAGACGCGGGTAAACTTGTCGCGGCGGTCGACGATCTCTCCGGCAAGTTGCGCGAGCGCATCGGGGAGTCGTTGCGTACGATCCGCCGCACCCTTCCGCTCGAACTTGTGACCACGGGTTCGTTGCGTGCGCTCCGATTGTACGCTCAGGCCACGCAAGCCGAAGTCACAGGCGATGACTATAGGGCGGTGGCATTGCTCGAGCAAGCCATTGCGGAAGACTCGCTGTTTGCGATGGCACACCGCAAGATCGCGACAGTTCTTGCGAACAATTTCGAGCAGTTCGGGAGGGCGAGGGAGGCAGCGACTAGGGCCTACGAGCTACGCGACCGACTGACAGAGCTGGAGCGCGGCTACACGATCGCGCAATACCACACCGATGTGACCGGCCGGCGCGAAGAGGCATTGGCTGCGTATCGGACCATCCTGGAACGCTATCCCGACGATCATCGGGCACTCAATAATTCGGGCGTGTTGTACTTCCAGCTCGGTGACGACGAACGAGCGAGAGATTTCTATCAACGCGCTTTGGACATCGATTCCACCTGGTCGGTGGGTTTCACGAACCTCGCTTGGGAGCAAAAGAACCTGGGCGACTTCGACGTTGCCCGGCAGACGCTGGATGCCATGCAGGAGCGATTCCCCGGCAATCCTCGGATCGAGAACGCTCGAGGCGTGCTTGCCATGGCGCAGACCGATTATGCGGGAGCACAGGATCACTGGACGAACGTCCTCGAGTCGCAAAGCGGAAATCTAGCTTGGCGAGCGGATGCGTCGCAGCAGCAGGCGATGTTGGCGGCAACTCAGGGGCAATACCGCAGGGGCGAGCAATATTTCGGAGATGCGCTGTCTGCCTTGCAACAGCGCGAGGTTTCGACCCAACGGCTGATCACGCAGTGGGAATTCGACAGACTGCTGGTGATGCCCGATCGCGCGGTACCCGAGCGGCTGCTGGAGGTCATCGCGCCCGCCGTAATGGATTCGCTGGCGGTTCCCGATCGATTGTACGAGTCGATCGTGCAATACTTTGCCCTGCGGGGCGATGCACAGCGTGCGGAGCAGTTCCTGCGGGACATGGAGCGATCCGGCTACCCAGAACTTGGACTCGCTATGCGGCGTGGCTTCGACCGGTCACGAGGATGGGCCGCAATCGCAGCGGGTGATACCGAACAGGGCCTGACGTATCTCCGTGCCGGTGTCGATGGCTTCGTCTGCGGGCCCTGTGCCAACGGGATGATGGCCATGGCGCACGACGCGGCCGGAAACGCAGACTCATCACTGGTGTATTGGGAAGCTTATCTACAGACCAATTGGGGCATACCAGGCATTGAATCGTGGGCCCGGCCGGCGGCATACCGGCGTCTCGGCGAGATCTACGAGGCGCGCGGCGACTCGGACAAGGCGGTCGAGTACTACGACAAGTTCGTGGATCTCTGGAAAGACGCGGACGCCGAACTACAACCGCAGGTCAAGGACGTGCGGGAGCGGATCGCCAGGTTAGTGGGGGAACGATAGGGTCCGGTGACAAGGTGAACAAGCCCGCAGCGTTCTCGCGGGCGGTGATACAGTAGCTACTGCCTCACCCGGGAAAGGTACGTCCGCGCCACCTGAATGTGGTTTTCCGCGATCCTGAAGAAGGACTCAACCATCAGCTTCCGTGGCAGCGTTTCCTTGTTCGGGGTCTCCGGCACGTGTCTCAACTGTTCCAGGGCTTCCGTCAGTCGTTGGTGGGCTAGCCTGAGGTTCTTGTCGCTGGCGGAGTCGAGACCATCGACAAACGGACTGCCGGCTCCGTCTAGTTCGGTTAGCCAGTCTTTCGACCATAGGTGCCACTCCCGGACTAGCTCACTCATGTCCGGGGATCCTGGTGCCGTTTCCGAGCCCCGCTCCTCGATACGGAGAGCGTTCTGTAGGCCAGCCGCCCTCATTGCGTCGAGCTTGTCGGCCCATCGAGCCATGTTTCGTATCGGTGCCAGCTTGGCGTCGACGTCTGATGGTGCTGAGTGAATGGGATCCGCAGCCGGTGCTGATTCTGAGTGCCGGGACAGGAACAGCGGAATCGATACCGCCAGAGCGAGCGCGGCGAGCAGCAGGAGCGACAGTTTTCCCGGCGATATCGCACCGGATTCGTCGTTGGGTACGTAATGTCTGAGAGGTACTGTGAGCTTTGTCATGGAGAGAAAATACTATAGCGCGTTCAGGAAATGCAGGTCACTTACTGATTGAGAAGTTCGGTTACCTCAAAGTAATAGCCGCCCTCGATGCAACTGGCTAGGTCACTCAGGTACTGGCAAAACTTTTCCCGGGTAACACCTGAATGGATCTTGGCAACGATCGGCCAGCGTGAAGCCGCGTAGTCTTCATCGACCGATCCGGAAATGGCGGTACCTCCCTCGATCTTTCCGTAGAAACTATCTCCCGCCCAGTTCTTCGCTTCGTCGGCGAGATAGATCCCACACCGAGGACCGTGTCCCGGAAACGAACGATCGCCAGTGCCGGCGGTTTGCTCGATGCTCCGCCGGGGTTCAGTTTCAGCCGGGCTGGAGATGCCCGGAACCACAGTGCCGGTCCATCTCCAATAGATCGCCGAGCCGATGTTGGGGTCCATGAAGAACCCTTCTCCCGTTGCCTCCAAGAGTCTTCTGAGATACCAGGCGAGCTTTTCGGCAGTTACGGATGCTTGGGCTTTGATGGTGATTGGCCACTTACAGTCGGCGAAGTCTTCGCCTATGGAAGCTGTTATGATCGGAAAGTCGGAAGCGGGCTCCGTTTTGCCACGTTCCACGGCATAGGGGTCCTCCATTCCCATCGTATAGATACCGCAAATCCGTCCCATTCCGGTAAGCGACCGTCTTGCCATGGTCGTCAACCTCCTTTGAAGGAGCGCCCCACTGTATATAGGGAGTTTTACCTCAGTTCACCAGATCTTGTAGAATCTACCGCTTTCATGACCGACGTGGTCGGTTAGGTTGTGTCATAATGTCTACGCCTGCCAAATACCGTCGAGCCGCTTGGTTCGGGCTTTCGAAACAAGTCGCTTCCAGCGAGTGGGACGGTCTCCTTTGGGGCTGTGCTGCAGTCTCGCTCTTGGGGATCGTGTTGACCAAGTTTGTGCCGGCAGCAAGTAAGCTCGCTGTACTATTCTCAGTCACATTACTTGCGAACGGGCCTTATGGTGCATTCATACCGGCGGCGCAGGAAGCAATTGTAATGGTATTCGCGAGGCTATATCACCCGGCGGTCGTGGCCTTGGTTGCGACTATCGGCGCGACCGCGGTCGAGTATGTTAACTATCGGCTTTTCACGGCGGCCGTCCACTCGCAATATCTCGTGAAGATGCGCCGCTCCGCACAGTGGCGCAGAGTGGTTGGTTGGTTTGAGATCCAACCGTTCACCGCCGTGTTTGTGACCGCACTAGTGCCCATTCCGTTTGTACTTGCTCGTATCGTTGCGACCGCTGCGCGGTATCCGGTAGCTCGGTTTCTGACGGCTAATGCGCTGGCTAGATTTCCGCGATTCTGGTTGTATGGGGCCTTGGGTGTCATGATACCTCTCAGCACTCTAGGGCTCACCATAGCAGGACTCGGTTTTTCTGTGGTGCTCGGATTTGGGATCTGGTGGCGTCGCTATAGACGACCGGCAAATTCTTTGGAGAGAGCGCTCCCGGTGCTCGACTAACCCAGGGTGCCCTTCCCTGGTTACGTGGGCTCCAAGAGATGATTTGGAGTCGAGGAGAGACTAATGACCATGACTCGTTTTGGATTGCTATTTGTGGGTACACTTGCGACGGCCGCCCTTGCCTGCGCTGGTGACGGGACCAGCGGTCCGCCGGACGATAACGGGAACGGGAATAACGGGGATGGGACAGTAAGTTTTGCTGCTTCGGTGCAGCCGATTTTCACCGCAAGCTGTGCACTGTCCGGATGTCACGCGGGACTGACTCCTCAGGTGGGGCAAAACCTGAGCCAAGGACAGGCGTTCTCGAACATCGTAAGCGTGCCCGCCGTCGAGGTACCGGGACTGATGCGAGTGCGTCCCAATTCACCGGATTCCAGTTATTTGGTCCACAAGATTCAGGGCACTCAGGGTACTGTGGGAGGATCGGGTGCCCGCATGCCCCTTACCGGTTGCTGTCTGGACCAGGCGCAGATCGATATCATTCGCACGTGGATTAGCCAGGGCGCCGTCAACAATTGACAAATGTAGTGCTGCGGTGCCCTTTCGCTGGTAACACTGTCCAAGGGGATTCCTAATGGAGACAAGGAGTTCGAGTTTAGCTGCCGTAGTTGTCATCGTCGCCACTTTTTGCATGACTGACCTGCATGCAAGGGAGACGGAGCCGTACCTGGCGCTGCGAACAGGTCTAAAGTGCTCGCAGTGCCACGTGAATCGAACCGGGGGTGGGGGGCGGTCAGACTTTGGCAGCGCATGGGCGCAGACCGTCCTGCCGCTTCGCACGGTGGGAATTAGGAGCCGGTCGATCAATGATTGGATCTCAGTCGGTATGGATCTGCGCTACCGTGCGCGAGCCACGGTCACAGACGCCACGCCTCGCAGCGATCTAGGATTGAGCGAGGCCCAGCTCCAGCTAGAGGGCAAGCTCATACCCGACCGTCTGTCGTTTTACATCGATGAGAAGTTGGGTCCGAATGGGGCGGACGCACGAGAACTTTTTGTGCTGGTCGAGCAGTTGCCACTCAATGGCTATGCGAAGGTCGGAAAGTTCATGCTTCCCTTTGGATGGCGGCTGTGGGACGACGACGCTTTCATTCGTGCACAGACGGGCTTCACCTACCAGACCCCGGATCAAGGAGTCGAAGTGGGCTTCGAGCCTGGTCCGCTCTCTTTTTCCGTGGCGCTATCGAACGGCAACCAGGGAGGTGTAGAGAACGACAGCGAGAAGCAGATCACGTCAAGCGCAGCGTTGATCTATCGGCGATTTCGGTTTGGTGGATCTGTATCGCACAACAGTACGTCAACCAGTAGACGTAACGTTTTCGGTGGCTTCGGGGGGTTCAACGTCGGTCGCCTGGTCGTGTTGGGGGAGGCCGACTGGGTCCAGGATTCGTTTGATGGAGCGGCTGACGTCGACCAGTTCGTTGGATACATAGAAGGAGATTATCTTGCTACAAAGGGTGTCAACGCCAAAGTAACCTACGGCTTTCACGATCCGAGCAGGGACATATCCGACAACCAACGAATAAGAATGAGGTTTGGGCTAGAGACGTTTCCGGTGACCTTCGTGCAGTTGTCCGCGTTCTACACCTTGCTAGATGATATTCCCCAGGTTACAACAGATGTGGACGTCGTGAGTGTAGAGCTGCATGTGCATTTCTAGGGGCGTTGCTCTACCACCGCTGTTACATTGTTGCCGTCGAATCTAGGAGCCCGAACTTATGAACGGTTGTTTTCAAACTCCGATCCCAGTCAACGAGCCGGTGCGCTCCTACCTGCCAGGCACGCCGGAACGAACGGCGATCAAGACAAGACTGAAAGAGATGGAGTCGCAGGAGATCGAGATCCCTTTGTTGATAGGCGGCAAGGAGATCCACACTAGAAAAACATCCACGAATGTAATTCCGCATCGTCACTCACACTCTCTTGCCAAGTGGCACTGGGCAGGGTCTGCGGAAGTGAAGAGCGCCATCAAAGCCGCTAAGAAGGCTCAACTAGAGTGGGCATTATGGTCGTTCGAAGAGAGAGCGAGCGTGTTCTTGAGGGCGGCGGATTTGTTGGCCAGCACGTGGAGAGACACTTTGAATGCAGCAACGATGCTGTGTCAGAGCAAGACCGTGCATCAAGCTGAGATAGATGCCGCCTGTGAGCTGATCGATTTCCTCCGCTTCAACGTCCAGTTCGCCGAACGTCTCTACGAAGACCAGCCGATATCGTCTCCTGGGATGTGGAATCGAATGGACTACCGTCCCCTCGAAGGATTTGTCTATGCAATCACTCCGTTTAACTTCACATCCATAGCTGGGAATCTTCCTACCGCCCCAGCCCTCATGGGCAACACCGTTATCTGGAAGCCGTCGAGGACTACCGTGCTCAGCGGGTACTACCTAGCACGTCTCTTTGAGGCGGCTGGTATGCCGCCGGGCGTAATCAACTTCATTCCCGGCGAATCGCGCGACATAACGGAGGTTGCTCTCACACATCCTGATTTCGCCGGCATTCATTTCACGGGATCTACCTCGGTGTTTCAACAGTTTTGGCACACCATCGGAGCGAATATCCAGAACTATCGCTCCTACCCGCGCATAGTTGGTGAGACGGGTGGAAAGGATTTCATCGTTGCGCACGCCAGCGCCGATGCAGACGCGCTTGTTACGGCGATAGTGCGGGGTGCGTTCGAGTACCAGGGCCAGAAATGCAGTGCTGCGTCGCGGGTCTACATCCCGGACGTGTTGTGGAAGGGAATAAAGGATCGCTTGATCGCCCAGACCGAAGAACTGACGATGGGAGACGTCACTGACTTCAGAAATTTCTTGGGAGCCGTAATAGATGCGAACGCATTCAAGAAAATCACGGAGTATATAGAAGGTGTGCGGACTTCGAGTGATGCGGAAATCCTTGTCGGCGGAGATTCCGACGACAGTGAAGGATTTTTCGTTAGCCCGACCGTCGTGCTGGCCGACAAACCAGACTACCGCACCATGTGTGAGGAGATATTTGGCCCGGTAGTGAGCGTGTACATCTATCCCGAAAAGAAATGGAAGCAAGTGCTGGAATTGGTGGATACGACTTCGCAGTACGCACTGACAGGAGCTGTTTTTGCGGGCGACAGAGATGCTGTGAGGGAGGCCGGGGTGGCATTGCGAAACGCTGCAGGCAACTTCTACATAAACGACAAACCTACCGGAGCCGTTGTAGGACAACAGCCATTCGGCGGCGCGCGCGCTAGCGGAACAAACGACAAGGCCGGATCGATGCTGAATTTGGTTAGGTGGGTGTCGGCGAGGACCATAAAGGAAACGTTTGTCCCTCCGACAGACTGGAAGTATCCCTTCATGAGTGCGGAGTAAGCACCCGAACTGCACCCGCCTAGTGACCCAAGCACTTGCGGATCGCTCCGCTTTTTCAGACCTTAGCTCTGTGCCGTCTCCAGAACGTGGGATTTTGCCGTTAAACAGAGCTGTGGGCATGTTCTGCCTGTCAGCAATCGTGGCCAGTTGCGAGCCGTCGACCTTTACCGAGGCACGGGATCAACTCGGACGTGGTGGACAGCGCATTGTAGAGTTTCTGGTTCCGGTCATAGATACCGCGTTCACGATTGATAATCTGCTCGATTCTACTCTTGTCGACACCACTGCGTCGGGCCTCCTGGCCGTCAGGATTGATCCTGAGTCGCTAACAGTGGACGTAGGCGAAAAGCTCGACTTCCAGAACATTGTTTTCGATGATTTCGTTCTCAACTTGTCAGCCGTGCAGTTGGGTGTGCCGGCAGGTACTCAAATTCCTGTAAGCGGTGCCTATTCGGCGCTGGCTTCCGATACGGTTCTCGACGCGATTGACACAGTGCTGGTCAACAGCGGGACTCTGTCTATCACGACACTCAACAAGCTACCAGTCAGTTTGTCGTACACCATAACCCTGAACGGCTTTGTCGCTCCGGGAGGTGGTTCGCTGTCGGGTGCCAGCGTTGTGCCAGCTGCACCAGGCGATGGCTCGTTTACCAGCGACGTTCTCAATTTCAATCTCGCCGGTGTGGCGATAGTGCCGGCGGTCGTCCAGGCGTTGGTTTCCGGCACGATTACCGTCGGTGGCACGCCTATACCTGGAGGGCTGGGGGATAGCGCTCTGGTTCAAACGGGCACAATTCCGACCCTCAAGGTAGAGGCCCTGTCGGGGCCTTTGGACCCTACGCAGACTCCAGAACTCATTGTCTCGGTGGAGGAGAGTAGCGAGGTACCAAGAGGCAACGTTGCTGGGTTCAGTGATCTGGAAGATGCGATCAAGGGATCGACCTTGAACGACGCATCTATTCTCCTAATCGTTGATAACTCGTCGAATGCACCTGCGGTGCTGTCCGGTTTCAATCTTGGCGTTGTGAAACTCGACCTGTTCGGCAACGTTCCGCGCGACGGATCGGGAAATCCGGTGTTCGAGGTCGACTCACTGGGTAATCCGATTCTCGTGCCCGTGGTAGACGTGGGGCAAACTACACTGACGCTGGCACGCGCGTCGTCCAACTCCGTGACACTGGCAGCTGCGGCACTGGTAGATCGCCTGATCAAATTGGTGCTGAATGACGATCGGGCATCAGTGGTCGCGACGGGGTCAATCAGAATCGGGGATGGCGCACAGAGCCGCATCGCTCGAACGGATACAGTGAATGTGCGGTTCGATCTGACGGTGGGGCTCGACATAACGATTCCAGATACGGGTGTCGTGTTTACCCGTAACACGATCGAGGACGGGGCCGCTTTCAACCAGACCGATGCGGATCAATTGACCGACCGCATGATATCTGCGATCTCCACGACCGATGCTGTGAACCGAACTCCGTTCGGAGCACAGATCGAGATCGCCTTCGTGTCTGGCGATGTGGGCGACGCGGACGTGTTTGTTGCTCCCGGAGCAATTATTCTGGCCCCGGTTGTATTGGATCCGCCCACAGTCGATGCGCAGGGCATCGTCGTGCAGCCCAGCATGAGCACACTGGTGATCATACTTACGGCCGACGACGTCCGACAGCTGCTGGATCAGCAATTTACGGCCGGCGTGAGAGTGCGTTTGATGCGGGCGCCGGGAGGGTCAGGGCGTGGAGCGATCCGTGCTTCGGATGAAGTCGGCGTCAAAGCTAGGGTGGCCATCAAACTGCAATCCGGGTCCACTCCGTGAAGATAACTGTGCTGGTAGTGATGGTCGGGGCTCTGGTACTCACGGCTGACCTTTCAGCCCAGGCGGTACCGGAGCGCTCGCAGGCATCACGAATCGATCCCGGATACCTGCGATCTCCCCACACTCGAGTTGACCCTTTCAGGCACATCATGATTCCGCATTGGGGCCTGGTGTTTTCAGCGGGCGGTTCAGCCGAGAACAACTGGATCAACTTCAATGATGCGGGTGCCCTCAAGTTCTTGAGTGATAGGGATAGCTTGGCGCTCGGCGACGCTATTGATGTTTTGGGTTTGATACCGAAAGGGGAAGGCCTTGGCGGGAATCTTGAGGGGGAGGGCGGATTGTATTTCGGGGGGCCGTTCGGCAGACACCTCAGCATCGGTATATCGGTACAGGGCAGGGGATACGGCGGCGGAGAAGTAGACGAAAATGCCGTGGCTCTATTTCGCGACGGGAACGCTGCGAGACAGTCTTTTTCCTTGGGCAATTCCCGCAGTGAGGCATTGGCTTCTGTTGAGGCCGGTGCTCACGCCCTGATTAGGTTTGGGCCAATCGGTTCAGTGGACGGGGTGCATGTAACACTGGGGTTTGGCGGGCGATACATAAAGCCACTGGGCTACATTCGCGGTCGTTCAGTCATTTCGAACGGCGGCACCATCCAGGTTACCACTGATACCGTTTCGGCGCGGATCGAAATCGAGACGGTTCACACACCGGAATTTGAATTCGATCGCGGGTCCGGCGCAGCCGGCGATTTTCTTGTGCGTCTCGAGTGGCCGACATCTGGTCTTGCGCTGGAGGCGATGGTTGCGAACGTAGGTAAGGTGACAATCAATGGGCTGGAACGACGCACTCTGTCTCTCGATCTCAAGACTACGAAACTGAGTGAGGTGAACGATGTTCTGGATACTCTCGGCCTAGAAGTTCAAGACACCGTCGGTGTCGATGTCACACTGCCCACTATCGTGAGGTTCTCGGGCAGTGCGTGGGCCAACCGGATATTGCAGCTGGATGTGAGTACGACACTTGCTTACACGGGCAGCTTCGAGATACCACTCACGGTCGATCTCGGATCCACTTGGCGGTTTGTGCGTACAATGCCCATTCGATTGGGACTAGTCTTCGGAGGACATCAGAAGCTGGGATACACGGCAGGGTTTGGTCTGGAGACCCGGCACTTCCTCTGGCGTGTATCGGGGGGATCGCTCGGTGGACTACTTGATGACGCCAAGGGCGTTTCAGGCCTCGTCGAATTCGGGCTTTTCTTCTAGTCCCATATCAGCATTATGTTGCGCTCCCTTTCTAAAAGATTCCGCTGCGAGCCAATTTCCACAGAGACACAATTCGGTCGAAACCGGTAATAAGCTGATCGGCAAGCATGGGGGACGGAGGTTGAGCCAGAGCCTCTTTCATTGTCCGTGCTATGCGCGGGAGTTCCCTATTCTGGCTCTTGGCATTTTGCTCCAGGATCGAGTCAATGATCTGACCGAGCCGCTGTCGCTCAGCTTCGTCGTCTGGGACCTGAAACAGATATGTCGCGATCTGCTGTCCCTCGAAGCAGAGTCTGCCAAGAAGGTCGACGTTTCTGGGTCCGCTGTTTTGCAAGGTGCTCAACATGATATTCCTCTGGCTGTCTTGCGCCCGTTTCTAGGGTCGTACAGCCATAGGTAGCAAGACGGATACCACCGTATCACGAGTCAATGAGAGCAACCTAAGTTATTGACAATACAGTCGTTACAGTTCGGCATTCAGGTGCTCAAGTGGGCGGACATGTTTTTTTGCCAGAAGCACCGCATTCCGCCCAGGTTCTAGGAACGGATTGCCGTGAAGGCTTCAATCGCAGGTCAGGCGAGTGTATTCTCTTTGCCAATGACTAAGAATACGACCAAGACCATGATCGCATGTGGCCTGCTGGCTGCCTGTTTGCAGGGATGTTCGGGCGAGCAGGGGCCTGGTGTGTCCCATGCACCAGAGGAGGGGGAGAAGTTTTTTGCCAACCTTACCCAACTGACTTTCGGGGGTCAGAACGCTGAAGCCTACTTCTCGCCAGACGGCACGAGCCTGATTTTTCAGAGGCAGGATGAAGACAATGCTTGTGACCAGCAGTTTGTGATGAATCTGGACGGCACCAACGTGAGACGAGTATCGAGCGGGCAAGGTCGGACGACGTGCGGATATTTCTACGATGCCGGCGCACGCATCCTCTATTCGAGCACGTTCCATGACAGTGGCGAATGCCCCGCTCCGCCAGATCGTAGTCGCGGGTATGTGTGGGGCCTGTTCAACTTCGATATCTACACATCGCTACCCGATGGAAGTGATCTCAGGCGGCTAACCACTACCGATGGGTACACGGCGGAGGCAACGCTTTCGCCCGACGGGAATACGATCGTTTTTACGTCGGTGATGGACGGTGACTTGGAGATCTATACGATGAAGGTCGACGGGTCCGGTATCCGCAGACTTACGGAAACACCGGGATACGACGGCGGTCCGTTTTTTTCGCCCGACGGCAGTATGATCGTCTACCGCGGTTGGCATCCCACGGACCCTCAGGCACTCGCTGACTATCGGGAACTGCTTGCCGATGGTTTGGTGAAGCCTGCCCGGATGGAGATTTGGGTCATGCAGGCCGATGGATCGGGCCAACGCCAGGTCACCGATCTGGGAGGAGCCAACTTTGCGCCATATTTTCACCCGGACGGCCGCCGAATCATCTTTGCCTCAAACCACAAGGATCCGCGTGGCCGCGACTTTGATCTCTACCTAGTTGGTGTCGATGGAACGGGACTTACGCAGGTGACAACGCATGGGGACTTCGACGGTTTTCCCATGTTCTCGCCGGACGGTACGAAACTGGTATTTGCCTCGAATCGTAAGGGTAGAGTGGATGGCGAGACGAACATCTTCGTAGCGGATTGGGTAGAGCCGTGAGAAACTCCATGGGAAATATGGTGACATGACCGAACGTACTAAAGGAAAGTCTGCGGGACGGTGGATGTGGGAATGGATGAAGTCGATTGCCATAGCGTTGGTGATATGGTTTTTCCTGCGAGCGCTGTTAGTCCAGGCCTTCCGGATCCCGTCGCCGAGTATGGAAAACACCCTGCTCATTGGGGACTTCTTGTTTGTGAACAAGGCGCTTTACGGTGCTGAGATCCCAATCGTTGGGAAGCGTCTGCCGGCCATCCGCGAACCCCGACGGTCCGATGTCATTGTTTTCGATTCGCCAGAGACGATCGGGATGAATGTTGTGAAGCGAATCGTTGGTATGCCGGGCGACACGCTCTCGATGGTAGATAATCAGATCTATGTAGATGGAGTTGCTGCGCTCGAGCCATTTGCCAAGAAGGAAGATCCGACAGCCAACCCGCAGGATCCGAGGATGCGAGATTGGCAGCTCAAGTATCTAGTCGGAAGGGAGCCAAAGGACTATCGGCCGTCACTCAAGAACTGGGGTCCACTGATCGTTCCGCCCGACTCGTTCTTTGTCATGGGAGACAACCGGGACAACTCTTATGACAGCAGGTACTGGGGATTTCTAGGGCGAAACCGCATTGATGGTCGGCCGCTATTTATCTACTACAGCTATGACAAGAACGGCGTACTGCCCCTGCCGTTTCTCACTGCGATTCGCTGGAGGAGGATTTTCTCGGTTCCGGATTGACGAACTGACTGGCGAGTCTAACTACGTGGCCTCGCGCTCCGACGGCTGAGTGACGCTTCCGGGAATGTACATAGCCTGGCGGCCACACTTGCCGCACCGAAGCAGGATCTGACGGTGGGCGCTCCACCGGCTGGCACCTACTCGTCTTTTCGGTGTTCGTTCGATAGTTGGGTGCCCGCACGATGGACATGCTAGTGACTCGCGATCTCTGTCTGCCAAGATCAGTTCGAGCGCTTCGGATGGTCGGTATTCTTTGATCCCGCGTCGGCCCAAGCTCCACCCCCATTGCTTTTATAGAGAGGAGGGAATCTACTCGCCGCAGTCTACTGTGGCAAATTCGGACCCTTGACGGCGAGTAGATTGGACATATCTCTCTCTAGACCACCCCTAGTTGGGAAGGTCGCGATATGGATGGCTCAATGAAGGATCAGGAGGGTTTCCTCCCTGTGGCGAAGGTCGAGGTGGACTCAGCGAGGTCGGTAGTTTCGGGTTTTGTTCTGGAGGGCAGGGGCGCAGACGGCTCCATGTACCGGCTGGACATGCATCTCGAAATGCCATTAGACCGACGCACCCAGACCGTCTTGGGCGAGATGCTGGTGCAGTCGGTGTGGGACATTTCCAGGAAAACGCCACGACTGAGGACCAAGAGGCCCAAACGCAACCGCAGATCGGTAGGAAAGTAACTGGTCCCAACTCGGCTGCTCAGGTCTAACTTGTTGCAAGTAAATTAGTTGGGCGGAGTACCGTTGGATAAGGGATGGGTTGACGTGGATATTGCGACCCGCTAGCTTGCCGCGCAATTAACCACCTAGGAGTTCTGCATGGCGGCTGAGCTAGGTAGCTCGCAGCTTTCTTCCCTGTTGGAAGCCGTCCCCGGTCTGGCAAGCGTTCTACGGAGTTCGGTAGCTGACGCTATCGTGAACCTGATCCGCGCCGGGGCTGGTCTCGACAAGTTCAGAATAGAAGATGCTCAAGAGCTAGTCCAATACGCTACGCGGCGCAGCCTGATCAATGATTCCGAGGGATCTGACCTGATGGATGAGATAGCTGCCGCAGTCGGCCGGCGTCCTCGCAGGAAGTCCGAGAAGCCCCGCAAGAAGAAAACTGTCAAGAAGGCAAAAGTTGTGGCGCAGGCGTACAAGAAAAAGGCTGCGTACCAGCAGGTAAAGCGAACTAAGTCGACGAAGAGCACGAAAAAGAAATCTGCCAAGAACGTCAGCAAAGCAACGAAGAAAACTGCCAAAAGCACTGCCAAGAAGACCGCGAAAAAGAAACGTTAGGTGCGGAACAATTGGACCAGCGACTGCAGGTGTTCGGCAGCTTGAGATAGTTCAGCACTTCTAGCAGCCATCTCTTCGGTTGATGCCTTCTGCTGGCCGATCGTCGAAGCCACATTGCCGCTTGACTCGGCACGCTCCGTGGCAGCGTCTGCCGCATCAGATAGGACTCGGCGTACCTCCTCGACTGACTCCAGGTTGCTCTGAGCGGTGTCCGAAATGTGGCGGGTCTCGTTGTCGATTTTCTGCACAGCTTCGACCATCTGGTCCAGGATCTTAACGGAATCGCCGGCAGTTGAACCCACTCCACGCACCTTTGACCGACTCAACTCCATCGTCTTGACGATCTCGGCCACCTGATCGCGCACGCGCTTGATTGCGCCGGATACTTCCTCCGCCGCTTGGGCGCTTGAGTCGGCCAGCTGCCGAACTTCGTCGGCAACGACGGCGAAGCCTATCCCCTTCTCGCCTGCCCTAGCAGCCTCAATCGCTGCGTTCAGGGCAAGGAGATTGGTCTGAGATGAGATCTGTTTGATGAGGTCAACGAATCTATAGATTGGCTCGGAGAGTTCTTCGAGTTCCTCGATCTGGCCGCCTGTTGTCTTCACAAGAGTGCCCACTGCAGCCAATGATGAGTGCGCTGTTTCCATGTCATACCGATAGGTTCGAGCCAATTCCCGGATGTCGGTACTCAGGTCGACTAGTTGCTTGCCGCCGCGGTCAGCGTCTTCGACGAAGCTCTGGAGTCCCTTGGCCTGTGCAATGCCAGCTTTCAGATCCGATGTTTGAAGGGCGGCTACCTCCGCCATATGACCCATTGCTGTTGAAACATCGCTAGTCGCGCCGGAAACCTGCTGTCCGATGCTCGATATGTTGTCGGCCGTTTCCGCTATGCGTTCGCTTTCGTTCACGACTTCGCTAACTACGGTCCTCAGCGTTTCACCCAGCCTACCCATGGCTGTACCCAAATCTGCTAATTCGTCTGGCATGCTACCCAACACGACGGGCCGAAGGTCACCATCTCCGAATTTTTGAGCCGCGGCCGCCAGTCGTGTCAGAGGGCGCTCAACTGATCGAAGGGTGGCAAGGCCTATCGAGATTCCTACGAATATGGAAGCGACAAGAACAGTCCAAACCATGAGTTCTCTTTCGCGTGCCGTTTCTTCAAGTTCGCGCGACGAAGCGGCGGCACGCGTCTCCTGATCGCGGGAAAAATTTCTTACTAGGTCTATGAGATTGCCCGTACGCGAGCGAGCTAGCGCAGCGGTCGCGAGCGCAGCAGCACTCCGTCCGATATCCACCTGTGCGTGCGCTAGACTGTACAAGGCCTCGGCTTCAGTTTGGAGGGCTGCTATACGCCCTAGCGCGAGTCTGCCAGAGAGACTCATTTGCGGTAAGGTCATTAGGCGCTGCTGAACCCGATGACTGGCTTCCCCGGCATTCACAAAAGATCGCCCTGTCTCGGATGAACCGTTGGTAAAGTACTCTTCGGCCGCTTGCATTTCTTCGAGCAGCGTTAGGAGCAGCTCGCTGCTCTCGGTTGAAATTCGCGCTAGTGTAGTCGTTTCGCGTGTTACGGTGTTACGAACCGTACGCAACGCAGCGATACCCAAGAGGGCGACGACAACCAGACCGGTTATCAGGATGCCTTCTCCTATGGCAATGCGTGCCTGGATCGTGTTGAGAGCGAGTCGTGGTCTCATGGCACAGGGACTGTTGTGAGTTGTCCGTCGCGGACGATCCCGATCGTCACATTCTTGCCGAACGCATCTCCTTCCGAATTGAATGCAATGCGTCCGGTAACTCCTTCGAATGGCCGAATCCGGGTCCCTACTCGAGACAAGAAATCACGTATGTCGGTTCTATTGGTACCAGCCGCTTCGATGGCGTGTGCCAGTAGCTTTACGATATCGTACGCTGCGGCAGCGCTTTCGGTGGGCATGCTCTTACCGTAGACCCTGGTGTACGAGCCTACGAATGCCCGGTTAGGTCTGCGGGGATGGGAAGGCAAGTAAGCAGTCGATATGAAGAAATTCTCGATTGAGTCTGCGAACAGCGGGCCCAACAGCTCGTCCGTACCGAACAAAACCGGATGGGTACCAACCGTGTCGAGGGCCGCGATCACATTCAGGACACCGCCACCAATTCTCGCCAAGATCAGTGCTCTGACCCCACCACGCTTCTGCATTCTCGCGAGGTAAGGCTCCAATGTTGGGAGGCTCTCCGAGTAGGGATCTTCCGCAACCACCTTTCCGCCCAGCCGTTCAAATGTGCTTCGGAACGACGCCGCAACGCTACGGCCAGTGGGGTCATCACGAAAGATGATTCCAGCAGGTTGATTCCCGATGAGATCGTGCGCTCGCTCAGCGAGCCTGGTTCCGTGCAGCATGTCATCTGCGGCGATTCGGAATGTGTACGAGCCGAGCTTTCCAATGCCAGGAGCCGACGCGGATGGCGACACCGAGACAATCGGCTTTGATCCACCGTTATAGATAGGGGCGGCTGCCGCCGTCGTATTGCTGCTCAGATGACCAATGACGGCTACTACACGGTCGTCATCATACAGCGAACGCGCTACTCTTGCGGCGGTGTCATCTCGACCCGAGTCGTCATGGACGACTAGCTCAACACGCTGTCCGAGCAGACCGCCAGCTTGGTTGATCTCAGAGACTGCGAGTTCGGCGCCCAGTTGCATGGACCTACCGCGTTGTTGCGAGACGGGGCCGGCCAATCCGAAGAGAATCGGTTCTTTGGATCTGTCGCATGACAGGGACACCGCCGCAAGAAAGATCGGCAGTGTTCGAATTGGAATGAAGATTCGACGCTTCGCCATTGTCGCGCACATTAGTATCGAGTGAGTCGTGGCGCAACGGACGGCCTCGCCCAAAGGGGTCCTGGGATTAGATTGGTGGTATGGGCGGACCCGTATATCGTTTCGCCGAGGCTCTTCGAACCCTGCTGGTCTCCGGTTCAGTAGAGGACCTCGAAACCAGCTGGACAAACCTGAATATAGAAGCTGTGGGATGGCAGGCCCTGGCGCAGGCGCGCCGCCGAGACGTACGGTCTTGGGAGTGGGCCCTCCGAGAAGTAGACGGCCTATTGCTTCGGCTGCTCCACCGGGTTTCTCGTATGGCCGACGCCTCGGAGCCGGCGTGGGTACGTCTTGCGACGTTCCGAGTCCCAGCGTTGGAACGGCTCCAGCATGCCACTGCGGCTTGCTTGGCCGGCCAGCGCTTTGGCCTCGCCGGTCTTCACACGGTTAGTGAGGACCGTTCGGCCCCTCTGGCGCGGAGGTACTTCGCGTTCTTGGCACTTGCCGAGCGGCATCCGCTTGGGGACTGGCCTGTTTTTGCCAGATACCTAGCGCCAGGAGTCCATCACGCATTTCTCGGTACTGCTGCAGAAGCGGCGCGGTTTTATCCGGAATGTGGTACGGTGGACGCCCTGGTGGAGTTGTTCCAGAAGGTCTGGTCGGATCTCCCGTTACGGGCGTTCTTGGGCCCGCGCATTCTCAAGTCCCTTCACTTCATTGCGGAGCGATCGACTCTCCCGTTTCTGAGACAGCTTCTCGTCGTGGGTCACACCGCGAGGGATCCTGAGCATTGCGAGATTACTCGGGCTCTCGTGATCGTGAGACGGTTAACGGGTAAGGTCGAGGCCAGTAGCAAGTTCCCGGATCACAAGCTTGACGCGGTCGCGTCAATATTGGAGGCTGCGACGAACGCTTTCGATGAGTATCGAGATGTATTCAGTCCGATCTCGGTTATCTGATCGCGGCTAGTTGGACGGTGCTCGGAACACCCTTCTCAGGATCAAAGTGCCCTTCTCTTCATCCGTTTCTTCAAAAAGGAGCGAGTTCCCGCCCGGATCGTAGCGGGCAGTCCACTCCAAGGAGTCGGGTAACCAGGTAAACGTGATGATGCGAGTGAATCGGTCCCACTCACCCTCGACCCAGCTTCCTTCCGGAAACCACCTCCACCGTGCAATGCCGTTGCGAAACATCGAAAGTTCCACAGGGCGATCACTCTTCCCTAGAGGCGTGCCGAGCCAGCGTCCCCAGAGTGGCCTAGCCAACGGATCTTGCGCGGTCATCGTAATGATCTTGCCCTCGTCCGTGGTGAGCAGTAGCCGGTTGAATGCAAATCGATAGCTAACCGCAAACGATGTGTCTCCGATCGCCACGATTGAGTCATCGGACACGACGAAATCGAGCACGTGTGAATCATTCAAGATGAGCATGGTGTCGCCGTAGAATTCCAGGTGCATCGGGCGACCCATGTGGGTTCCAACCCATCGTGTCAGGAGAGAATCTGTGTGCTGAGCCTGGATATCCTGAGCCAGGAGAGCGATTCCCAGTGCTAGGCAACAGATTCTTGGCAAGATGATGTGTTGAGACAGATAGTGGAGTGCCAAGGACCTTCACCTCGTGGCGATTAGCGACACTAGGAAATTGGTGGAGCTTGCGGTCCGGCGCAACGCTTCGCGATCTTTTGGCTGTCCTCCAGTTGCGGTTATCTTCCAATAGTCATGACTGTATCAGCGATAATGCGAACCACGCAAACGTTCTCCGATCGTGCTGAGGCCTTAGGGCACTTCTTCCAATGTGCTGGAGAAGCTCCGCGCTTCATAGCATACGATGAAGAGCTGGGATGTCCGCTGCACAATGCCTTGGCCGCTCTCGAGTGGACGTTGGCCGTAGGGATACTGCGTGATACCGACTTGGTTCATGCCGCACGGCTCAGCGGTGAGACAGCGGCCGCAATGGTCGAACGGCGCGTCGATGGACGGCGGATATTTGTGTACATGGGACCGCGGATGGACGCCCCGCCAGCGGATCCGTACGAGGGATCGTTGTTATATGACGAGCCCGGTGTCAGGGCCTACGAGTTTGCTCAGCGAGTCCATGCCCTGGCTCACTTTCTCCGAGCAACCCAAGGAGTGGGTAGTGTTATCTCTTTCCTCTCACGACGGGCCCCCGAGTTAAAGCACGTGCGACGTTGGCTGAGCGTTCTGTTTCAGCCACCTGCTGAGAATGTGTCGAATGTCTTGCTTGCCGGCTGGTTCGCGACTAGCGGAGGTGGGGTAGTCTTCGCGCCCAAATCGGTCGGTGAGCCCTATGTATACGATGAAGTGGGAGTGGACAGCTAACGAGTTTTGTGGATTGGGTGGTTAAACCTTTTTTGCACAACTCCACATGGGCGTGGAAAGTGGTCGTAAGGTGTCCAGAGAGAGTTTGTTAGCATTCCACATTGACTGCACACGAACTGTGTCAGCCGAAGAAACATCGGCGCTTGCGCGGTTTTCGCAACTCCATAAATTAGCTTGTGTAACTCAGGGGAAGGGTCGAGGCCCCGGCGTCGAGACTACGCCCTGAGTTAACGCCCCCAGCGAGAATTCCGGGGAGGTTGCCGAAGCAAACAAGGGCTCAGGTGACCAACGATCCGGGTGAACACCTCGACTCGGGGCTGGCGAGACCAGTCGCGTGTCTTGCCCACGCTGATGTAGCGCCTCGGCGTGCAGTGTAAGGGGTCGGTCCGCGACTCGATCTGACTTGCAGCGCTCACACGGGTGAACCTTGCGGCTCGGCCAAGCTGCTTGGGAATGGAAGCCGGAGCTCCCGAAAGCCCTACCGCGGATTCATCAGTCCATGCGGTGGCTGAAGGGAAGAAGAACAGAGGGAGCAATTCCCCTGGCTCCGGGTAACCGGTGTGTAAGACGGCGGGTCACTGTTACGGTGCGCCCGCCGTCTTTTTTGTCCTATCTGAAAGTGTTCTGTTTTTTTTCGATCACGCCAGAGTGGAATCGGCCGTGTCTCGACGAGGGACATTCGCTACACTAACGTCATGACCCCCTGGTTTCGCATGCCCGCCAAGAGAGAGGGGCTTCGTCGGGCAGCGCTTGATGATCTTCGCCACTCATTGGCCGCAATCCGCTGCGCTATCGAGCTTGCGGAGCAAGGACACGAAACTGGAGAGCGAGAGCAGCTACTTCTTAGGGTGGCGACGCGACAGCTCGTGAGTGCGGAAAGTACAGTTGACAAAGTGGCTAGGTGAGCGGAGTTCTTTCCGCGTCACCCAAATGCTGGAGGGAAATATCTCGTTCTGCAGCAGGAATCATTGTCATCTCCAGATTGCCTTTCGGCAACAGATGGACTACGGAGTTCGCGTAGTATTCGAGTAGCGGTCGCTGCGCTGGTTGGATGACGAAGTTCTCTCCCTCCCTCACTACCAGGCGACGCATCCGCAGGGTCAGCCATGCTCGATCCAAGATCACTTCTGCAGCCCTGTCTTTCTGGACCAGCTTTGCCCCAGTCAGCCTCAGGTGATCCCGGTATTGGTCCAGTAACTCTAGCAGTGCGTGCTTCTGAACGACCGTCGCGCCAAAGCTAAGAAGAGCCGCGGCCACAAGAGGTACCGGAGTAACCGGCATGATGTCGGCGATTCTGTCCATGACTCGGCCAGCCAACTGCTGGAGTTTCGGCAGTCTCTCTTCCCTTGGCAGTCGCAGAGCGTCAGGGTTTTGTGCAGTCCAGTTCTTCAAAGAAATGGGAGTGCCAAAGTTGACGGCTACACGGCCATATCGCTTGAGGTTTCCAGTTAGGAGTCGGACAGTATTGAAAAACAGGTAGTGCAGAACGGTGGTCATTTGGCGCAGCCGCCCCGGTCGCTCGTGGTCCGGCAGCAGTTCCATGATGAGTGAGCGATCCTCCAGGACGCGGTCATAGTTGATGGCGACGGGCACCAACCAAATGTCTCCCGTAAAGTCGGGATCGAGAATAGTACGGACGCTGTAATCGAGCAGACCCACTCTTGGCGGGCACATCATACCTGTTTTCGTGAGCCCGCCTTCGAGAAAAATTCCCTGGGTTACTCCGTGCTTTGTAATGAGCTGAACATAGCGTTCGAGTACGGTGTGATAGAGCGAGTCATGGAAGCCACGCCGTACGAAGTAAGCACCGAATGATTTGAACACATACTCGAGGGGCCAGACGCGTGCCCACTCACCCACTGCATAACTGATGCTAACCCCATGGGCAAGAACGTAGGCGGCCACGATGTAATCCGCGTTAGAGCGATGATTCATGAGGTAGAGCACGACGTCGTTGCGGGGCAACGTGTCAAGAGCTTTGCGATCCTGATACTCTGAACTCACTTGATATAGGAGTCGGATTACGGCGCGGGAGATGTTGTATCCGATTTTGTAGTAAGAGAGCACGTGAAAGAAGGGCACGATCTCGTCGATATAGTGTTCGACCCGCACACGAGCGTCCATCTCGCTCACCCCACGCTCTCGGCAGTGTTCCTGCATGGCATCGCGGATCGCTCGGTCGATCATGAGTTTATCTCGAACGGTTCTCTTGCTTACCAGCTTGTAGCGATCGAGTCGCAGTTGAAATCGATGTACCGCACGCAAAATGGAGCGATTCAACCGGTTGATGATTGCTCTTCGGGTTGAGCGGATTGTCCAGAGCACCATGCCGCCGGCAAGCAGAATTGCCGTAGACAGTGCCACCAGAGAAACCAAACGAGTCAAACTGGAGGCCGGGGGCCGGGCTTGTCATGACGGTACGCCATGCTCTTGAGACGTGCAATTCGGACGGCCATTGGCGGGTGTGTTGCCAAGAGGTTAGCCAACGCACCTTCCTTGTGAGTGAGCCTGCGGCCCAGTGGATCAGCGATGCAAAGATGTGCGCTTCCTCTCTTGATCGTCTTGGTGGCTCCGCTCACATCCTCGATCTTGCGAAGCGCGGTAGCTAGCGCTTCCGGGTTTCTAGTGAATTGGGCAGCTGTGGCGTCCGCCAGGAATTCCCTTTTTCGGCTGACTGCGAGTGCCAAGAGTCGGGATACTATGGGAGCGAGAATGACACTGATGATCCACACAACCAAGAGGATGGCGATGAGCGCCCCTCCCCCCTTCTTTCCGCCCGAACTTTTTGAACTACGACCACGTCTGCCTGGACCACCGAACCTGAGGATGCGCGAAGTTCCGTCCGCCACCAGAGCCATGACACCGACCAATGCTGCGAGCAGCGTCATCAACTTTACATCGTGATTTCGAATGTGCGCCATCTCGTGTGCGACCACTGATTGAAGCTCGTCTCTTTTAAGGAGTTTGAGCAAACCCTCCGTTACGGCGACGTGCGCGTGGTGTTCATCATGACCAGTTGCAAAGGCGTTGGGGTCTTGATCGGGAACGATCCATATGGTTGGTCGGGGAATTCCAGAGGCAATTGCCATCTCCTCGACTACGTTGACCAGAGTTTTCTCTTCCTGTTTCGACGGTGTCAGAAGCTCCCACGCGCCCGTTGCCCAAAGGATTTGCTTTGGACCCCGCTTCCACGCGTGCCATGTCATGCCGGCGGCCAGCAAAGTGGCAGCGATGCCGAAGAGCGGGATAACGTGGTGATAATCTTGCGGTGGTGCTTCGACGGTTGATAAGTAGAAAACAACATCACCCCCGAAACCGATCCACGCGAAGAACAGCAGAAAGACAGTTACGAGGGTGGCAGATCGGCGTCGATTCGAAGCTTGCTGTTCGAATAGGTTTTCTTCACTCACTGTTTCGCTTCATCGAAAGATCGACCTTGGGAACTTCGCGTGCTCTTTCGTCCGTTATTTCCCAAAGTTCCACGCACTCAGCATGCGCTACTCCGGCGATCAAGCTCCAAGGGAACTGCTGCTGCCGAACATTATACGTCGTTGCGGTATCGTTATAGAGCTGCCGTGCAAACGAGACACGGTTCTCTGTGGAGGTGAGTTCCTCCTGTAGTTGGGTCACATTACCGGTGGCTTTGAGGTCTGGATATCTCTCGACGACCACGTTCAGGTGCGATAAGGCCGATGACAGGGCAGCCTCAGCAGCCGCCAGTTGTTTGACTCCAACACTGGGCGTGGCGCCGCTGCGGATTTCCACCGCTTGGTTCCGGGCCTGGATTACAGCTTCAAGTGTGTCTCGTTCGAACTCCATCGCTCCCTTGACGGCCTCTACCAGGTTGGGGATGAGATCATACCGTCGCTTCAGTTGCACGTCGATCTGTTTCCAAGCGTTCGCGGTTTGCCCCTTTAGGGCGATTAGTTTGTTGTAACCGGCTATTGCCCAGACCAGACCGATCGCCATAGCAGCAACAAACAATATGGTCACAAACATTTTTTGCGTCCTCGGTAAGTTATGGTCTAATTTTCGAAGCTGACAACATTATTCCGTATGCTCTACCTGAGTAACCAAACGACTAATGGCGACCCTAACAGCATCTGCAATCTCATCGTCCTGATCCAACCGCACCAACTCCCCCTCTTCGTCAACGTGAAGTTCAACCTCGTCTGTGATCCGTATCCTGCGCCAGATGGTTGGTGCGTTTTCGTTAGTATCTGGGTCTTGGGTCGACCGAAATGCGCGACCTGCCCTTCCTAGTGAAGGTTGCTCACGCCGCTTGATCGTAAGCTGATCGGGGGCGGGCAGGCTCGTCCCTAAAGCGGCCGCGACACGACGCTCCAAAATGTCTCCTGTTGTTTCGTCCAACTCCTTGGAGATGACCGTTAGAGTCGCGCCCTCCATCTGGCGCAGCTTGATCGTCAAGACTTGGAGTAGATGACGATAGGTGTAGACTGCAGCAGTGCCCCGCCCATCCGGACGCGCCACCAACCCCTGGGACACATAGAAGCGTATCGTGCGATCAGTGGGTCTGATGTTGGCAGCCGAGTTGGTCGGCCTTACCTCAGATGCTTCTAGTACTGCTGCGGATATTGTTGCCAGGTCACGGAGTCCGAACGGTGCCAACTGACGGTATGCGCGGAGGTGTAAGAGAGCAGCCTCTGATGTCGCGCGAGCCGTAGTCATCTAGCGTCCGTTTGCCTCCAGGGGGCCCTCGGACATGAGCGACTCGATGAGATCCGCAATCTCGTTCATACCAAAGGGCTTGCGAATCGTTGGGAGATCATAAACGCTGAGCCACGCCTGATGGTCGTTGATCTCGACGTCGCTACTCATCACCACCACGCGGGATTTCAGGTGAGGCCAACGGCTGAGAATCAGTTGAAATAGTGTAGGACCAGACATGGTGGGCATGCGCAGATCCATTAGCACCAGATCGACGCTATGTTCTTTCAGGATCTCGCACGCTTCCTCACCGGATCCGGCCAGGAATACGGTGAACCCCCGGCGTTCAAGCGCGATTCCCAGCACCTTTCTGACGGCTGCGTAATCGTCGACCACTAGAACAGCGCGATTGTTCACGATGCGTTCGCCATCTCCGCCGTCCGCTTGGCGAAAAACTGCTTGCGCACCACCTCAATGACTTCGGCAGAATCGAACAGCACCCGCAACTCCTTTGGGGTCACTCCAAAGACCTCTCTTACCTTCTGGGCGAAGGTTCGCGTCTGAGCATAGCCGAGTTTTCTTGCCACGTCTTCCACAGTATAACCAGGGTCTTGCAACAATCTGTGGCCATACACCACCCGCAAGACCGTTAAAACCACGCTTGGCGTTGGGAGATTGGCCCGCGCAAACCACCTGAGACAGGTACGTCGGTCCATGCGCGCCCGGATCGCTAGGTCCTGTACCGTCTGAACCTTTCCGGGTTCGCGGATAATCGTCTCGATCGCCCACTTCAGCTGCGCTGGACATTCGGAGAGGAGATCGCTGATGGACGAGATCATCCTGTGCGAGACGCCCTCAGCAGCAGCCTGGACTAGAAGATCGCCGAGCCTTGCGGGGTGATCGTCATGCTGGGCAATCACGACCTCCCGGATTCCTGCTTCTCCAAGTCTCAGCAGCACCGAAGCCATGGCGGGGGTGAGATGTGTGTACACGACGAGAGGTAGTGATGGGAAGAAAACCCGAAACCGCTCAATTTCCTTTGTAGTGGGTTCTCCCTCCAAGGCTGGGTCCACCACGGCCGCCTCTAGTGGCTCCCGCAGGATTGTATTGAGCGCCCCTTTCCAATCGTCTACCGGGAGGAAAGTAAACCGATGCCGCCCGGCCCGCGTGAGCTGAGCAAGCCTTGATCTCGAAACTGCCGCCAAAATCAGCACGAATGTCCCAATAACGACCTATAAAGTCCCAAAAACGCCCTATCGGGAACACTACTCCGCATCAAACTTGAATTGGTCATCTGAAGACAGTCTCCCATTCCAAACCATATGGAGGGCACCATGTCCCGCACTACTCGCCTATTAGCAATCGCCATCCTCAGCTCCTTTGCTCTCAGCGCAGCGGCTTGCAGCGATCCCGCGGCCCCGCGCAACGACTGCACGGACGTTCCGGGACAGCCTTGCATATCGCAGAGCATCCAGAACTCGGGCATCTAGGAAGGCTCGTCCGCGTTTCAGGAAGATCACATGGCCTCAAGAGCCTGTAGCTCTTGAATGGCCGTGTGTAATTCCGGTAGGGCAGTTTCCGAAGTCGGGGGTACCGCGCTCGCAACTTTGCAGGCGCGGCGCTCCCGCACGCAGCCCAATGCATCCTCGATTCGGAATAGTCTTTCCCCGAGCCCATAGCGCTCGGCCAGCTCGATTGCATGGACTAGGTGCTTCTCGGCCCTGGCATGGACGCCGAATTGCGAGAGCCCAGTTCCTACCTTGAACTCGAAATCGACTTGCTCGTCCGGCGGAAGGGAGTCCAGATGGTTGCTAACCTCCTTTCGCCACCTTTCAAAGGAGATTCGATCCACGATCACTGAACTCACTTCAAGCATTTCTAGTGCGGTTCGTACACGCACTTGAAGAGGAGGGTCCCCGGAGAGAACCAGCTCAAACGCATGCTCTGCCGCAGCGTAGTATCCCAGTTCCTTGAGCAACACACCGGTGTCGCTCAACGCCCGTGCCCGGCTGATCGGAGCTTCGTACAATTGAAAAGCTCGGAAGATCAGGGGTATAGCCTCCTGAGTCCGTTTCATCAAGTGCAGCGCGACCCCTAGGTCCTGACAGCCGTGTGCCTCGGCGACCACGTCACCTTCCCGCAAGGAGTCCGCAACCACTTGTCGTAGGGCACGTTCAGATTCCGGAAGGTTGCCCGTTTTCTGCATAACGACGGCGCGGCCGATTCGGGAGCGTCTTTCTGAGTGGGAGTCTCCCATGCGTTCCGCCATCTGCCCGCCGAGCGAGTATGCCTCGGTCGCCATCGTGCAAAGGCCACTGAGTCGGAGCACCCGCCCTTTTTGTAGGAGTGCCGCTACCTCCTCTTCCCCGTCCCCTCCATCGCTCAGATGTAGCGTCGTGTCGAGTACGTCCAGAGCTTCGTCCAGACGGAGATCGTCCTCCAGCAAGTACGCGAACGCCAGGAGAGGCGAAAAGAGGAGATGTGGGTCGTCCTCCTTCAGGGCTGTGTCAGCCAAGTGTACTATCTCGCGAAGGTTCTTCACCTCGGACGTCTGTGGATGGAGGTCACGGAGAAACTCAGCTGTTGCCTTTATCTGGTAGGCGGTCGCTTCGATGCTGAAGTGCTCGTGCGGAGCAGCAAACTGATCGACCAGCCGAAGCGTTAGGAACGCGCCGAGACAGTGCTGTCCCGATCCCTGCCCCTGCCCTTGTGCGTTCCCGGCTCGCTCCAGGAACGGTTGGTGAAAATTGGAGTGCCGGGGCGACGTCGCCCGATAGGATTCTAGGTAAGAAGTCACGTCAAGATTCCCCTTTAGAGCTGTTTCTGAGGTCTTAGCAAGTATGGCGCCAGAAGGGTGCTGCTGCAAGACCGCGTTTTTCTGTACCCCCATGCATTGGAAAGTGTCTGCGCAGCGGTGCCTTGCACCATAACCTTTGCGGTATGCAACGCGGCGTTACGTTGATCGAAATGATAGTAGTCATCGCCCTCATCGGTGTGACTGGTCTGGGCTTGCCCAGGTTCTTGCGATGGGCCGACAGGCTTGCGGTCATCAGAGCCACTCAGGATATCGAGAGTTTTTATGCCCGAGCCCGGTTCTCGGCCGTCTATCACAATAGCCGAGTGCGCATTGTCTTTCATCAAGACTCCCTCACAGTCACCGCCGAGGGCGATCAAGATTCGATACTACTGCGCCGAATCGGACCTCGCGGGCGCAGAGTTCAACTGGAGGCTTCGAGGGAGGTGATCAGGCTTTACCCCAACGGTCTTGGGTTGGGTGGCGCCAACACCAAGCTCGTTCTCAGGCGCGGGGCAGCAGCCGAATCCCTCACGATCTCCCGGCTCGGACGGCTCAAGAGGTGGCCCTAGCAAATCCGCCGGGAACCAATCTAGGGAGTGCCTTGTTAACCCTCATGAGCGCAATCGCGCTCTCTACAAGACAAGCCTGGTCGCGTGTGACGTTTGACGGCGGCGTCGCCCGGCCATCCAGCCCGGGGCCTTTGGCCCCGGGCTTCCTCTTTTAGGGCCTGCGACATCCGCACCTTCCCTTGGGATGTGTCCGGGCTCCACCAAGTCGATCAACTGACCGTAGATTCGACCTACTGTCGCCAGAGGAACACTGGGCTATTACGGCCGGGCCAGACGGCAATTGAGCTTGTTCCACCGGGCAGCGTGTTGGTGGCGGTGGTGCGGTCGGTGCGGAGATCAATCTTGAGCAGTCGATTCCCGCTGTCGCCAGTGGTTACAAATGCCCAGAGTCCCTTGCCGGACAGAGCGAAAACCGAAAACTTGCCGAAATCAGTTAGTCGCATCGTAGTTGTTTGCTGTTCTAGGTCTACGAATTCTAGCTGCTGCCGCAGGGGAAATCGGACCAACGCTCTTGGGAGTTGGGCAGATGCCGCGAGTTCAGTTCCTCCGGGTACCAATCTCAGAGAGTCCAGGGGTCGGAGCGTGACGCGGTCCAAGAAAAGGAGTTGTCCGGATTTTGCACATGTCATGTAGATGATGTTTCCACTCCGGGACGGTGCTAATCCTCCCGGGCCACATGCGGCATCGAGATCCAGGGGTACGGTTCGGACGAGGCGTCGAAGCAGCAGATCCAGCTCGGCCAATCCGGCATCGCAGCGGACATATGCCCTTTTCACTTGGCTGACGATTGCGATGGCCAGGGGAGCCGTAGAGCAGACGGAGAGCTTTTCGTACTTGCTCAACGAGGCGGCTGAGAGGAAAAAAACAACGCCCTCGCGCCCGTCGCCTTCGGTGGATCTGCCCATCATAAGAATCGTGCGTGGATCCACGATATGCATCGATCCAGAGCGCTCCGTTCGAGAGGGCAGTGTTACTTGATCAACTGCTACGCCGTCGATCCTTCGAAGACGCAGCACCGAACTAGCCTGCTCTCCCTGGATGCCTGCGAGGAGGCTCAATCCGTCGGAGGCAAAGGCGATGTCAACTATCTGGCCCGACGACTCGTCGGATGAGAGGTAAAGGGTGTCGGTTGGGGTAAGATCTCCGTTGAGGAGAACTATGCTTGACCCGCTACTTCCTCCAGCGACCGCAATCCACTGCGGGGCGGGTGAGCAACTAGCCAGCAGCAATAGGGCGCTGATCCATGCCCTGGATGATGAATCAGCCTGGTGGGCTGTCGTCCTCATCGATGAAGATTAGTGCCATACGGTTCTGGACGGAGGCTGTCAGGGCGTCCATCACCTTGGGGTCGATGATGGTTCCCGTAAGCACTCGCATCCGTTCCACCGCGGCCTCGGGATCTAGCGGTTCTTGGTAGGGTCGCGCCGTTGTCAGCGCATCGTACACTTCCGCAGCGCAGATAATTCTCGCCCCGAGAGGGATGTCTTCTCCCGCTACGCCGTCGGGGTAGCCACTTCCGTCCCAGTGCTCATGGTGGCTCCTCACATACGATACGATGGCGCCCAAATGCTTAAGGGGTGCAAGAATCTGGGAGCCGATGACTACATGCTCTTTGATGTGATTGTACTCCTCGTCGCTCAGTCTGCCTTGTTTGTCGAGTACCGACTCTTTGACTCCGATCTTGCCGAGGTCGTGAAGTCGACCCGCCATTCGGACATTATCCACTTCTTCGTCCGGTAACTCCATATGGTGTGCGATTGTGGAAACAAGAGCTGCTACGCGTGCGGAGTGACCACTGAGCCACCTGTTCTTTGCCTCGAGCGCGTTCACGAGCGCCTCCAGAGTCGCGACAGTAACCTGTTCGAGTTTGCTCCTTTCTGCTTCCAGCTCCTTGGTTCTGCGTTGCACTTCTTCCTTCAACCAAGCCGAGATCTCCTTGTTCTGGAGGCTGGTATCTCGAACCTTGAGAGCCCGGTCGACAGCGTGCGCCAGGTCGCTCAGCTCGATGGGCTTGGTCAGGTAATCTAGAGCCCCTCTCTGCATACAAAGCGCGGCACTGGTGGCGTCTGTTAGAGCACTTAGCATCACGATCGCCAAATCGGGGTCTTGATCGAGGGCCTCCGAAACCAGGTCGATCCCGCTCATTCCGGGCATGCGAATGTCCGAGAGCATGAGTTCGTAGGAATCTTGCTCGAGAAGCTTCAACGCTTTGTCGCCAGATTCGGCTTCGGTGACGGCAAATCCACGGGTTGTCAGGAAACGAGTCAACGCCTTCCGCAGCGGCTCTTCGTCATCTACGACGAGTAGTCGTATCGATTCCTCGGCTTTACTTGGCCCGGTCACTGAGAGGTTCTCATTAGGGATATCCTGAGTCGGCTACACTTAGCAGATAGAATAACCCTCGGGACGCAGTTGGCAACGCGGGGCAGATATCCTCTAGAGTTCACGCGATCTCGCCATCGTCCACGAAAGTCGGTTCTACTGTCCGCGGAATGATTCCGGCAGCAGCTGCTCTATCCAGCAATTCGGCTACGGCTCGTCGCCCGTTGTTTCCGTAATCAACCGTGTAGCTATTCACGTACATTCCCACGAACTCATCGGCCTTTGCGGCGTCCAGGCCTCGTGCGTACTGCATCGCATGTTGCAGAGCCTCTTTCCGGTGCTGCAATCCATATACGATACTGGCTCGCAAATCACGCGAAACCTGTTTGATAAGGTCTTCACCGAGATCCTTCCGAATCACATTGCCGCCCAAGGGGAGTGGAAGGCCTGTCTGCGAGAACCACCATTCCCCCATATCGACCCAGAGGTGTAGGCCCATGTCCCCATAGGTGAGTTGACCCTCGTGGATTAGCAAGCCGGCGTCCACGTCGCCGTTGGACACGGCCGACTCAATGACGTCGAATGGCATCACTACCGCTTCGTGCTTGGGCTGAAAGAGACGCAATGCAAGGGCCGCGGTTGTGAGAGTTCCTGGTATGGCGACCCGCATCCCTCGGACTGCGGAGCACACATCGGCGGGTGGTGGACTGAGGGCCACTAGTCGAGGACCGTAACGGTCACCCATTGATGAGCCATGAGGGAGCAGCGAGTAACTGTCCGCTAGATATGCGTAGGCGTGAATCGACACAGCTGTCACATCCAACTCGCTCTTGAGAGCCCGTTGGTTCAGCGTCTCTATGTCTGCCAGCTCGTGTTCGTACACCCGGTCCCCGGTTTGGATCTTATCAGTTGCCAGAGCGTAGAACATGAATGCATCGTCCGAGTCGGGACTATGCGCGAGAGTAATCTTCGGCATCAGGCGTCTCCACCGGTGAAACTTCTTGCCCTCTCGTAGAACGAGTCGATGGTAGATCGGTGTGCCTGGTACTCTGGTCGTTGGACCGCGATTTCTCGCTGGTAATTATTGAGAAACCGCCTGTAGGCCGATAACACTGCTGCGGAGTCCCCTCTTATCTCCGCCACGGTGTGGCGCAGCGTAATTGCAAGCAAATGATCTGGCACCTCCGTCTCGATGGAATCGGCATGGGCCAGAGCACCGGTCTCGTTGCCAGTGACCGCGTTGATGAGTCCTACATCGTAGTGCGCGTCGTTGTCCAGATCACCGAGGTTCGCGTATGCTTGCAGCCCCATGGGTGTGAAGAAATTCACCTCAGCGGTATCACCGCGTTCGACGGAGGCCAATATTCTGTCGAACAGACGGTCGGCTTGCTGGCGCGGAGTCATGCTGCTGATGTCGGTTGCTGGCCGGTTCGCGAGGCCGGGGGGAGGGGCACCGGTTTGCTGGGGCGACTGCCCCGAACTGGGTAATCGGACGGCAAGTACGATGATCAGCACGACTACCGCTGCTCCGGCGACGGCCCATGGTAACGCCGATGTGGTTCCGCCTTTCTTGGGTCTGGTCTCGGTTGGCGAACCACACGCGTGGCAGAACCGAGCACCTGGGGAGATGGGTGAACCGCAGGACGAGCAAGTCGCGGCCGCAAGCGTGGCGCCACAGCCGCTGCAGAATCTTCCTGTTGCGGTTTGTCCACAACTAGGGCATTTAGTAGTTGCATGGTTCATGAGTTGATCACGTGTCTAGAAATTGGTGCCTGCGTAACGTCACTAATATAGACGGATGGCCCGGGAGCGCGCCTTTGACAACAAACAAGTTGTGGATTCTCTGCCTGATTCTCACGGTGCCTGGAGGACTCGCGGCCCAGGGCACTAGGACTGTCCGGGGTCGAGTCCTGTCGTCTGTCGATAGCACGGGTCTCTCTGGAGTACGCGTCAAGGTTGTAGGATCTGCATCCGCTGCTGTTAGCAATGCTGTGGGCGAGTTTGCATTGACGGCACTGCCACGCCAAGCGCTGCGCGTCGCGTTCGAACGAATTGGCCTCATTGCCGATACCGTTGGCCTGTCGGCCGATCAAACCACATTGACCGTTTATCTCGGGTTATCGGCGATTGCGCTCAAGGCGGTCCAGGGTGCCCCAACTCCGGTGGCTCGCGAGCGTTTCGAGTCGGTCGCCCAGACCAGTACCGTAACCCTAAGTCCCAAAGAGATTACCAACACTCCGACTCTCGCCGAGCCCGATATTGCCCGGGTGGTTCAACTCCTGCCCGGGACGGTTGCCAAGAATGACTTCAACGTCGGATTCAACGTTCGGGGAGGAGAAGCGGATCAGAATCTTGTACTGCTCGACGGAGTTCAGATTTTCAATCCGAGCCATCTTGGAGGCATCTTCAGCACGTTTGACAACGCAGCGGTCGATCACGTGGACTTTCTGACCGGTGCATTTCCCTCTCGATTCGGCGGTCGCTTGAGCAGCGTGATGGACGTCGAGCTTCGCGACGGGAACCCGAGTTCTACAGATGTGCATGGCAATTTGTCTGCTCTGTCTGCCAAACTTCTCGTGGAGGGACCTATTGGAGGTTCCGGTGCGTCCTACTTGATCGGCGCCCGGAGGACTTATGCAGATCTCGTCGTAGCACCGTTTCGCGAGGACGGATTCCCCTACTACTTCGGTGACATCGTTGGCAAAGCCACCTTCCCGCTGGCGGGCGGCGGTACGGTGGCTGTCACCGGGTATGTTGGGCGCGACGTTCTAGACCTGCCCTTTCTCGATGCGGAGCCGGGTCGCGAAGGAATTGATCTAGAGTTCGACTGGGGGAACCGATTGCTTGGTATCAATTTTCGCCAGCCCCTCGGCGACGTCGTGCTCGAGCAACACTTCAGTGCCAGTGGATTCACAACCTCTCTCGGCCTTGAGCCCGATGTGCGCCGGCTCGAAAACTCGAGCCGCGTCCTGACTGCCAGGACGAGCCTTGAGTTTTCATTAGGTGCAACGAATGAGGTTCGAGTAGGAGGAGGCGTCGAGGACTACAGCATGAGCCTGACGGTGGACAGCAAGTCACTCGACATAAACGACCTTGCGCTCGACTTTGATCCCACGGTTTTGTCGGCTTTCATAGATGATCAGTGGCGTCCATTTTCTTGGATGCTGTTGCGTCCTGGGGTCCGAGTCGAGCGGATCGGCGGTGGAGCTAGCTTCACCGGAGTCTCGCCCAGGGCAAGCATGAAGGTGTTCGTCACTAAGGATTTCGCGCTTACGGGGTCAGCGGGCAGGTTCTATCAGCCGATCCACTCAATACGCGATCAAGAACTGCCGGTGACTCTGTTCGACTTTTGGATAGGTGCTGACAAGAATACCCCCGTGGCTCGCTCCGACCAGTTCGTACTCGGACTCGAGAAGTGGATAGGCGAGGAGGTTTCCATGTCAGTGGAAGGCTACACAAAAACCTTCGACAATTTAGTGTTTCAGAATCCAGCCGACGACCCCAAGGTAAGAGGGGACGAATTCAGGCCGGCTACGGGCGACGCCCGCGGCATCGACGTGTTGATTAGGAAGTATTCGGGCGACGTAACTGGATGGATTTCGTACAGCATCGCGAAAACCACGCGCCGGTCAGAGGGGCAAGAGTTTCCCCCGGCGCACGATCGCAGGCACACCCTGAATGTAGTGCTACAGACCAAAGGGCCATTGGGAAGCCAAATGGGTGCACGTTGGGGCTATGGCTCGCCCATACCCTTCACCGGGATAGTGGGCCAGTGGCTCCACCGCCAGTACAGCGCCCGACTCAACACGTTCAACAGGATCGACGACGAAGCCATCAGCACAACCATTAACGCGCGGCGGTTTCCGTTCTATTCTCGTCTGGACCTAAGCTTCCGGTGGGAAGTAGAAAAGTGGGGTGCGACTTGGCACCCGTACCTGCAAGTGGTCAACGCCTTTAATCGCACTAACGTATGGGTTTATACCTTCGACTTTGATCGAGCCCCACCTACCAGATCAGGTTTCTCTCAGTTACCGATCCTTCCGACCATTGGAGTGGACTTCGAATGGTGACCGGAGGAACTGCCAGACATTTTCTGGTGGTTGGGTGCAGCGTGTTGATCTCTGGTTGTGACCTCAAAGAGGTAGTCGTTCCCGTCGGCGAGCCAACGGTGGTGGTGCAAGCGGTGATGCGTCCGGATCTCGGAGGACGGTACCTCCTTGGAAACGGCAGTGACACGTCTACCGCGATCCCAAGTCACGAGTTACTCTAGCCTATGACTGAGGACAGCGACCGTAGGATCGCACAGAGCCGCTTCGAGCCTTCCCTTGCCGAAATCAAAGCTCGTCAGATGGGTGAACTGACCCGCGGCCAGAGCCACTGGGACGTGTTGCTCGAGGTCGCAAGGGACAGCGCACTAGGAGCTATCCGCGGCCGGATCCACTTCATTTCGGGCAATATCCACCGACTGTCGGGTTGGATTTTTCTGGAATGGTCCGACAAGGACGTCCAGGCCCGGTTCTCGGCGTTTTCTGCGCAGGATCTATGGAATCTTCTCGATTCGCTCGGGGTAGGTACATAATCGGGTTTCCACCTCAAATGTTGCATCAGTGACACATTTTCCAAACAAATCATACATCAATTATCTATTCTATCGTGGTATGTTCACGAATTGGTGTGAAAATTGCACGAACTACTTGACATAACCAGTCAGGTGTCGATAACCTCAGTAAACACTAGCTCGGAGCCTAAATTGTCACACCACAAATCTCTCACTGTACCCGGCCCCGACAAAAAGTCGGCTGTTCGCGGCAAGGTCATAGATACCAAGGGAGCAAGCGGCAGCGATATCGTGAAGCTGGCCCACGAACTCGAGGTGGACTTTCTCCGACTGCAGTTCAGCGACGTCACGGGTATCAACAAGAATGTGGAGGTGCCGGAAAGTCAGTTCGAGAAGGCGGTTGAAGGTGATGTGATGTTCGATGGGTCCTCTATCGAGGGCTTCGCCCGCATTGAAGAGAGCGACATGGTCCTGAAGCCCGACCTCGACACGTTCAAGGTCTTCCCCTACGATGACGAGGGTGGGCGGGTTGCGAGGTTGATCTGTGATATCTATGTACCCGACGGTACGCCGTTCGCTGGTTGTCCCCGCCTGACCCTAAAACGTCAGATAGCTCATGCCAAGAAGATGGGGTTTCAGATGACGGCGGGTTGCGAAGCGGAGTTCTTCATCTTCCATCTAGGTGAACACGGAGAAGCATCGCTCGACACGCACGATTCGGGTGGGTATTTCGACTTGGCCCCAGTTGATAAGGCCGAGCCCATTCGTCGATTGATCATCCAGGATCTAGAGCATTTGGGTTTCGAAGTGGAAGCAGGTCACCACGAGGTGGCTGGTGGACAACACGAAGTGGACTTCAGGTATGCCGACGCTCTAACCACGGCGGACAACCTCGCAACATTTCGCTTCATCGTGCGTACGCTGGCGTATCGTCACGGGTTCATGGCTACCTTCATGCCCAAGCCCATTGAGGGAAACAATGGCTCGGGCATGCATACCCATCAGTCTCTACTTCTAGAGAATGGAATGAACGCCTTCTACGATCCGAAGGCCAAATGGGAAATCTCCGATACGGGGTTGGCTTACATAGCAGGATTGCTGAAACACGCCTGCGGTTTCGTGGCCGTCACCAATCCGTTGGTCAACAGCTACAAACGGCTCGTGCCGGGTTTCGAGGCTCCTACGAACGTCGCATGGAGTATGCGCAATCGATCCCCACTGATTCGGATTCCCGACCGTCGCGGCCAAGGTACGAGGTGTGAGTTGCGGATGCCGGATCCCTCGGCCAATCCCTATCTTGCGCTGGCGGTCCAGTTGGCTGCGGGGCTTGACGGAGTATCGAACAAATGGTCCCCGCCGGATCCAGTCAATAAGAACATCTTCACGATGAGCCATCGCGAGAGGCGCAAGTATCGCATAGATGAACTGCCAAGGGATCTGCACGAAGCGTTAGATCAGCTTGAGAAAGACCAGGTCATCCGCGATGCTCTAGGCAGTCACATCTTTGAGCGGTTTATGGAGGCCAAGCGCCAGGAGTGGCGTGAATACTCTGCTATGGTGAGCGACTGGGAGGTGGGAAAGTACCTAGGCAGCTACTGAGCCGATAACTAACTAGATTCCCTTTTCAGGATCGTACGATCTGTCCCGGTGCCGCCATGCGGTATCGGGACGTTCTGTTTAGGTTTTAGCTCGGTTTTTCATGAAGCTACTGATTTCTCTGTGTGTTCTGCTTACGGTTTCGCGGTTGTTGCCGGCACAGGTCGTCTCGCGCGATCTGAGTTCTGTTATAGACAGCATCGAGATAGTCAATCAGAATGTTTTTAGCGAAACGGAAGCTAGCTCGAGCTTCTTGTTTCGCGTGGCGAACTCCATCCGAGTGAGTACCCGTACAGGCGTGGTGCGTCGCGAGTTGCTCTTCAAGGTGGGTGAGTCGTACGACTCTGCAACCGCAGCAGAGACCGAGAGGAATCTCCGCAGACTAGGGATATTCCGCGATGTTACCATCGATACCGTTCGGGTTGATGGGCGCCTGACGGCAGTCGTGAGAACCGCGGACGGTTGGACGACAGACTTGCAACTGAACGCCCGTTCCACGGGCGGCGAGTTTTCCTGGGCCGCAGGTCTGCTCGAGCGAAATTTTCTGGGAAGTGCCACGAGCCTAGGGGCAAGTTACCGTAACGAGCCCGACCGGACCGCGGTGGCGGTGATATTCGCCGCTGACAGAACATTCGGGTCCAGAATAGCTGTCCAGGGACTCTACGATGACCTTAGTGATGGCAGGCGCGGCTTCTGGTCGATGGGTCTTCCTTTCAGAGCATTTACCGACAGGAGATCCTTCAATTTTACCGGTGCGGCAAGCAAGGAGCGGATACTCCAGTTCAGGGACGGCAACTTGTTTGCGACGTTTCGGCGCCGGATGTTCCGACAGCGCGGTCAGGTCGCGATCGCTCCGATTGCAACGAGTGCCGGATACGTTCGCGTCGGCGTAGCAGGCCAGATCAAGCGTGAAGAATACCTGCCGGAAGCAGCCATAGGTTCGCTCGTGCCGGATACGGTAACGGGTGCATTGGGGGTCTTCGCCGACCTGCGGAAAGCTCGATTCAGGGTCGTAACTCATTACAACGGATTCGCACGGGAAGTGGACATAGACTTGAGTACAAGGGTTTCCCTGACTTCGTGGTTTGCGCCCAGCGCGTTTGGCTATGAGAAAACTGGTGTCGGAGGTGGCATCGCGGTGCGTACGGGTGGATCACTCGGTCGGAGTTTTGGATGGGTCCAGGTTAGAGCCAATGGATTGTTTACGTCTTCATCCGGTCTTGATTCAGGTCGCGTTTCGGTGAGTGTAACCGGTGTCTCACAGATTCTCTCGAAAAGTGCATCGGTCTTTCATCTGGAGGCGGGTTCGCTACGGCGCACGGCTCCGGGAACCGAATTCGATCTGGGCCATGGGTTCGGGCCGAGGGCGTTTGGTGTCCACGCTTTCACCGGGACCAGGACGGTGTGGGGATCGCTCGAACACCGTGCGTTCCTGGCCGACGAGGTTTTCGGTTTGCTGGGGCTTGGGGTTGCGGGCTTTGTGGACTATGGAGGAGCCTGGTTTGCAAATCAGGGCGCGCGGGTTGGTGGTGACGTAGGTGGTGGCATTCGCTTCGGTTCGACGAGGGCAACCGGCCCGAATATCGGTCGGATCGATATTGCGTATCGTTTCGGCGACGGTATAGGGTCGAGTCGCTGGATTGTCCTGTTCGGGCGCGGCTTCTTTTTCTGAGGCGTCGACCTCGGCACTCTCTGGCTGCCTGCTGCCCACTTCTTGTCTGACGGACGACCAATATGCCCTGGCTAGCTGTTCGACAAGAGGCTTAACCCGCTCGCGCAGTGTAGTCAATTTGTCTGACGGTATCGCGCCGAGCAGTTTTCTCGACGACCAAGTCGGCGTGTAGACCATCTTGGTGGAATCCCGCATCAACAGTGTTAGCTGTCGCACTTCCAGCGAGGCTGTGTAGAAGTACTGCCTACTGGAGAGTCGGAGCAGCTGTAGCACGAGATGCACGGCCGGATTGCCGATGGTTTGCTGCCACTCCGGTTGGGTCAAGATCGTGATATTATTGCGACTCAGGATCGATGCTATGTCTGCCCGCAGTGAGTCGGGGGACAACCCCTCAATAGTGCGCGGAACGCCGGTTACCTCGATATAGAATCCAGGAATAACCGCAAGGCTCTCGAATTCGAGTCGGCTGCGACCCGACTGAGCCCATCCGGTTGATGACACTGAAAGAGCTGTAGCAACCAGCAATAAAGTGCGCGACCACATGGTGCCAACTCCGAAATGATTGAGCAATAAGAATGACGATTCTCAGTGCGTTTTGTCAGGGGCAACGAGCCCGCTTGAGAAAGTCATGCTCCTGTGCGACTTTGAGTCTCCCGGCGCCGTGGCCAAGTGGTAAGGCGGAGGTCTGCAAAACCTCTATTCGGCAGTTCGAATCTGCCCGGCGCCTCTCCGCTCGCTTTGCGAGCGATCGTGGGCCGCACAGCTTCGGTCAACGCCGCTCGTCTCTGACTCGCGGCTTACGGTCGAATCTGCCCGGCGCCTCTCTGCAGGTCTCGTTATGTGAATGATGCGACCAGGAAGGTCGTCGGGATTTGCCGACCCTATGTCCGAGGTCGCTCAAGGACCGCTACGACTTTTCCATACTCCGTGCCTACCAGTCCCTCGAGTTCGTGGGCAATGTCGACATTTGGGCCAAGCTTGCTGCTCCACATGCCGCTCCGGAGTTGCCTCGCTGCGTGTTTCAGACTGTCCCCAACCGCATAGATTGCAATCTTCTCCTTGTCGGGTTGGTGGCTGGGAGAATCACACGGGACGTAGCCGAACAAACCAAGAACTTCAATGAACGCTTCAATCGTCGCCTTCCTGGTCACCTGTGCGGGCCAGTAGCCCAGACGGTGGGGCCACCAGTTCCGGGATTTGTCGCCGACTGCCCAAGCAATGCAGTTGTACTTTCTGTCTGGCGGGCTCGTCAATCCGTAGAGGGTAGTCCTGAGCTTTGGGAAGGACTTCTCTAGCATATTCTAATCGTAGAAATACCTCACAGTTTTCCCCCATTCGATCCATGCCTCTGTCATTCGGTCAAGGTCTCCCCTATCGGTTGCGTTGACGGGATCGGCGCCGGTCAATGCGCTAAGGGCCCAGAACCACTGATTCGGTTCGCGCCGTAGTTCGTGGAGGATCAGTGGGATCACCTCGGGTCCCAGACCAATGATCTGCTGATAGGCGGGGTTCATCACGATCTCGTCAAGCGACGACGTGAAGGCTGTCACAAGTCGCCATGTTTCGGCAAGGTCTCGGAACTGCGACGCCAATGGCCTGCGTGAGACAGGCTCTCCAAAGTGAATGCTAGCTGCTCGCAGATCCTTCTCCACAAGAGCGTAGTCATTTCCGGCACCCGTCGAAGCTGGCTCGTCAAGAGCGAACCGATCGATTCCCGTATAGGCAGTCATTTGAATAACTCCTTTGCCTTGTCGGTGAAGCTGAGCGTGAAAATCTCGTTCTTTAGCGTTCTGAGTTCTTCCAAGGCATCCCAAACCTGGTCGCTGTCCGGATCATACTTACCCTCACGGAACACATCGACATCGAAAATCAGGGCAAAAATATTCGGCGACGGTGCCTTGGGATCTACCGTTTCTGTGATGATGGCTGTGCCTCTCCCTTTCGTATCTGGTACAACCAACCGCATGAAAAAGTTCGGGAGCTGCTGAGAAATGCCCTCCGCAATCTCTGGTGCTGTCAAGAAATAGTCCTTGAAAGCCAGTCCTGCCGCAGGTACAGGAATCTCGACACGGTTGATGTACCGCAGGGCGATTCTTGTGACCGCCGTGGGCTTAAAAGTCTGCCAGTAGGTGTCCCACAACCGCCGCGCTTCATCCCGCAGAGCTGCCCACGTCTCGTAAGGTCGTAGTCGGCTGAACCCAAAAAGATCTACGCGGGGCTGGACCACGCAAAGACCATCAGCAGATTTCAGCAGGAATCCGATCGGGGTCCCAGAACCCTCAGTACTGACCTCCTTCTTTTCTTTGTCGAAGTGGATGTTGGCCTCGACATTCATTCTGACACTCTTTTCGGGATACTCCGATGCGATGGCTTGGACGAATGAATCCAGATCATCGAAGTGGATGTCGGGCGGGTTTGTCACGCGAAGTTCCAGAACGGCTTCCGTTATCGGTGCGTTCGGAAAGTGAAGCTCAGTGTCCAGCTGGGTGGGGTGCGCCACAGACTATAATCTGCTCACTTCTATCACCGAAGACAAGTCGACTTGCTAGTCATTGAACGACAGTCCCACAATCTCAACGGTATTTCTTCACCACAGCCGCCAGAACCTCAATAGCCTCATGTAACTGCTGGTCTGACAGATACGGTGCGGGCCCCAGTCTCAGGGTGTCGCCTCGATTGTCCGCGAGAACACCGGCCTCGTTCAGGCCTTGCCGAATCGATTCTGCCAGCGGCGACCGCAGAGCTAGAAATCCGCCGATCCCACTGAGATCAATGCTCTTGTCGCGAGATATGATTGCCTCGTCGAGATCTGCGTCATCGAACGATCGAGCCAATAAGGCCACCTGGTGTTGGCTCACCTGTCGCAGGAAATTAGGCGTCAACTGCTCACGCTCGAAGAAGTCGAACACTTCGCTCGCACGGTAATGGCTCGTGGGGTCATAGGTTGCTCCGGCAAACCGGTCCGCACCGTCGGCGTATTGAACGAGTTTGCCGGTCTCGGTCTCGCTCATGCTACCGAACTCGCCGAACCATCCGGTAATGACGGGCCGCATCCTGCATCCTGCGGGAACGCGCAGAAAACAATTACCCTCTCCGAGTTGACAGTACTTGTATCCGCCACCAACCACGAACGCCCCTGCGAGTCGCTCCTTCCCCAGAGAGAAGGGCAGCACGTTCAGTGCATGGTATGCGTCCACGAGTAGCTCGGCTCCCACTTTCTGACAGGCTGATAGGACATCCCCCAAGCCGGGTACGATGTGTGCGTTCTGAAACAGAATTGCCGAGACCATCACTGCGGCTGTGCGATCGTCCACGGCCTCGCAGAGCCGCGCCGAAAGAGTCTTCGCAGGCAGAGCCGCGATCTTCTCCACTCGGATGTTCTCTTCGGAGAGGCGGTCAAGCTGACGTCGCAGTGTATGAAATTCACCATCGGTAGTTATGATCTTGGGGCGGTCTCGCAGGGGTATGGCCGAGATGAACCGCAATATGAGATCGTGGGTGTTTTGTGCCAGTGCGATGTCTCCCCCATCGTCGTCCAACAGCCTAGCGAACCCCCTACGTACCCGCTCTGCCTTTTCAAACGCGCGATCCCACTTCTCGTCGGCGCACTCGGCGGCATCCAGCCATGCCTGCTTCTGACCTTCAAATCCGCAATCGGGCCATGCCTGATGTGAGTGGCCGGTAAGCCGCAGGCTCTCAGTAACACGGAACCTGCTGTAATGCTGAGCCAGCCGGTTCAGGGTTCGGTAGAGATCGGATGGATCCATCACGCCGTCATAGGTCGGTTCGAATTGCCCACAGGTCGGGGAAGGCCGGCTTGAAGAGTGTAGTCTTGAGGTAGTCCGCTCCGTCGGAGCCCCCGGTGCCTTCCTTTGTGCCGATGGTTCGCTGCACCATCTTCACATGACGGTAACGCCACTCCTGAATCCCCTCGTCAAAATCCACCAAACGCTCGCACAATTGTGTGGTCAACGGGTCGTTGCGGTAAATGTCGACCAACTGTCGCTGCACGGCAGGGGATGGTTTGGTCGATTCAGTGGGGTCGGCATTCAGTAAATCCGCCGGCAACTCGTAACCGATGTTGGCGAGGTACTTCAAGAAGGTCAGCCAAAGGGACGGCTTGCGAAAGCGGATATCTAGACGCTGCCGGTCACTCGAGTCCGCGTTGAATCTCTCGAGCGCCTCGCGATTCTTGAGTCCGAGTGTGAACTCCAGTTCGCGGAACTGACATGACTGAAACCCGCTACCCGATTCGAGTCGCTCTCTGAAGGAGAGGAAGTCAAGTGGCGTCATGGTCTCCAGTATGTCCAGTTGTGCTACCAATACCTTGAGGATCGTTAGCACGCGCTTCATACCCTTCAGAACAGGTGGTGTAGCGCCGGCGTCCAGGCGCGCCATTATGTAGTCGAGTTCGTGGAGTATCTCCTTAAACCACAGTTCGTAGACCTGATGGACGACGATGAACAGCATTTCATCGTGCTCCAGGTCTTCAGATCGCGGCTGTTGCAGAGATAGGAGTTCGTCTAATTGCAGGTAGCTGGAATATGTCACCGGCATGGATACACCCGTTGTTGATGGCCTGAATGTTGACTTCGATTACTTGAAGCGTGGTGTGTATTCGTTCAATGATGAGTACTGATCGGGCCACCGAAGTTCATGGCCCAGTTCGTAAGCGGCATGTCGAGTCCAGTACGGATTCCACAGGTGCGCGCGCGCCATCACACACAGATCGGCTCGGCCCGCCGCCAGGATACTGTTCACGTCCTCGTACGAAGATATGTTGCCGACAGCCATTGTTGGAATTCCGACCTCGTGCCTGACCCGGTCGCTGAATGGTGTCTGAAACTGACGCCCATAAACCGGCTGTGCGTCGGGAACCGTCTGTCCGGCGGAGACGTCGATTATGTCGCAACCGTGTTCCTTTAGCAGCCGGGCTACGTCGACCGCATCATGTGGCTCTACTCCACCCGGGGCCCAGTCGGTTGCCGAGATACGTACGGAGATAGGCTTGTGCGCTGGCCAAGACGCACGTACTGCGTCAAACACATCGAGTGGGAATCTCATCCGGCGTTCTAGGTCGCCACCGTATTCATCGGTGCGGAGGTTCGTGAGTGGCGAGATGAAGCTGCCAAGTAGGTAACCGTGGGCGAAATGTACCTCCAGCATGTCGAAGCCGGCCTCTTCCGCCATGTCGGCGGCACGGACGAACGATGCTCGCACGTCGTCCATGTCGGACCTTGTCATCTCGATCGGAACTTGGCTGTGATCGAAGTAGGGCACTGCTGACGGTGCCATGATGGGCCAGTTTCCTTTGGTGAGCGGTTCGTCCATTCCCTCCCACAATATGCGCGTCGAACCCTTCCGTCCGGCATGCCCCAACTGTAGGCCGATTCTTGCATAACTATGCTGGTGAACGAAGTCCGTTATGCGTCTCCACTGGATGACGTGATCGGGACTGTAGATGCCGGCGCATCCGGGCGATATGCGCGCGTCGGCGCTGATGTCGGTCATCTCCGCGATCACAAGCCCGGCGCCGCCGACGGCCCGTGCGCCCAAGTGAACAAGATGCCAGTCATTGGGAGTGCCGTCCTGTGCGCTGTATTGACACATGGGGGAAACAACGACGCGATTGACGAGACGCATGTCCCTTAGCCTGAAAGGCGTAAAGAGCGGAGGCGGAACACGTTCAGGCCGACTCTGATAATGTCCCTCGGCGATGGCACGCTCTGTAAACCACGTGTCTACATTGTCGATGAATTTAGGATCACGAAGTCTCAAGCTTTCATGCGTGATCCGCAGACTTCGCGTGAGCAAGTTGAACGCAAATTGTGTTGGGTCCAGGTCCATATAGCGTTCTGTATCCTCAAACCACTGTAAACTCACCTGCGCTGCCCGCTGCAAGCTTTCAACTTCTGGCCGGCGCCGCTCTTCGTACTCAGCCAATGCATCGGAGAGCGTGTCATGCGAATCAAGAGCGGCAGCAAGTGCTATGCAGTCCTCCATTGCTAGTTTCGTTCCCGATCCAACCGAGAAATGAGCCGTGTGGGCGGCATCGCCCAGCAGAACAACGTTGTCGTATGACCACCGCTCATTCTTAATGGTTGGGAAATTACGCCAAATCGACTTGTTCTTCAGTAATCGGTGACCTTCTAACTCTTCAGCGAGCAAATTCTCGCAGAACTCGAGGGTTCGATCTTCATCCTCTTCCTCAATGCCGGTAGCGCGCCATGCACTCTCAGTAGTCTCTACGATGACTGTGGAGTGGCCGGGCTCATACTGGTACGCATGTATGCGCCATAGCCCATGTTCGTCTTGCTTGAAGTAGAAGGTGAATGCATCGAAAGATCGCGTGCTGCCGAGCCATACGAACTTGTTCGGTCTCCAGTCGATGTTGGGCCGAAAAGCGTCACTGTACTTGGCTCGTATGGTGCTGTTGAAACCGTCTGCAGCGACGACGAGATCGGCGTCACGATATTTGTCTGGGTCGGTGACCGGTGTCTCAAATTGCAGCTTTACACCGAGTTCATGACAGCGGTACGCTAGGATCAACAGGAGTTTCTGCCGAGACATGCCACTGAATCCGTGTCCCGACGATGTAATGAGTTGACCTTTGTAATGAACGTCTACGTTGTCCCAGCGTGCGACATGTCGCATCATTTCATCGTGCGTTGCACGATCGGCGGCCGCCAGGTTGTCCTGAGTGGCGTCGGAAAAAACCACACCAAACCCAAAGGTATCGTCCAGGCGATTCTGTTCTACGACGGTGATATCGTACGTAGGGTGTGCCTTCTTCATTATGACCGCGAAATACAGCCCAGCCGCGCCACCTCCAATGCACACGATTTTCATAGATCGTCAGTCGCAGGTGGCGCCGACAGGTTCCTGGTGCGAGGCGCAACGAGACGACGCTTCGCTTCGTCCGTCAACGAGATGTTGGGTTCGTCTAGGTCGATACGGTCCCATAGCTTACATGTCACTTTCTTGTGTACCTGATCGAGCCCTTCACAGTAGTTAGTGAACGAACATCGGCGGATCTCGTCACCTCGGCCAAGTTTGATCTTCAAGAACCAATCGGGGTCGGCCAACGTCTGGCGGGCCGAAGCTACAATATCTGCCTCGCCGCGCTCTAGGATGCGTTCTGCTTGATCCAGAGTGCTGATGCCGCCTGATACCACGACAGGTGTCTGGTACCCCTCGTTGTGGAGTGCCATGCGGACTGTCGCTGTCGCGGCAACGTTCCGACCGAAGGGTCCGGCATCATCCGACCTAACGGTCGGCATGCATTCGTAACCGCTGGGCCCAGTGTATGGATAAGCTGCCCAACCGATCTTCGGTTGCTTTGCGTCCTCGAATTTCCCGCCGCGGGAAAGCGAAAGGTAATCCATTCCTGCATCAGCAAACTGTACTGCGAAATATGCCGCATCATCGATCGTGCTTCCGCCCGGGATACACTCCTCCGTCAGATAGCGACACCCGACCACGAACTGGCTAGATACCGCGTTCTTTACCGCATGAAACACCTCAAGTGGTAACCGAACGCGGTTAGCGAGCGACCCTCCATAGTTATCAGCGCGGTCGTTCAAAGCCGATAGAAACGAAGCCATGGTGTAGGCGTGGGCGTAGTGTAACTCGACGCCGTGAAAGTCGCACGCCTCGGCCCGCTTGGCCGCTGCGCTGAATGTACTGGGCAATGTCATAGGAAGGTCGCGAATGTGCGGCCTATCCAGATCCGTGACACGTTCCCGGTAGCCAAATCTCAGGGACTCCAATTCACGATCCGAGAGGACGCCCGACAAATCTTCGTCGGCTAGCGCTAGTAACTCTAGCCGTATTTCTTCATCTGATCCGGCAACAACGCGACGGTGTGCGTCAGTGATCTCCAGATACTTTCCCAGAAAGAGTTCCTTAGTAGGACGTCTCCGGATGACCTGAAAGTCTATGATCTGGATGAAGAGCTTGGTGCGGTCGTGACTGGCTTTCCTTACCGTCGCGGCGAGACGCTTGAGTCCTGGTACGAAACGATCGTGTCCGATCCTCAGTAGCGGGCCGCTCTTGATGTCACGTATCCCAGTTGCCTCCACGACGATGGCACCAGGCTGCCCCTCTGCCATGCGCTCGTACCAGTCGAGGATGTCCTGAGTTACATACCCCTCATCGGTTGCCCTCCACGGTACCATTGCAGGCACCCATGTGCGTTCGGCCAGCACCAAGTGACCGAGTCGTATTGGTTGAAACCACTTGGAGCTAGCTGCCTCCCGTTTGGTGGGCCACTGCGGCTCAGGTGTCGAGTGCTTGACTGGATTGGGTGGGTGCCACATCTGCGAGTAAATGTCGGGCTATGATCAACTGTTGGATTTCCGTGGTCCCCTCATAGATCCGGAGTGCACGAACCGCTCGATACAGCCGATCCACCGTACTGTCAGCGAGGATGCCACGACCACCAAGAATCTGTATCGAATCATCGACGATACGTTGAGCAGCTTCCGTTGCGAACGCTTTGGCCATGGAGGCCTCTACGGTTACCCGATCTGCTCCGTGGTCTTTCTCGAACGCAGCCCGGTAGACTAATAGGCGGGCGGCCGTGAGATCCGTGGCCATTCGAGCAAGCTTCGCCTGCACTAGTTGGAAGTCGCCGAGCCTTGCGCCGAATTGGCGTCGCGTAACTGCGTGGTTCAATGCCTCACTCAGGGCTCGCTCGGCGAGGCCACACGCAGCGGCTCCTACGGTGGCGCGCAAGCGATCGAGTGTAGCGAGCCCGATTTTGAAGCCACCGCCCTCATCACCCAGCATGCAATCTATCGAAATGCGACAGTCGCGAAACGCGATCTCACCGAGAGGATGTGGTTCGCTCATAATTTGCGAGCCCACGAACTCGAATCCGGGGGCATCAGCTGCGACGAGAAAACAGGAGATACCCTTGGCACCCTTTTTTGGGTCAGTAGATGCGAAGACCACATAGAAGTCGGCGATGCCGGCATTGGAAATAAGCGTCTTACTGCCGTTCAGCAGGTAGTGGTCGCCATCCCGTGTGGCTACAGTGGTGAGTGCTGCTACGTCGGAGCCGGCCTCATGTTCGGTCATTGCAAAGGCGCCCATGGCTTCTCCTGCCAGCGCCCTTGGAAGCCAACGATCTTTGATTGCAGAATCTTCGATCAGGAGTAGCGGCGTGGTCCCCAGTGCCTGCAGCGCGAATACTGCATCGGCGAGAGGAGATTCATCGGCTAATGCCTCCCGTATGAGGCAGCAAGCCCTAAGGTCCTGATCGCCGATCGGCGCGAACCAACCGCTGTCTCCGAGGCTAGTCAGAATTGTGCGCGCATTCTCTCTGGCGGCGACGTCATCGGCAGCGTGGGAAATTTGTGCGATATCGTTGGCGGCGAACTCCGCTATCTGAGTTGCCAGCTCGAGGTGTCTGTCCTCGAGAAACGCCCGCACTGCATGTGTATCCGGCACTCGTCGCTCAGGTAAACTTTGGGTCGCGCTTCGCCACGAACGCATCGTAGGACTCGCGAAAGTTAGGGCTGAGCATACAGCCGGCCTGCGCCTGCGCCTCTGCGTCCAGCGCAGTCACGAAATCCATCGCTGCTTCCTGGCTGAGCGAGGTCTTGGTCACACCGAGCGCGAAGGAGGGGCCTTTGGCCAGTTGCTCGGCAAAAGTTTTCGCTTCAGCGGCTAAATCATTTCTCGAGACGACTCTATTGTAGAGACCAATGCGGAGGGCCTCTTCGGCGCTGATGAACTCACCCGTCATAAGTAATTCGCTAGCGCGTCCGAATCCTACGATACGAGGCAGGAGCCACGCGGCTCCCATATCTGCACCGGATAATCCGACGCGCGTAAAAAGAAATGCGATTTTTGCCGAGTCGGCAGCAATTCGGATGTCGCTCGCGATGGATATTACTGCCCCTGCGCCAGCTACTGTGCCGTTCAATGCAGCTACCACAGGACGTCGACATTGCCGAATTGCCAAGATCAAATCACAGGTCATTCTGGTAAATTCCAGCAGGCCCTCGTAGTCTCGTTGGAACAAAGCACCGATGATGTCTTCGACGTCGCCGCCAGAGCAGAATGCCCGGCCCGCACCTGTTATGACAATCGCGCGTACCCCGGGTTCGGTGTCGAGTTGACGGAAGGTGTCGCGAAGTTCTCCGTAGCTATCGAAGGTCAATGCATTGAGGCGATCCGGTCTATTCAGAGTTATGGTGGCAACAGCGGTATCCGTGTTGTGCTCGTAGAGAAACGTTGCCGGTGTGAGAGCCATTATGAGGGATCTCCTTAGTCGAATGGGATCACTGCAGTGGCCTCGATCTCGACCATCGCATTCTGCTCGAGCAAACCCTTGACCTGAACCAAGGCCATAGCTGGGAAGTGACGTCCCATGAGGGCTCGGTACGCTTGACCCAATGGTTTCAAACTCGCTGTGTAGGCGTCCAAGTCGGTCACGTAAATAGTGAGTCGACCGATATGACTTGGCTGACCGCCGGCCTCGATGACTACGGACACTGCGTTTTCCAGGGCACGCTCGAATTGCTCGACGAATTCTTTTGCCACCACGGTTCCCGTAGAATCGCTGGCCACTTGACCCGCGACGAACAGTATGCGTCCCCTAGCCGGCGCAAGCATACCGTTGTTCCAACCCTTGGGTGCGCCCAACGATTCCGGATTAATGATTTGGAATGTCATCCTAGGTAGCCACCTCCGTCCATGACTATGGCTTGGCCGTTGACGCTCTTGGCGTTGGGAGTACATAACCACAGTGCGAGACTGGCCACCTCCTCCGGTGCAATCAGTCGCCTTTGCGGCGACGTGTCCAAGATCGCTGCCAAGGCTTCGTCTGCAGACATACCCGTGCTCGCTGTTATGCGCTCGACCGACTGACGTGTCATGTCGGTGTCGACGTATCCTGGACATATGGCGTTGACCGTGACATCACGATGGGCCGCCTCGGCAGCAACAGAACGCGTGAAACCCACAACGGCATGTTTTGAAGCACTGTACGCCGAGATATACTTAGCGCCCGATACTCCTGCCACCGAAGTAATGTTGACGACGCGTCCCCAATTCTGTTCCATCATCTTGGGCAAGAACGCTTGGGTGCAGAGAAAGGTGCCGGTAGCGTTTACCGCCATCAGACGATTCCAATCATCGAGCGTTTGCTTCCGAAGCGGCGCTGACGTCGCAATTCCAGCATTGTTTACCAGAATGTCGATATGGTCAAGGTGTCCGTATGCGGCGCTTGCCATGTCCGCTACACTGGACGGATCTGAGACATCGCACGGAACGGCCCAGGCATCGTGTCCTGCAGCTCGCAACTCTTCGACTAGTTGATCGAGTTGGCTCTGTGTCCTGGCTGTGACAATAACGGAGGCACCGGCCGCTGCCAGGGTCCTGGCCACAGCTTCTCCGATGCCTCGTCCACCACCTGTCACAAGGGCGGTCCGGTGGCCGAGTTGCGGGCGCGGCTCCATTGAATGACTCATGTGCTTATGTCTGCTATTATGGCCTCCTCGAGTATTGCTCCGAGAATTTCAATTGTGTTCTTGCCCTCTTCTGAAGAAGCCTCGGCGGGGTTTCCAAAGTAAGCTTGAGGTCCACCAGCCTCACTGAATGTAGCCTTTCCTTCTCGAATTGCGGCAGAAAGCGATACGGGGTTGGGTGGTAGTTCGCGCCTTAGCTCGTCGTGCACGAGTTGTGGTCGCTTTGCCAACACGATGGATGTCTCATATTGACCGGCGTGGCAAGCACCACTCTTGAACTCCTCGGTAAGGCGCGAGGCCCAAGGCTTCTTAGTAATGTCTGGAAAAATTACTTGCAGGCGAGCTTCCTTGCGGACGCCGTTAACGGCTGTATTCAGCGATTGAAGATGGACGGGGTCCAGATGAGAGTTGGCAAGCGCGAGTACCTGAATTCCGTGTGCCGCCAAACTGCGGGCTATGCCGACAATGGTGGCGGAAACCGCTTCTCCGTCGAGTGATACCGTGCCCGCAAACCCAGCACCGAACCGGGCGGCAGTGTATGTCATTGTTGGCAACATTAGGACATCGTAGCCGGCTCGAACTAACCGTTCGGCGCCTGACTCAGCCATGGCCTCAGCAATGATTGCGTCGGTACCCAGTGGTAGGTGAGGACCGTGAGCTTCGATGGCTCCCACTGGGAGCACGGCGATGGTCCTAGAGCGATCCAGGTTCTCAACTTCACTCCACGTCAGGTCAAATAGACGTAGGAGCGCCATCAGACGAGATTACCAGTCATAGTTGAAGGTTGACTCACACTCCAGTTAATGGGCATCATTGCACACATGAGCTTCCAACCACCCGAAAAGTTCAATATCGCCGATTACTTCCTAGACGCCAGGATCAGGGAAGGTCAAGGCCATCGGCCCGCACTCCATTGTAATAGCACGACTGTTTCTTACCAGGAAATACAAGAACTCGCCAACAAATTTGGCAATATGCTCCGAGACAATGGCGTGATGCCAGAGCAGCGTGTGATAATAGCACTTCCTGACGGACCGGAGTTTGTAGCGGCATTGTTTGGCACACTCAAGATCGGGGCCGTTGTGGTCATGATCAACCCGGACATCAAGAAAGACGTGGCTCAATATTTTTACTCCTACACCCGTGCCCGCGTTGCGGTAGTCCATGACGATACGCTGGCGCCGTTCGACGACGCTGCCCAAGATGCTGTTGACCTGGCGGCGCTCATGGTGGTGGGCAGTTCCGAGTTTGACGATCGCCTAGCCACGGCTTCGAGCGACCTGGATACGTACGCAACGCACCGTGATGATGCTGCGATATGGCTCTTTTCCGGTGGAACGACCGGTCGCCCGAAGGGTGTAGTTCAGACACATTCTTCCTTCGCGAATACCACCGAATGCTACGCCAAGCAAGTGATAGCGTACAACGAGAATGACGTAACGATCTCAGTTCCCAAGTTGTATTTCGGCTACGCCACTGGATCCAATCTCTTGTTCCCCTTTTCGGTCGGTGCGTCATCGGTGCTGTTTCCCGAGCGTTGTACCGCGGATGTCTTGTTTGCAAATATCGCTCGTTTTCGACCCACCATCTTGATCAACGTACCAACGATGATCAACCACATGGTGAATCATCCGGAAGCAAGTTCAAGAGATCTGTCATCGTTGCGTCTTGCGACATCTGCCGGAGAGGCGCTTCCAGCAGATCTGTACCACCGTTGGAAAGAGACGTTTGGCGTGGAGATGCTCGACGGACTCGGGACGGCTGAGATGTGGCACATCTTTCTCTCTAACCGGCCGGGCGAGGTCAAGCCCGGTACCCTTGGCAAAGTTGTGCCGGGCTTCGAGGTCAGAGTGTGCGATGACATGGGACAAGAGCTTGCATGCGGCGAAATCGGATGGCTCTGGGTTCGCGGGAACTCCAGGGCGATCGGCTACTGGCATCAGATGGAAAAAAGCAAGCAATCGTTTCGTGGAGATTGGTACATTTCGGGAGACATGGTGTGCCGTGACACCGATGGTTACTTCACCTATTGCGGCCGCGACGACGATATGATGAAGGTAGCGGGCAAGTGGCTGTCACCTCAGGAACTCGAGAACTGCTTAATCCAACATCCGATGGTTACTGAAGCAGCTGTCGTTGGAATAGTCGACGCGAACGGGCTGACGAAACCACACGCCTTCGTTGTCCCGACAGACGAGACCGCCACACTTGAGGAGGACCTCAAGGCATTTTGTAGAGAGCGGCTCGAGCCGTACAAACATCCCCGCAAGGTAGTCTTCACGGATAAGCTCCCGCGGACGCATCTAGGTAAGATCGACCGGGGCAAACTTAGGACGACGTGACTGCAAGGAACGAGGAACCCAACTATGGAGCGTAGCTCTTGGCTTCGATGGACGACTGCCGGCCTGATGACGGCGACTGGTGTGTTCCTAGTTGCTGCCTGTACTTCGGATCAAGATAATTCTGCGCCAGAAGCAGATACACCAGTTGCAAATGCAGTGCGCCTCTATGTAGTTGACCGGCACGAAGGCGTTTTCCGTCTTGATCCGGCGACGTTGGAACCGATCGATACGATCGATACGGGTCCGCGACCGCACGGACTCGTAGCGTCGCCTGACGGCCGTACCCTCTATATCACCGTGGAGACGAGTAGCGAACTTCTCAAAGTAGATGTGGCAACCCACGAGATCATTGGTCGGGTAGGTGTCGGTCCGATCCCCAACGAACCCACGTTGAGTCGGGATGGAAAGTATGCGTTCGTTCCACAGCGAGCTGCCGACAAGACAGCAGTGGTCGATACCGATGTCATGAAAGTCGTAAAGCTCCTGCCTGCCGGAGACGCTCAGCACAATGCGTATACCTCCGCCAACGGCGAGCATGTCTATGTCACGTCGATGGGAGATGAACTCATTTCGGTCATCGATCCTACTGCGCAGGAAATCCTTCGACAGATTCCAGTCGGCGGAATTCCTCGGCCTTTGGCACTCACTGCCGACGACTCTCTCGCATACCTGGCGTTGTCGGGTCTTACGGGTTTTGTGACGTTGGATCTACGTGCCGGTGCGGTAGTAAATCGCCTCGAGTTGCCCGTCCCGGATGGCACGCCTGTCCCGCACCTCGATACCTACACGCATGGCATGTTGCTGACCCCCGACGACCGTGAACTCTGGATCGCAACTTATGCCACTGACAAGGTCTACGGGTTCTTGATGCCCGAGGTCAAACAGTTTGCAGAGATCTCCACAGAGGGCGGGCCATTTTGGTTTGCATTGCATCCAGATGGAGAGCCACTCTATCTAACTCTGGAAACGGCAGGTTCTGTCGTCGCGATTAGTAGGGGCACCAGAGAAGTGATCAGAAGAGAGAAAGTCGGCAGGGCTCCCACACGAATCCTCGCTTTTCGTACACCCGTTCAAGATCGTAGATGAAGGCAGACGATCTCCCACTGTACTACAATGCCGTCGAGATTCTGGAGCGAAACCTAGAATCCCGATCGGACAAGGTCGCTCTTTACACCGATACGCGCACGTTGACCTTTCGTGAGGTGTCCGATGAGGTAAACCGCGTAGGCAACGCCCTCAAGAAGCTCGATGTCCGGATGGGAGAATGCGTTGGTCTCGGGGCACCTGACAGCGCCGAATGGGTCACCTGCTTCTTTGGTGTAATGAAAATCGGAGCCGTGACCGTCTGTATGAACACGCTGCTGAAGCCAGACGATTTTCGCTTCATGCTTGCCGACAGCCGGGTTCGGGTTCTGTTGGTACATGCTGACTTGCTTGATTCTATTGGCACCATACTGCCACAGCTCCCTGACCTAAAGGATGTCGTGGTAATTGGAGGTTCCAACAATTCAGCAAACTACGAGTACGATGAGTGGATCAAAGGCGAATCTACGAATTTAAATTCTGCGCGGACCCACAGAGAGGATTTCGGCACGCTCAACTACTCCAGTGGTACGACGGGCAAGCCGAAGGGAATATTTCACGCACATAAAGACTACGTGATTACGGCAGAGCTTTGGGCACTAGGTGTACTTGGTTTGCGGACGGAGGACCGCACATTCTCGAACGCCAAGTTGTTCTTCGTCTACGGGTTGGGTGGCAATCTCCTTTTCCCATGGCAAGTGGGTGCGGGCGCCATACTGTTCTCCGGCTCCGCAAGGGACACGGACAGAGTTCTCGGCGTCATCGATCGCTTCAAACCGACGATAGTCTTCAACGTCCCCACGGGATACGCTGCGGCGCTAGCCGTACCCGATCTCACTGAGAAATACGACATTTCATCCGTACGCCTCTGCGTTTCCGCGGGGGAGTCTCTACCGGCAGCAATCTGGCACCAGTGGAAGGAAAAAACGGGAATCACTATTCTCGATGGCATAGGATCGACCGAGAACTTCCACATCTTTATCTCGAACTCCCCTGATGACGTATGTCCGGGGAGTAGCGGCAAGCCAGTACCTGGCTACGAGGTGAAGATAGTAGACGACACCGGCGTCGCGGTAACAGGTGGTGAGATAGGAAACCTAATGGTCAAGGGCGAGACGGCAGCAGTATGGTATTTACATCAGTACCATCGGACGCGGCTGACTTTCCAGGGCGAGTGGCTGCACACGGGAGACAAGTACTACGAAGACGGTGATGGATATTTTTGGCATGCCGGCCGCGCCGATGACATGCTCAAGGTCGGAGGTATCTGGGTATCACCTGTAGAGGTGGAGAATACCCTCGTTGCCCACCCGGCTGTCGCGGAGTGTGCAGTCGTTGGGGCACGGGATAAATCGAATCTAGTTAAACCCAAAGCATGGGTTGTGTTGGCCGAGGAGTTCGAGCCATCGGAAGATCTGGCACAGGAACTGATCAGTCACTGCACCGAAGAAATTGCCGCGTTCAAGAGACCTCGATGGGTGGCGTTTACGGAGGATCTACCTAAGACGGCGACTGGCAAGATTCAGCGCTTCAAATTGCGTCAGGTTAGCGAAGATATTGGACAATGATTGATATTCCGGTGGGGGAGGGGGACACGCGCACAATCGCCGAGCGGTGGGAAGAGATTCTTGCCCGAACTCCGGTAGCCTCGGAAGACGGTGAGTCCATAGGTGTTTCCCGAGAAGGACGCGACATACGGGCATTCCGATTTGGTCGCGGCCGACTGCGCGTGAGCATATTGGCTGGTTGCCACGCCGACGAACCCATCGGTCCTCGAATGCTGGGCCATTTGTGCTCCTATCTATCCACGCTGTCGCCCAATGATCCTCTGATCGAGGCATACGATTGGTGGATCATTCCCCATATCAACCCCGATGGTGAGGTGAGAAATCGAGAGTGGTATGGAGCCACCGACTCAGCGTACGACTTGGTCACATACCTGTCGCACGTGGTGCGCGAACTCCCAGGAGAGGACGTGGAATTCGGTTTCCCCCGGGACCAGCTTGATCTGGACGCCCGGCCCGAGACTCGTGCTGCCGTTGAGTGGTGGAGACAGTCTGCCGCGCCGTTCAATCTGCATCTTTCTCTCCACAGCACGGGCTTCGCCGCCGGTCCCTGGTTTCTTGTTGAGGAAGCGTGGTCGGATCGGTGTGATCTCCTAAAGGAACTCTGTACCGTACGGGTGGAGGAATTGGGATACACTCTGCATGACGTGGAACGCCTGGGCGAAAAAGGGTTCTTTCGCTTGGGGAGAGGGTTTTGTACACGTCCGGACTCTCGGTACATGAGACAATACTTTGTCGACCAGGGAGACGAGAGTACTGCACGGCTCTTCCGACCAAGCTCAATGGAAATCATGCGCTCTTTGGGTGGTGATCCACTTACACTCGTTTCGGAAATGCCATTGTTCATCACTCCCGGAGTGGGTGATACGTTAGGACCTCCGGATCCGGTGGCGGTGGATTTCAAGGCTGCGATCAGTCGTTGGAAGGTGATGCTCCGAGAGGGTGACTCCGGCGAAATCGTCGCGCGTGAGATCGCTGAGCGTGGACTGAGAGCAATGCCCGTGCTGGACCAGATGATTCTTCAGCTCACTCTTATCGGCGCGGGAATCGCCCAGGTCGAGTCTCTCCCACTAGACAGTCGTTAGGTCTACTGGATTCCTCTGCGTGTGGAATCGCGGCGGGCAATTTGGAACGTGACGGACCACTCTCCAGTGAAATCCCAAAGCTCCGCTCCGGGGCGTTGGACTATTGAGAGCGCTGAGATGTTTTCGGTGACGCACTGTGCCAAATCCTCGCTGCCGGTAGAGTTTTCGGTTATCTCCGGAGTGAGCGTGCCACCGACACCGTGAAGCTTGACTCTTAGAGTGCCCTCGGTGTCTCGGTTTTTCCTCAGAGCCCGTACATAGCACGCCTCGAATCTCGGGTCCAGCGGGGCAAGCTGGCGCTCCAGGTAATCAGAATCTACTGAACCCTCCACGGTCAATTGACCGAACTGGACTGTGCCGAACGGTGTCCCGCCACCGCAAGCCACGGATATCAGGGCTGCCGTTGCTGTCCAGAGAATCTTGCGCATGGTCTTGCCACCTCCGGTGCTCGGAATGGATTCTTCTTGTGATTCAGGACAAACATCGCTATAATACCATATTAGTATTGTCTAATATCGTAGTTAGTATCATCTAATCACTGGAGACGCTTCGATGTCCGCCGCCTACCGGGCACTCTGTGCCGTTGCCGTTCTAGCTGGATTCTCCGTGTCACCCGTTCTTGGTCAGATTAATAGGGACGTCGCCAAGTCGGCCCTCGTGACCGACCGCCCTGATCAGACCGAATCCAGTGCAGTTGTGGGCCGCGGACTCATCCAGGTGGAGGTGGGTTGGTCGTTTTCCGAACAAGATGAGCGTGGAGTGCGGCTGAGAAGTCATGCGGCCCCCCAAGCATTGTTCCGCGTTGGGATTTTGGACGGGCTAGAAGGGAGATTCGGATTCGCCGGATGGATCCGAGAAGAATTGCTCGGATCCATTGACCCAGCCGGTCCCAGTTCGAACACTAGTAGTGGTTTCGGTGACATCGACATCGGGTTCAAGTATCGCTTGGGAGATCATGCGGGAACGGGCCCCGATTGGGCCTTCCTGGGTGGCGCCAAGCTGCCCACTGGTAAAGATGGATTGGGCAGCGAGCGAGTTGATCCGAATTTCCGACTCAGTTTCGCCTACGATCTGGCCGACCGAGTATCGCTAGGGTCTAACGTGGGTGCCCTGTGGACGAGTAGTGCTACGGTGCTAGGTACGGAGACACTGGTCGATTTCTTGTACACACTCGCCTTGGGGTTTTCCGTTTCCGAACGCGTCGGTGCATTTTGGGAATCGTTCGGGTTCGTTGCGTTGGAAGAAGCGGGATCATCCCGTCATTCGATGGATGGCGGACTGACATTTCTCGTGAACTTCGACGTGCAGTTCGACGTAAGTGGTGGTGTGGGCCTCAATGATGCAGCCGATGACTGGTTCGTCGGTGCTGGGCTCTCCATTAGGATAGGAAGCTAGAGGAGTGTGGGGCAACTTGTGCGTCTCCCCACACCCCTCGAACACTTATTTCTTGTGACTTAGAGTCCACACATATGCGGCAACTGCCTTGACCTGGGCATCGGTCAGAGCGCCACTACCCCTAGGAGGCATGACTGCCCCCGTTTCTGACTGCGTTCCCTCCATGATTGCCTTGACGATGGCTTCATATCCACCATCTCCCTTTACCCAGTCTTTGTCTGTCAGGTTTGCACCCAAGTTGGGCACACCTTTCGCATCTGGACCATGACACGCAAAACAGGTACCAGCGCCTGCAAATAGAGTTGCGCCCTCGGAGATCATTTTTTCTGTAACACCTTTAGGTAATGCTTCTGTCTTGGCTTGGGCTGAAACCAGTGACGGCACTGTCAACACAGCGCCCAAAGTCAACGGCAACCAAAATTTCTTGACGTTCACGTGCTGGACCTCACTTGGATAGAAAAATTCTGCAACTAGTAGGGCCGTTTCCAAACGGCGCGTCCGAAAAGATCTGAATTAGTGAGAGCAAGATATCTAGTCGAATACACTTCTCGCCAGTCTCTAGCTCGATGAGCAGGCCGCTCGCTTCTCGGCGGCCAGGGGCAGGCAGATCTTGATTGCCAATCCGCCCAATCTGCTGCGCTCCGCCTCTATGGTGCCGCCATGGGCCGAAAGGATCGTGGACGCAATTGTAAGTCCTAGGCCGACTCCTCCTGTCCGAGATCTGGCCGCGTCGGCCCGGTAAAGCCTTTCGAACAGATACGGTAGATCGTCGTCGGGGATTCCCGGTCCATCATCCTCTACCGCGATCAACAGTCTTTCTTGCCCGCCACTCACGGAGACTTCGACTTTCGTTCCCGGGGATGTGTGAGTAATTGCATTGTCGAGCAGGTGATTCACAACTAGCCGCATCATCTTTGCGTCTGCCCATGCAACGGTGTCTAAGTCGGAATCTTGCCTAAACTCGATCGAATGTTCCTTCGTCCGTGACTGGGCTCGGCTCACGGCTTCTGCTATGATTTGCGAGACGTCGGTGGGTATGCAACTTGGGCTCAGTTCTCCTGCCTCGAGGCGGGCAAGCAGGATCAAAGCCTCACTAATGGAATTGAGATGCTCGACCTCCTCAAGGCAGCTCTCCAGTACCATGCGGTACTGCTGCGGATCCCGCTCGCCTCTCAACGCGACCTCCAATTCACCCCGCATTGCGGTGAGCGGTGTCCGAATATCATGCCCAAGATCAGCGATGATTCGTTGCTGAGTTTGGAATACTCCGTCCAGTCGCTCGAGCATATTGTTCAACACTGCGACTAGTCCCTCGAACTCTGTCACGTGTGCTTGGGCCGTGATTCGCTGTCCGGGCGCTCCAGGCGTAATGGCCTGGGCCTGCCGGGTGACGACGGCTATGGGATACACGGCAGATCCTGCCAGCCAGGCGGCACCCACAAGAGTAGCAATCGTACCGAAGATCACTGTTCCGAGCATGAGCAAGAAGACGGCTCGGTCCGCTCTCCTCAGAGGATCGAGCGACGCGGCGACCTGAAGAACCGCAAATCCGGGACGACTGTTTCTTGGCGTGGGGACGTACAAGGAACGAATACGGCGGTCTTTCCACGTCTGCGTTGCCCAAGAGATTTCGCCATTGATGGCTTCATCGAAGCTTGCCTGATCAACAGGAATGCTGGCCCCAAAAGGGGTGTTGGTGGCGGAAGCTCTTCCCAGAGTATCCCGCACTATTACAAAGCGATTGACCCGTTCGACGAATTCATCGAGATCAGATGCGGAGTCGAAGGCTATCGGTAGTCGCGCCGCAAGCACTGCGGCTTCTAGTTGCTGCGCCGAGGCCAGGCCAGCATCGAGCTGGTCGCTAATTCTTCGGTGAGTGCCCAGGAAGGCCCACAAGGCGATCAGGAAGAGCGCCAAAAACATTGTGAGCGAAAACCGCACCGCCAAAGTGCGGCGCAGCGAATGCATTACGTCTGTAGCTCGTCCGGTTTCTTGAGGCAGAACCCTACGCCACGGACGGTCTGAATGATGTTCTGGCAGTTCGCATCCCGGAGCTTGCGTCGAAGATTTCCTACGTGAACGTCCACGACATTACTTTCGGGATCGAAATGCATGTCCCAGACCTTTTCCAGTAACTCTGTGCGCCGCACGACGGCCTCAGCGTTCAGTATGAAATGTTCGAGCAGCTGGAATTCGCGCGGCGTCAGGTCAAGCAACTCGCCCGACGCTCGCGCTTGGTGTTTTATCCGATTCAGCTCCAGCGTGGCGTAGGAAAGTCGCTCGACTCGAGTGGCACCCCCCCGTCGAATCAAGGCTCTAAGACGGGCGAGAAGTTCGTCGAATCTGAACGGCTTTGCCAAGTAGTCGTCGGCGCCGGCATCGAGCCCTCGGACGACATCTTCCGTAGTATCCCGTGCCGTTAGCATTAGGATTGGTGTCTGCCGACCTTCTTTTCTTAGGTCTGCCGCGACTTGCAACCCGTTTCTCTTCGGGAGCATGATGTCCAGCAGAATGGCATCGTAATCGTTGATATGTGCCAGTGTCGTCGCCTCGTCACCGTCTTTGGCGACGTCGACAGCGTAGCCCTCTTCGCGAAGGCCCATCTGTATGAAGCCTGCGACCTTCCGGTCGTCTTCTACTACCAGTATCCTCATGGGTCTAACTGTACCGGACCTGTCGTAAGAGGTTATTTAATCGACTGTGAAGAAGTCTTCATTTACGCCCTCAACCATCTATGTATCGTGGCAGGTCCAGTATGAATCGAGCACCCTTCCCGGGCTGACTTTCCACGCTCAATTCACCACCCAGTAACCGCGCTAGTTGGCGGGAAAGCGCTAGACCTAGGCCTGTGCCGCGTTCATGCTGGTCTCCCGCTCGTTCGAACGCCTCGAAAATCGAAGCCTGTACATCGCCGGCAATGCCCTCGCCCTGATCTACTACATCGAACCTTATCGATGACTTCTTCGCCCGAACCTGGACCGTAATCGGAGCGCCTTCTGGACTGTGCCGCACCGCGTTCGTGAGAAGGTTGATCAATATCTGCCGTATGCGCTGCGGATCCGTACGACACGGGACCGTGCCGTCCACTCCAATTGTCTCAATGGTGACGCTCTTACGCTCAGCGGATGGTTCGATGATTCGTAGGGCTTTACTCGCTATGTCGCTGGCATCTGTATCCCGCACTATCGGACGTAACTTGTCGGCGTCAATCCTGCTGAGGTCCAGTAGATCCTCCAACAGGGCCAATGTGTGTTCAGCGCATTCGTGCACCTCCAGGGCCGCCCGGGGGGCCGAGTCACCTGTCTTCCGGACCCAAAGATCCGCCCAACCATATACGGCAGTTAGGGCGTTTCGCAGCTCGTGATTTACCGTGGCGAAGAATCGCTCTCTAGAGGCCTGCAGTTCTTTCAGCTCGGACAGGAGGTGTTCCTCGTGCTCGTACAGTCGAGCATTCTCTACTGCTACGGCAGCATGTCCTGCCAGGATGACCGCCACCGCTTCATCTTCTGCACTGAACTCCCGAGCACCGACTCTATCGGTGAGGTAGAGGTTGCCCAGTGGCCCCGCACGCCCCATGATCGGAACGCCAAGAAAGGAGCGCATGTTAGGGTGATGCGCCGGGAAGCCAACGGCTGCTTTGTGGGTTGAAATGTCGGCGATCCTAAGTGGCTTTGGATCAGCGATCAGAAGTCCGAGTACACCCTTTCCCTCGGGTGGACTGCCGATTGCGGCGTGCAACTCGGGTCCCACCCCGCTAGTGACGAATCTGTCTACCTCTCGCCCTCCCTCGCGGAGCACGCCGAGCGCCGCGTATGTAGCACCGATCACCTCTCGCGCCGCATCGGTGATTTCTTGCAGAACAGCGTCTACCTCATGTACTGCGGAGATCCGGATAGCCGCAGCACTCAGTTTTTCGATTCGTGACCACAGGCGTTTGGGGCCGTCGGACGGTTGAGAGATCATGGGCTCAAACTATAGATCCCTGCGGCATTGAGCTAGTCACGGGAGCCATCGCCGTGTCCATGCCTAGGCTGATCAGCTGCTCAGTTTGGATTCTGTAGAATGTGAATCGATCGAATTCTTGATCCGCGCCCCTCTGATGGAGCTTTTGCGCGCCGTTGTTGTGCGAGAGTGACGGCCCCTGTAATAAGGAAACCGGCACCCAGCAAAAAGATGGATCCTGGTGGTACGACGAGCTGATGGACAGTCGTGGTCACGCCTAGCCCGAGAATAGCAAGACCAGTGAAGACCTCTAGAAGCGCGGTGCCCAACCGCGAGATCCGGTATGATGCACCGAGCCAGGTCTTGTCGCCCGCGTCTGAATGGTGGTACTTGGGCGTTCGGAGGAACGGAGTGGGGCGGCGCGTCAATCCGCGCACTATGGCAGTCGTTTGACTGAGTGCAAGACCCGCTCCCAGCACCATGATGGCGGGGATAATTCCCAGCTTTTTCCACCAACTCCGTGGCCACCGGGCCTTGAGCGGCAGTCCATAGAAAAACGCAAGAGATACCGTAGCGAAGGTCAGAAGAAGGCCGTCGACTAGGAACAGCCAATCTCTGTACTGAGGAGCGCCCAGCAAGGCAGCCGAAAGACCTGCGAGCGCCAGAACCACAAAAGCAGCGTAGGAGAGGTGGCCGGTCAGATGCCACAACGCCTCCAGTTTGACCCGGGGGGGTAACGGCGTTGCCAGGAGGCGTGGCAGAATCTTGAAGGCGCATTCCACACTGCCCTGCGCCCATCGTTGTTGCTGCAGACGATATGCCGCCAGCTCGACCGGAAGTTCGGCCGGGGCCGTGACGTCATCCCGATAGACAAACCTCCAACCTGCCATCTGGGCGCGGTAGCTGAGATCCACATCCTCTGTCAGCGTGTCGGCATGCCAACCGCCGGATGTCTCGATTGCCACTCGACGCCAAATACCTGCCGTGCCGTTGAAGTTGAAGAAACATCCTGTAGTTGCCCGCACACCGTGCTCAATTCTGAAATGAGCGTCCAGTTGCAAAGCTTGAACTTCAGTCAGGAGGGACATGTCTCGATTGATGTGTTCCCACCGGGCCTGAACCATGCCAACTGCGGGATCGTCGAATTCTCCAACCAGCTGTAGCAAGAACTGTTGCGGTGGAACGAAGTCGGCGTCGAATACTGCTATTAGGTCACCACGCGCTTTGGTAAGTCCATGCGCCAACGCGCCTGCCTTGAATCCCTCACGGGTTTTCCGTCGCAGATGGTGCACGCGGATTCCGTCCGCTCGGAGCTGCCCTATAGCTTGAGCCACCTTCTTAGGAGTTTCGTCTGTTGAGTCGTCCAACACCTGTATTTCCAGCAACGACGGCGGATAATCGAGTGCGCCTGCCGCCATAACGGCTCTCGTAGCCACGTAGCGCTCATTGTAGAGAGGTATCTGCACGGTCACGGATGGCAAATGTGTCGGACGGCTCGTCTCTCTCTTGGCTGCTGGCTCGACATGTCGTATGTAGCGGACCGCTAGGCTGAGTCGGTGGCAACCGTATGCAACCAATATCACGGAAGCCATAAGGTGGAGAGTGAGTAGGACCAGGGCCGCTAGCGTCAAGTTACAATGCGGGAATGGACAGAGGGGCGGTTGGTTCTCCGCGTGCAATGGCAACGATACCGTCACAACGACCGCAGACAACACCCCGTTCGTCCCGGAGTTCGGCGCTGGCAAAGATGAGCGACCGTCCGGCCCGTGTTGTTTGTCCTTTAACCTCTATCCTGTTGCCGTTAACGGGCTGCATAAACTGGATGTTGAGCTGAGCGACGCCCACCCGCTGGCCAATCGCGTGCATGTAACCGGTCAAGCCGATCACGAGGTCAAACAACCCGGCCATTACCCCACCGTTGACCGCATCTGTACCGAGCCCCCCTCGGTGCTGCGGGAGAATAGGATCGATGACAGCGCACACGATTCCCTCGGTGGAAAGGTCGAGGTGAGCGCCAAGGCTGCGCAAACCGGGGTGATCGTTCCATTCCGCTTGGAATTTCTCAAGTTGGCCAGGGGAAAGCTCAGAATGCAATGACATGATTGGTTCGCACAAGCACACTCATGATAGGTAGATACAGATTGAGAACAAGAAAAGCTTCCGTAAAGATCCGTACTAATGAGAAAGTCTTCGCGGAAGATCAGACTGAAAAGTAACCCAATGGTCAGACTCCCATCACACGCACCCACGGACGGGCCCGGGCTTCCAGCGTTGACGTCCGGCTCTGGACGCCACCCTCTTAACGCTGATACATTTGGGACGTCATTCTAAGAGGAACGTAATCCAAAGGTGGGGCGGGAATGAACAGATTGACTGCTATCACGTTGACAGGCCTACTCTTAGCTGGCTGCAGCGATCAATCCGGTACTGTTGCGCCTGAGGCAGCAGACTTAGGGGCAGCATCCGAGCTGGAGCTGGCCGCGAGCCTGACGTCCGAGGTAGCGCAGGCGACCCGATCTGATGGTGGACCGGAAAACCTCGTGAGGCGGTTGATCCAGGGCGTACGAGAGAATGGTGACGACCTAGCCCACCGAATGCTGCGACAATCTGCCGTCCTGCGGGATTCCGCCCGAGCCGAGCTTGAGGCTGGGAATGAAGAGGCGGCGAGGAGGCTAGGACAGCAGTCCTATGGGCTACTTCTCGGAGCCATAGTGCGCACATTCCCCAATTCACCTGCCCGTGTCGGGAACATCGTTGACGACATTCTGACGCATATGAGGGAGAGATTGGGGGATCGTGAGGCGCCTCGGATTCGGAAGATCCTCCGGCATGTTGCAGAGCTGCGAAGGCACGCTAACCAGGCTTTGGACGCCGGTCGCCTGAATGCTGCTCTGGGAACGAACTTGACGGCGCTCAGAGTCTTGCAGCGACTGGTGCACCATGTGACGAACGGTACGGATGACGCCGAAGATAGCGCGCGCGATGCCTTCGGCAGTTTGTCGGGATAGCAAGCAACTCCACACAAGACCTTTATGATTTCCCCTCCGGCTGTTAGAGAACGAAGTCGGAGGGGTTTGACATATCCTGTACCCCGTGGCCATGTTCCCCCTCCCCTTTTCAGGAGGTGTGGCGCATGCGTGTCTATACGGCCGACGCAATCCGGAACGTTGCGGTAGTTGGCCACGGTGCCAGTGGTAAAACCACCCTAGTAGACGCCCTATCATTTGTGGCCGGCAGCAGCAAGCGGCACGGTTCCGTTCCCGACGGAACTGCTCTCACTGACTACACTTCAGACGAAATCGAACGGCAGTACTCCATCAATTTGGCACTGGCATACGCCGAGTGGCGGGATACCAAAATCAATCTCATCGACGCTCCGGGTTACTTGGATTTTACTGGTGATGCGATGGCGTCGATCTACGCCGCGGACGCAGCCTTGATGGTTGTGGGTGGGGCGTCTGGAGTTGAGGTGGGCACGGAGAAGGTGTGGGAGTATGCAGCTCAGCGGGAGATACCGCGGATGTTTTTCGTCTCGATGCTGGATAAGGAGCACGCTGATTTCGAGACCGTTTACCGTGACATCAAAGAGCACATTACGGCGAACGTGATTCCAATTGAAATACCGGTTGGAGAAGGGCCTGATTTTCATGGAATCGTCAATCTGTTCTCGAAGAAGTGCCACATGTACAAGAAGGGCACCAAGACTGGAGAATACGACGAAGTCGATGTACCCGACGAATTCACCGAGCGCTTCGACCAGTACTCGAAGGAACTAATCGAGACCATCGCGACCACCGACGATGCGCTCTTGGAGCGCTACTTCGACGGTGAGGAGATCACTCGTGAAGAGGCTATCACGGCGTTGAAGATCGGGATGCTGAAGGGCGAATTGTTCCCACTGCTTTGTGGCTCGGCACACCTCACATACGGTATGCGCGCGCTGCTTTCCAAGCTGGTTGAGTTGGCACCCTCTCCGAAGGACCGACCGGCGGTCGCTGCAAAGATCTGGGGATCAGCAGCCGACATCTCAATAGAGACACGCGATGACGGCCCGTTTGTGGCGCAAGTATTTAAGACGGTCTCCGAGCCTCACGTGGGCGACGTATCGCTTTTCAGAATTTATTCCGGTAGCATCGGAAATGGGGCCGATGTGTACAACGCTCCGAGGGAGACACAAGAGAAGCTCAATCATCTATCAGTGGCGTTGGGTAGGGAACGGACCGAGATACCTGAGCTACACGCCGGGGATATTGGCGTCGTGGCCAAGTTGAGGGACACACATACCAACGACACCCTGTCCCTTCGCGGAACTCCGGTTGCCTTGTCGAAGATCCCGTTTCCTGACCCACTCATAGTGCTGGCGGTTGACGTGACCAAGCGCGGTGAGGAGGACAAGCTGTCAACGGGTCTCCAAAAACTTCACGACGAAGATCCGACCTTCAACTATGAATACGATAGTGAGCTACGCCAAACTCTGATAAGTGGTCGGGGCGAACGGCATCTGGAGGTCGTGGTCAAGCGCCTCGAGCGGAAATTCGGAGTGCATGCGGAGCTAAAACGACCACAGGTAGCCTATCGAGAAACCTTCAAGAAAAAAGGGGAAGGACAAGGCAAGCACAGAAAGCAATCCGGCGGCAGAGGCCAGTATGGAGATTGCTGGATTAGAATAACTCCCATGCCTGGTGGGTCGGGTTACGAATTTGTAAACAAGATAGTCGGAGGTGCTATTCCGTCGAAGTATATCCCAGCGGTAGACAAGGGAGTCCAAGAGGCGGCGGTGCGGGGGGTGATTGCCGGAAATCGGGTCGTGGACTTCAAAGTGGAATGCTTTGATGGGAGCTACCATAATGTGGATAGCAGCGAGCAATCGTTCAAGATGGCTGGGATACAGGCGTTCAGGACGGTAGCGGCTGCGTGTAAGCCGGTGATTCTTGAACCGATACACGAGGTAGAGGTGTGGACTCCAGAGGAACATTTGGGCGATGTCATGGGAGATCTGTCGTCCCGCAGAGGACAGATTCTCGGGACAGAACCAGATAAACGTCTCACTAGGGTGAAAGCACTGGTTCCAGAGGCGGAAATGTATCGTTACTCCACGCATCTACATTCGATGACGCATGGACGAGGCACCTTCCATTGGGAGTTCTCGAGCTATCAGGAAATACCTTCTGACGTGGTGCAGAAAATCATTGCCGAACGGAAGAAAGCAGAGGAAGCCTCCAAGTAGACCCACAGATTGACCGCTACTCGTCGATTCGCTCGTAGAGCCGGAAGCTATACGGGTACCGATGTTTGTCGTCGGGCTCGTGACGATTGTCGTGCGCAAGCGTCCAGCAGGATGGATCGATTTCGGGAAAGAACGTGTCCCCATCGAACTCGGAATGTACCAACGTCAGGTATATGCGGTCGGCGAGAGGTAACGCTATCCGATAGATATCTCCACCACCAACTACGAAAACCTCTTCTTCTTCTGCAGTTAGTTGAAATGCCTGTTCAAGGCTGGTACTCGTTTCCACTCCTTTGCATTCATAATGAGCGTTTCGGGTCACGACAATGGTTCTTCGGTCTGGGAGTGCTCGTCCGACAGAATCGAGCGTCTTGCGTCCCATGAGAATTGTGTGACCGGTGGTGAGTTGTTTGAAGTACTTGAGGTCCGCAGGAAGGTGCCATGGCAGAGCCCCATCCTTACCGATGACTCTGTTTTCTGACATGGCTGCAACCAATGAGACGATTATATGGCCACCTTGGCGGGGATGTGGGGATGAGGGTCGTAACCTACCAACTCAAAATCCTCGAACTGGAAATCGAATATCGATTTTGAATCTCCCCCCTTGAGATTCATGGTTGGTAATCGCCTGGGCTCGCGGTCGAGCTGCAGCCTGGCTTGCTCCAGGTGGTTCAAGTACAGATGAGTGTCTCCCAGTACGTGAATGAATTCACCCGGCTGCAGATTGGTTACCTGTGCCAACATGAGGGTGAGCAGTGAGTATGATGCGATATTAAAGGGCACTCCAAGAAACAGGTCGGCGCTGCGCTGATAAAGTTGACACGAAAGTTTGTCGTCCCGTACGTAGAATTGAAACAGGGTATGGCAGGGAGGCAATGCCATATCCGGAATTTGCGCCACGTTCCAAGCGCTGACGATAAGGCGGCGTGAATCCGGCCGTTCACGAATCTGCTCTACAACTTGTTGAATCTGGTCGACATGTCGGCCTTCTTGTGTCGGCCAAGATCGCCATTGATAGCCGTATATCGGACCCAAATCTCCGTTTTCATCAGCCCACTCATCCCAGATCTTGACACCGTGATCGTTGAGGTACTGAACGTTGGTGTCACCGCTGAGAAACCAGAGAAGCTCGTAGATGATGGATCGAATGTGAAGCTTCTTGGTTGTGAGCAAGGGGAAGCCAGCGGCTAGGTCGAACCGTATCTGGTTGCCGAAGGTACTTATTGTCCCGGTGCCCGTACGGTCCTGCTTGGAACCGCCGTTGTCGAGCACGTGCCGCACCAGTTCGAGGTACTGCCTCATGCAGCGCCGCCGTGCATACACCGACCCCGATAACTCTCTTGTTCTTGCAGTGCCATTGGATCCTCACACTGTACGTCAAAAACTCGATCGCAAAGCATCTAGAACTCGCAGGAGAATCGCCTGGGCTGGATGGTCCGATGGCACAGCCGCCTCTTTCTCCCGCATTGGCAATGACGGATCTACCGAAACGCGGTTTGTTGCTTCACCGACAACTGAGGTTACTCCATCTCGTACTGCGTCAGCCCAGAATCGGAGGCGGACCAATCCCTCGGTATCCATGCTGTTGCCATCACCGCCGGCAAGGGTGGTTGCATTGAACCATTCTGTCTCAACGAAACCTTCTCTCGGGCTGGTGACATGCAGTTCAAGTCCCTCGGCAATGAGCAATTCATTGAGTCGTCCGATCGCGCTATCGGGCGCCGTCTGTAGCGTATCGACCTGCGCCTCTGGAAACGGCGCATAAAATGGCCGGACATCTGCGGCACCGCAGGCGGCAGCGACCGCTGCGGCGAGACAGTTAATGCTCGTGCGAAGGTGTGCCGGGCGAATGAGAGTGCTCTCCGTTGCCGGTTGAGTCTGCGGTGACGGATTCTACCGGTTCGTCTTCATTGTCGTGCTCCTCACCAGGATCGTGAGTGTGACCTGTCGCACGTTCTGCCAACGCAGCGTCCAGAACATCGGTTGGAACACCGCCACCGTGCCGAAAGACGATAGTCCCGCCCACGTGGGCGGTCCAGAAGAGCAGGAGTGAGCCGAGCACGAGCGCGCCAATGTATGCCGGCCTTTCGCGCGAACCCATTCCCCTCCTTCGCAAGACTCGCCAGGCGGCAAGCAACCCGAAAACTACGGTGACCGTTATCGCCAGGGTTTCGTGGCGCTCCAATACCAAGTGAACGGTGCCGCCGTGCTCAATAGTGTCTTCTGCGCGCAACCCGGAAATAAGCGCTAGAAGCGCCCCGCCGGCACCGGCAACCAGTGTCCAAAAGCCGGCTGCTCTGAGGGAATCCCGTTTCGTGAGGTTACCTGCGACCTCAAAGAACAGGGAGAAGATGAGCAGAACGACGGGCAGGTCGTTCAGGGCGGCGTGCAGTTCTGCCGGTGTCTGCCACATTATCAGAGTCCCAGCTCCGTCACCGCGGGAGGACTGGTAGAGTAGTCGTAGAAGCCTTTACCGGATTTCTTACCATGCATTCCTGCCAATACCATCCGCTTCAACAAGGGAGCTGGAGCGTATCGTGCATCGCGATATTCGTCGAACATGATCTCAGCGATCTTGTATGTAGTGTCTAGGCCAACGAAATCTAGCAGCGTAAACGGGCCCATCGGGTGGCCGGTTCCCAGCACCATGCCCTTGTCGATATCGGGCACGGAGCCTACTCCGTGTTCTAGTGCCCGAATTGCGTCGAGCAGGTAGGGAACCAGCAGGAGATTTACGATAAACCCCGAGTTGTCCTTCGCGGCGATCGGCTGCTTCTTGAGCGAACCTGCGAACTGCATCGCGCGCTCCATAGTTTCTGAACTCGTCGTCACGGTGCGCACGACTTCTACTAACTTCATTAGCGGTACTGGATTGAAGAAATGCAAGCCGACGAAGCGATCACCTCTTTGAGTTGCCGCCGCCATGGCCGCAATGGTCAGGCTCGAAGTGTTGGAGGCGAAGATAGTATCCGATCCGCAGAGACCATCTAGTTCCTTCCAGAGAGCGTTCTTGATTTCTAGATCTTCAGTGACCGCTTCGATGACGATGTCTGCAATGCTGAGGTCGCCAGTGTTCGTCGTAAACGAGAGTCGGTCGAGGGTCGCAGCCTTTTCGTCTTCTGTTAGTTTCCCTTTTGCCACGAATTTGTCGAGCGACTTAACGACTGCGGCCTTCCCTTTTGCGTTCAGTTCGTCGCTGATTTCGCGTACGATGGTTCGGTATCCATTCTGGGCCGCCACTTGAGCGATTCCCCGTCCCATCAGGCCACAGCCCAACACGCCCACAGTTTTTATCTCAGTCATATTTTCGTATCCAACTGTTTGAGTTCATCGGTTTATGCCACCGAGATTCTTCCGGATCTCGTCAGCTATCCGTCCCACTGCACTTGCGGTCGACTTGCTTGGCCGCCGCTTTGGCTCTAGTTCACCATGCTCCAGCCGATCAAGGACCTGCTCCAACGCCACACGCAGTTTGTCGACATGGGAGTGTCTGCTCCGCGCTATTGCCACGGAACCTGCCGGGCCCAGTAACGCCGGCACAATCGCGACCGGCACCATCACGCCCAGCACCAAAGCTATCCCTGCTGCTGCGACGCAGCCCGCCAGTAACATTCCGCTGCCCAAAAGATACTCGTTGAACGTGTTAGAAATATCTGCGGTCAGTTCAACGTAGCATTCTCGTTCATCGACCTCCATGATTCGGTCGCCCACTTCTCGTGTCCGAGCCAGCAGATACTTCTTTCCGCTGAAACCAAGTGAGCGCTGAAGCGATGCAAACGTTCCTTCCTTCCTCTCCCACGACGTTCGGTCAGGGAGCCTGCGTTTGATCTGGAGCAACTCGCCTTCGGAGAGCCACTTGTGAAGGGCTGCTGTCAAGGCCTCCGGCCGACCCGCAACTGTCCGCTGCGCAGTGATCCTACGAGGACCTATCAACCACCCGAGCCGAGAAGTACTTCCCTTAACCAACGCTCGGCCTCTCTCCTCCTGGAGAGCCTTACGAAGATGAGACGCAGAAATACCGACATCATCGCCGAGCTGCATCAACTCGGCCTCGGTCAGATACTCTCCTATCTCCCGGTCCTTTGTCTGCAACTCCGCGGCGCGTTGTATGATTCGCTCCAACGCATCTCGGTCGATGCGATCGCCCGATCGTACTATGTCGTTCATTGCGTCCGTCAGCTAGAATGCCTCTACTATGACCGCTGCGCCCTGTCCTCCCCCAATGCAAGCAGAACCGAGACCGAATCGCTTGTTTGCCCGCCGTAGTGCGTGCAGTAAGTGGATGGTGATTCTCGTCCCGCTTGCGGCGAGCGGGTGCCCAATGGCAATGGCTCCTCCATGGACGTTCGTACGTTCACGATCTAGGCCCAATTCCTTTTCGACCGCGACGTACTGCGGCGCAAACGCCTCGTTGACCTCTATCAAATCCAAGTCCTCGATCGTCATCCCAGCAGTTTCGAGAGCCTTGCGGGCTGCCGGTGCAGGTCCGAGTCCCATGTACTTCGGTTCGACCCCCGCGATTGCCCAGGCAACGAGACGTCCCAAAGGAGCGATGTTGTGCTCTGTCGCGAATTCCTCGCTCGCTATTATGGTAGCTGCTGCTCCATCGCAGATTCCGGACGCGTTGCCTGCCGTGACTAGGCCATCCTTCTTGAAGTAAGGTTTGAGCGATTGCAGTCCGTCCAGCGTCGTTTCGGGCCTCATGTGCTCGTCTGCACCCCAATCAACCATCTGTCGCGTCTTGCGGTCCTTAATCTGGACCGGCACGATTTCGTTCTCAAATACGCCCTCGTCCCATGCCCGTTTGGCGCGACGCTGGCTGGTGACTGCGTACTGATCCACTTCTTCCCTCGTGATTTCATATTTCTCTGCCAGATTCTCCGCCGTTTCGGCCATCGAAAAGCCGCACTGCGGATCAGTCAGGGCCTCCCACAGACTGTCCTCGAACTGAGCCGCCGGTCCGAGTCGCAGTCCCCAGCGAGCGCCGCGGACCACGTGGGGCGCTTGGCTCATCGACTCGGTTCCGCCCGCTAGAACTACGCTCGCTTCATCCAATAGGATTTGGCGGGCACCTTGAATTATCGATTCGAAGCCCGAGCCGCAAAGACGGTTCACTGTCACTGCTGGAGTTTCGATCGGCAGTCCTGCGTTCAGGCCGACATGACGTGCCAGATAGATAGCGTCGGCAGACGTCTGCTGAGCGTTCCCAAACACCACATGATTTACTTGTGCGGCCTCCACGCCGGCTCGTTCCACAGCGTGTCGGGCCGCGACGACTCCGAGCTGAGTCGCCGAAAAGTCCTTGAGTGTGCCACCGAATTTGCCGAAGCCGGTGCGCACACCGGACAGAAATACAATGTCTTTATTCTTACCCTGGGTCTTCATGGGATGGTTCTCCACAATCAGTTAAAAAATATTGGCATAGCAATATCACTGATTGGAGAATGTAGGGGCAACTCCCCGGTCTCTAGTTTTCTCGGGCGTGTGCCGCGATCCAGTCGGCTACCTCAGATGTCGAGGCGCTCCCACCCAGGTCGGGTGTCGTCATTCCAACCGAGAGAGCCTCTCGCACGGCAGAATCCAGAGCCCTTGCCGAGCTGTGGTGTCCCAACTCAGCCATCATCAATCCGCCCGTCAAGATTGCCGCCATGGGGTTTGCCATGCCTTTGCCGGATAGGTCCGGTGCGGATCCATGCACGGGCTCAAAAAGTCCTGCACGTCCGGGGTGAAGATTGGCGCTTGCGGCCAGACCCAACCCGCCGACCAACTCGGCACCGAGATCCGACAGGATATCCCCCAGCAGATTGTTGGTCACGATCACTTCGAACCGTTCGGGTTCCCGCACCATTTCCATGGCTAAGGCGTCCACATAACGGTGCTCACCATCGATGCCCGGATAGTCATCACCAATTTCATCAAACAAGCGCTGCCATAGCTTATGAGCAGGCACTACATTCGACTTGTCAGCCAAAGTGATGCGGTTCTTACCATTGGCCTCGGCCCACTCGAAGGCGGCGCGAATGATGCGCGACACCTTGGGATAGGTGTGGACCTCTTCAGCTATGCGCTCCTCCTCAGGAGTCCCCTCGTTTCTTACGCTGCCGCGTCCCAAGTACAGTCCCTCCGTGTTCTCGCGGAAGATCGCGAAGTCGATAGTGCGCTGAAGAGTCTGAGAGTTTGATTTGAGAGGGCATAGATCCGGGTGCAGCAAGACACACGGCCTAAAGTTCACGTACAAGTCGAGCTTGAAGCGGAGGCCCAAAAGGATATCGCGGGCGTGCTCGTTTCCGGGAACGCGCGGATCCCCCAGAGCGCCGAGAAACACGGCGTCTGCACAATCTCGGATCTCTCTGAACGCCTGGTCCGGCAGCGTTTCGCCAGTAGACAGGAAATGGTCGGCACCGTACGGCAACTGCTTCCATTCGACTTGGACACCCGCCGCGTTTGCTGCTGCATCGATAGCGGGAAGGGCAGCGGCCACAACCTCAGGTCCGATCCCGTCGCCCGCGATCACAGCAATGGACACTTTACTGGGCGGCGGTTTATCCACTTATGCTTGTATTGCCACAGGTGATGCAAAATTTCCAGTTGGGTTCGATTTCGCTGCCACACTCGGGGCATTCTACTGGCCTGACCCGCGTGCCGCAGAAGGGGCAGAAGATCAGTTGCGGTTTAGCGGGAAGTTCCTCTCTACAGTGAGGGCAGACACTTGCCTTATCGATGGAAGGTCGGATCGATGGCCTCGGTGCGGTCTCCACGGCAATGGGTTCGAATACCGGTTCCTTAGATCGTTCCTCCACTCTAAGCTCTTCATCCTCCTGTTCCTCCGGTGTTGACGGAGGAGCGTAAGCCTCGTCGGATTGAGCGACTGCCTGCACGGCAGATTGGTTCAGGCGAACGCGAGCCGCCGCGAATTCACGAAATGCTGCCGGGTTGGGATTCACTGACTGCGCTTCCTCAAGGAGAGCCTGCTGCACTTCGATGGGTTCGACGGAGGCGTATCCTGCCTCACCCGCGAGAAGACGAAGTACAGCCATCTCATAATCTTGACTCGCGTCGAACCGGAGCGCCTTCTTGTACTTACGATAGGGTATGATGCTCTGGTAGAGTTCAGACACTTCGAACGTGTGCATCGGTTGCTCAGGCTCCTGTGCCCTCAGTACATCGACCAATCCGCGAAACAATCTTTCTAGGTCGTCCATGGATCTCCATTCACCGCCATTCAGAAGCCCACCTGTCGTATAGGACAGGTGTCACCTCTGCGGAAGCCAGCAACTCGATGCCGCTAGGATCACGATAGGCCCGGCGATAGAAGACATGAGTAGTCCCCGAATTGATCATTAGCTTGGCGCACATGATGCAAGGGCTTGCCGTTACGAATACGACCTTATTACGCATGTCGCCGGGTGCTTTAACAAGAGCGTTTACTTCTGAGTGAATGCAACCGCACGAGCCGGGGACGATCGAATCACACTTGTTGGGAAGGCCGCGTGCGTTCCCATTGTATCCGATTGCGACAACATTTTCCAGAGACGCGTCTGTCACGACCGTTCCCACTTGTAATCGGGCACAAGTCGATCGCTTGGCTAGTTCTTCGGCCATGCGCATGTAGACCTCGTACAACGGGATTCGATCTACCTCATACTGGCTACCATCTGTCAACAGATTCAGATGGTGTGTGTTGTCGTGTACTCCGTCTTTGAATCCCATCATTTGGTCCTTGGCAGCTCTACTTCCATGTTGACTAGGTCCATCTCGGTGTCGTAGTCTGCGAACTGCCCCTTGCTACGCTTTACTTGGAGCCATTCGTCAAAACCGGATGGCATCATCGCCTCGGACGTGATCTGACTTTCAGCTGCATGAATGGCGAGATCGTTAACGTATTCGTTTTTTGGATGGTCAGCATGTCCACGCACCCATCTCCAAGTAACTTGGAAAAGTGCGCGTGTCCGTTCTAGCGTCTGCCAGAGTTCTAGATTCTCTATTTTTCCACCCTTACGCTTCCAGCCACGAGCTTGCCAGCTGAGAACCCACTCGTTCATTCCCTTGATGAGGTACTGAGAATCAGAGACAAACAATATCGAGCGCGCACTATCAACCTCCAGTGCCGACAACGTGGCTATCGCCCCAGCCAGAGCCATCCGATTGTTGGTTGTGTCCGGAGACGAAATGTAGAGATCCTCGCGAACGACCGACTCACCTGACCATCGCTCGATCAAGGAAGCTGCCCCTCCTGGATTCTTGCCTTCCCGGCCATTGCCAAGGCAACTTTCGTCTGCGTAGACGACCGCTACACTTGGGTCTAGTTTGGACATCGCGATCAATTCCGTCGTTGGTATCCGAGACTATTCTGCCTGTGAGTTATAGGATACTTGGTGGGATTGGGTCTGGGTACTGTAGTGGGATAAACTGTGATGTGGCTTTGGGTGTGTATCGTGCCACGGGCCGCGTCAGTGTGGTTGCGCTGTGGTGGACGATCCGAGCCGCCACCCGCCTGACCGCCTAGGGTTATCGCTTACAAGCGAGAGTGCTCGTAGTCCAATAAGTGCTCTGGTCTCGCTTTCCTCTTGGTCAAACGCCCCACTGTCATGCTGTATCTCCGTCAACAGGCGGACAGCGTTGCTCATGGCTTCGCGAACCGTCGGGCTTGGAATAGAGAGCAGCATATCAAACATGTGGAAGATGTTTGTGTTCCGGATTTCACCGGTCGGCTGCTGTAGCTCCAGGATCCGCGAAACGTATTCGTCTAGCTTGGCGCGGTATTCGAGTGGAGCCACCGCGAGCGCTCCAAGGATAAAGAGAAACAAGTCGGGTGACAGATCATGAGACCGCGCGTTCCAGGGCTCGGCGATCGCAAGTAGACTTTCCACATGTTGCCGCACCGCCTTACGGTGCCCCTCGCCTGCTCGGAGCACCACCCTGAGAGTGAAACAGCTCGCAGCAAGTCGTGCAGATTCTTCTCCTTCGATTTCAACTCCGGAAGGAAATCTCAAGGGAGCCAGGTTCTCATCTCTCGTCGCAGCCGAGAAGAAGCCACTGGTGGAGTGACAGCACTCACCTTTGTCGTGACGCTGCGGTGTGCATCCCTCAAAGGCATGGCCTGGTTTGTCCTGTTGAGCCAGCAGATAGCCCAACATGCGAATGACACCGCAGTTGTCTCCCCGGCACCCCAGTTCCAGCAGTTCCCATGCGGTCCATGCCGTACTCATTAGCGACCCGTCTACGCTGCCGTCCATGCGAGTACGCAAACGCCGCTCCCTGATCAGGTGTCCAGTTAGCTGCCGGTCCTGAGGGTGGGGCCGATCCATGAGTCGAGCGAGGGCGCCTTCTTTGGTTTTGCGTCCCTCAAAAAATGCATTGACTCTGGTGAGTGCTAGATCGAGGTCCGGGGCATGTTCTGTTGCGTTCATCGCGAAGACCCCTCAGAAGGAGGAGAAGCACACCAGCGGTCTCTCGGGTCCCCCGGTCGCTCCGAGACAAACGGTCGCTGATAGAAACTCTACCTATTAAAGATGGCGCAATGGTCCCCAGGTTGGCTAGTCCACCGCACTTCCGGCTCCTCAAGCGGTACGGGGCCGTGGAACGCCGACCCGGATACGCAAGCGATTCCAAACCCTATGTCAGAACGAGTGTTTTGGTGATCCATTACCTTGACACCAAAGCCAATCCGGCCTTACGTTTGCGTTCTTATGTCTTGTTATTCTAGGTAGTTAGAATGGGGCACTTATTGAAGTTTGTCAGGCTGGACGTAGGCCGGTCACGGTTGTCCGTCGCTATGGGTGTGGCCTTGCTGCTGTCGGCCGCGCCAGGGTTGGCCTCTGCCCAGAAGGTGGTGGAGATCCAACTGTTTCCTGGCACGCTGACTCTCGGGCTGGGAGTGAGCGGACAGCTTCTGGCGTCGGCCTTCGATCAGCGTGGTGACAACCTTTCCGATGCCACGTTCACATGGTCCAGTAGCGATCCCTCGGTGGCAAGAGTCGAAGAAGATCGCAGCATGGCCGGAATGGTGAATGTAGTGCCCGTCTCTCTGGGCATTGTTACCATCGAAGTTCGGGCAGGAGATCAGAGGACTTCGGCGACGGTCCAAGTAGTGGGGGCCGATGAGCTTGCTGGGCCGGGAGCCGGAGTGGGCGTAGCGACGATTCTCCAAGTCTCTCCCAATCTGATTTTCCTCCTTCCATTGGAGGATGTACGAGTCCAGCCGCGGTTTCTGACAGACGACGGTACAGTCGCCGCGCCTGTGCAGGTCACCTGGCGATCGCTGCGAGAGGACGTGGCGAGCATTACGCCTGACGGAGTTGTGGTGGGTGTATCCCCGGGTCAGGGTGGTATCGAGGTGACTGCGAGCGGTTTGCCCACCGCGCGGGCGACAGTGCGGGTCACGCAAAGCGCATTCGGCTTCGCAACTCCGGTTCTGGCACTCTCTCCCGGCGACGTGGACACAGTAGATGTGATTGTCCCGGAGCAGGATAGCCGGCCGCTGTCGCCACGAGGCCTCGCATGGCGCTCGACAGACATTTCGGTGGTGACGGTTTCCCCCGTAGGCGTCGCGGCGGCAGTCAAGGCGGGTAGGGCGGAGATCGTCGCTTCGGGCTTCGGACAGGAAAACCGACTGTCAGTAACCGTTCACCGCCCGGTCGAGTTTTTGGATGTGTTGCCACGGCCCGACAAGGGTCCGGTTGCAGTCCCTCTGGGCGGAACGCGCACCTTCAAGGCCACGGCACTGGCTGAGGACGAGACTCCTGTGCCGGAGGCGCCTCTCACGTGGGGTCACCCCGATACCGCGATTGCTACCTTCGATCCCGCAACCGGTGCTTTGACCGGTAAGGCTATCGGTCACACGAAGCTCACTGTGAAGCCGCCGGGAGAGGGACTCGATGTCGAGTGGGAGATCGACATAATTGCCGGAGGGCTTGCCTTGGATGCCAACGTGATCGGCATCGTTAAGGGCAACCAACGGCAGCTCGGCGCCTCATTTACAGACGAGGCGGGTACTCTCGTGAGCGAGGCAACGAGCGTCACCTGGACATCGAGTGATACGTCAGTAATTACAGTTGACCAACAGGGTAATGTGTCCACGGTGGGATTTGGGACGGCCACAATTGAAGCGGCGACTCCATGGGGTTCGGCGGACACGGCTGTGTTCTACGTGCAGGGCGATGTCTTGTTTACTTCGACTCGTGGGGGGAACGCCGACCTCTACACCTTGAACCACGACGATGCGACTCAGATCCATCGTGTTACGGACCTGCCCGGCTTTGAATTGAACGCGGTCTTTTCCCCTGATGGTTCCAAGATCGCTTATGTCTCCGATCAAGGTGGCAATCTCGATATCTACGTCATCGACGCTGGTGGATCGAACCCCTTACGGCTGACTCAAACCATGGCGCTGGAGGGATCGTTCGATTGGACACCGGACGGTCAGCGTATCGTCTACGAATCAGACGCCGCTGGTTCAGTGCAGCTGTGGATCATGAACGCCGACGGGTCGGAACAAACTCAGCTCACCAGCGGAATAACACCGAATTTGCAGCCCGCTGTTTCTCCAAATGGTGAAACGATCGCTTTTGTAACGAACAGGGACGGCAACTTCGAGATCTACCTGATGGACATTGATGGTACGAATCAGCGAAACCTTACTTTGTCTCCGAACAGCGAGATCGTGCCGGCGTGGATTGGAGATTCTGCGTTTGCCTATGTCTCTGAGGAACGCAGGGGCGGGCCGGAAAGCAGAGTAATAATTCGCATGAACATGACGCGACAAACGGCAAACATGACCCCCAAGGGACTTCAGGTTACCGATTTTGCAGTTTCGGCAGATGGTAAATTGTTGGCGGTCACGGTAGCCGCCCAGGGCCCGGCCGGCACGCAGAACCGTTTGTATCTGATTCCAACGGTCGCAGGAGCTAACCCTGTGGAGGTACCGCGTGAGGGCAACGGAGATCAGTTGGTTACACCGTCGTTTCGTCGCTGACGGTTCCACCGCTGCATTTCTTTTGTCGGCCCTAACACGTATCACAGTTAAGCGATGAAAGCTCTCGTCATGAGGGGGCACGGTGATTTCTCGCAACTCGAGATTGCCGACGCTCCCAAACCATCCGTGTCACACAACCGCGATGTCAGAATCAACCTCGTCGCGTCTGCGTTGAACCATCTGGATCTCTGGACGCTGCGCGGGCTTCCCGGATTAGATCTACCGTTCCCTCACATTTTAGGTGGAGACGGTGCCGGAGTTGTAGACGAGATTGGCTCTGCAGTTAAGTCTGTGCAGCCCGGCGACCGAGTCATAATCAATCCCGGAATCTCGTGCTATCAGTGCGAGCAGTGTCTTCAGGGTGAACAGTCGCTGTGCGACACATATAGACTGCTCGGCGAGCACCTCCCTGGGACCCTCGCCGAGTATATCGTGGTCCCGGAGCACAACGTGGCGTTCATACCGACGCCTCCCGCACCACACCCGGAGATCGGCTGGGCCGAGGCCGCAGCATTCTCGCTGGTCACGCTTACTGCATGGCGCATGCTCGTGAGCCGCGCGAAACTGCAGGCCGGAGAGTCGGTGTTCATATGGGGCGCGGGTGGAGGAGTGTCCAACACTGCCTTGAAGATCGCGAAGCTGCTGGGTGCGTTTGCCATTGTGACGTCGTCGAGTGACGAGAAACTCGAAGCGGCGCGGTCGCTTGGTGCGGACGCGACCTTTAATTATCGCAAGACCGACGTCGTGAAAGAGGTCCGCAAACTAACCAACAAGAGTGGCGTTGACGTCGTGGTGGAGAATGTGGGCGAGGATACGTGGGAGAATTCTGTACGAATGTTGGCTAAGGCCGGACGATTGATCACATGCGGTGCGACGACGGGGCCAAAGGTAGTGACGGACGTGCGGCGACTGTTTTGGTATCAGTTTTCGGTTTTGGGTTCCACGATGGGCAATGCCAGGGAGTATCGCGAAATCGTACGACTTTTAGGGCAAGGGCATCTTAGGCCGACCGTGGATTCGACATTTCAACTAGCCGATGGGGTTGCTGCGTTCGAGCGTTTGCAGGCCGGAACGCAGATGGGAAAGGTCGTAGTAGAGATCTGAAGAACAAAAAAGCCCCGGCAGTGCCGGGGCTATCTATCTGAAAACAGGAGTACTCCGAAGCGGTTTATCACCGGCCGCGACATAAGTAGAGTGTCTCCTGGCTGTGTCCGAACCGCGGGGTACGCTCGGGGCGACACACGGTTCCGATAGTATTTCCCGTTTCGTCGACAATCTCGAACATGGTGTTCCGACGCTCCGTAAGGCACCCGTCCTCACTGGCCACTTTCTTATCTTGACGTGCCATTATCAACCTCTTCTCGACTAGTTCATCTCGCGTCAACATCATGATCTACACCCCTCGCATCTTCGATTCTACACTTGCTCTTCTCTATGTTATTAGATGCGTGGAGTACGAGAATGGTTGCAGCAACTCAACGGCGGTAGCGCTCCAGCCATTGGAGGTCGTCGGAATCCACATTGACGGCATAGAGCACTCCGTCGCCGAAACCCACCAATCTCCGGTCGAGAACGCCGTCGGGGCCGAGGACGGTCATCCGCATGTTGCCGAAGTCCACTAGTAGAGTAGAGTCGTCGGGAAGCGGAAGCAGCGCTCCGGGAGTCCTGTATTCGCCGGGTCCCTGACCCACGTGGCCAATCTGCTCGACGATGTCGGCTGCAAAATCGACGAACCGGACGGCCTGTTCAAGCCGGTCCGAAACGATGAGTCGTCCGTCCGAGAGTTCTCGGAGGCCGGAGACGGAACTAAATGATTCGGAGAGTGAAGCGTCTGGCCTGTCGAGTACGACGCGCTCCACCTTCTGTGCTGACAGCGGACTGGATGCCAGTGATGCTGCAGCAAGACCAATCATGATAGTGCGCGGCATGTCCTGCTCCTTTAGATGGTGCTCGTGCCTGCAAGCACACTAGATGTATCAGCGGATGAAACGGTCGCAGGCTGGGCTAGAAGTGGTGGCGGACGCTCAACCGGCTCTCGCGATGACGTTGCGAGCGATGGTCGACGGCACGCGGCAAGCCTCGGCGAAAGCTAGAAACACGAGGTCGAAGCTCTGGGCCGCGCGAACAGAACGACGGTTGATATGCAGCAGCCGATTGCGCAGTCGGCGAACCTGATAGCCGGCCGCCCCGAAATCGTTGGCGACGCTCGCGATGGGCCGGCCGCTGGAGTCGGCCGCCAATGCCAGGAACATCAGGGTGATCCAGTCCATTATCGCCTTAGGTGATGGCAACCCGGCGCTCTCGAAGTCGCGTTGGATTGTCCGTTTGGGAACACGGAGTTCCGCGGATACCGATCGAACCGAGGATAACCGCCGTTTCTCGAGATCGATTAGGCAAGCCAGTGTTTCGCGAATGTAATCCCTCGGGCGGCTCGGCAGATCGGTAATCAGCAGTTCGACGAGATAACACACCAACTCAGCGTGTCTCGCGGCCAGGAGCCAAGCAATGTTTTCCCGCACCCCGCGAATCTCGTCGCGACGAGTCGACTGGAGCATGACTTTTAGGCCGTCTCTGTCGCCACAGTGCTCCAGCAGAGTCGAGATGGTTGGGGTAGGCGGCGCATACAACAGTAGTGGCACGGTCCGATAGGCATGTCTCAGCGCCCGTACCAGCGGTACGACATCGTCGGTCCACGGGGCGAGATCGTAAATGATAGTCGTGAAGTCACTACCGGTCAGCGGAACCTTCGCAAGCCGGATGGGTGAGATATGCACGGGATTAGCTCCCATATCCACGGCCGCGTCATGCACGATGGCGGCGGCACTCGGATCGCTCACACATACGGCAGTCTGGGGTTCAGTCGATCGTGGTATCACCCGTGTCACTATCCCTTCTCGATCGGTCGGAGAACCGTCGTTCAAACGGTCTGCTAGTGGATGATAACCCTGACATCAAGCAGCGGTTCCAGCAAGTCAACTGCAGTGGGGCAAATAGCCGACGAGATCCGGCAAAGCTTCGGCACCACTAATCGATGAACTCAAACCGACCCTCGCATCCCAAAGTCTACGGGTGGGATATCGCCTCACCGTCCATGTATGGGATTATGCCTGCACCGGTTAATCCGTCGACCGCTCCACGAGCCAGACCATCTCCTGTGTTAGCCGTGCCCCACGCGTGCACAAGCGGGTCCACTCGGCCTCGGTATAGATCAGGATATCTGCCGGCACGGGTAGTTCGGCCAGATCCCACTCGACCGCCCGCCGGATGAACGGCGTCACCGATTCCCGGACGACCGCCACGAAATCGAGATCGCTCCCGACCCCGGCGTCGCCGCGGGCATAGGAACCAAACAAACCGAGCCGCAGCAGCTCAGGGCGCTCGCGCATCTGACGCCGTGCCCAGCGCCGCGCCGCTGTCCCTACTGCCGACGCGTCAGGCCATCTGAGTATGAACGAACTCGATGATTTCACTGGCATATGCGATCGCTTCTCGGCTCTGCAGCTCTCCGTAGTGCTCGAACGGCGCACCCTCTGGATGCCCATTGGGATACCGGGTGGGCACATACCCGGCGTCTAGCACGCGCGCCTTGTCCACGAGGGCGCCGTCCACCTCGAGCGGCAGCTCTGTAAGTAGCCGGGCCACGACATGTCCCCAGGCCTCTTGTCCGCGCGCGAGATGCAGCGCCTTCACGGCCTTCTCGGCTGCTTGGTGCGCCGCAAAGCACGCCCACTCGTGCCGACCGTCTCGCTGTGACGCCTGCGCCTGTTCGAGATCGCGCTTCGCTTGCGCGAACCAGTCCTGTGATCGGTTCGGCACGAGTCCTCCTGGTCCCCTCGCAGCCATAAAGTCGACATTCAAGTTACGACCAAGGCGGTGCCGGTGTCCACGACGAACACCATTAAGACTCTTCCATCATCCTATAGAGCGCGTCCCGGTCAGCCAGATCCACCCTGGGTTTGCCCATGGAATGCACGGGTGACGAGTGCAGCCGCTTCAAGAATTCCTCTGCGGGTATGCACCAGATGCCATCGATCCGGAGCCTGTCCTTGCCGCGGTAGAGTAGGACCGGCTCGCATTCAGGGTACTCGTTTGCGAGACTGCGCAGCCCGCGCAGGTCTCTGTTCCGGACCACGGCAGTGTTCTTGACTTCGACGGCCCAGAAACCGCTGTCCCCGTAGATCACGAAGTCTACCTCCGTGCCGGCGCGGGTTCGCCAGAAGTACAGCTCGCTGCGGGTGCCGGAGTAGGCGATCCATGCTCTCAGATGTTGCGCTACCAACCCCTCCAATGCGCTGCCGGCGATCTCTTCCGGATTGTCCAGCGGACCGCTGGGCCGGAGCGAACGATACACTCCGGCATCGAAGTAATAGAACTTGGGATGGACCGTGGTTTTGCGCGCCGCGCGCTTTGTGAACACCGGTACTCTGAAGCCCAGCAGCAGGTCCTCCAGGACTTCCAAGTATCCCTGTACGGTGCGGCGCCCAACCTGACACTCACGTGCCACGTTGCTCAAGTTCAAGACGGCGCCGTGTGAGAAGCTCAAAGCTTCGAGAAACCGTGCGAACGCGCCGAGGCTTCGCGCCAAGCCTTCCCGTTGGACCTCTTCCTCGAGATAGAGGGATACATATGCGCTCAGCACATCGGCCGGGTCCTTTGCATCGACCACGAGCGGTAGCAATCCCGTTTCGAGTGCGTTCTCCAGATTGAACCCGGGTAACTCGGCCGCCATGAACGGATGTAGGGTACGCATGACAGCTCTTCCCGCGAGCAGATCCACTCCTCCGCGACGGAGTTTGCGGGCGCTCGACCCGGTCAACACGAACCGCCTGCCGCTCTGTTGCTCGATCAGGTCGTGGACGACGTTCAGAAGTTCCGGTATTCGCTGCACCTCATCTATCACCACGGTGTGACTTCCAGGGGATCCGGCAACCAGCTCCGACAGCCGCTCCGGTCGCGCGCTTAGCCGCCGGAACACGTCGGGTTTGAGTAGATCGACAAACAACGCGCCGGGGCACTGCGACCTGAGCCAGGTTGACTTCCCGGTGCCGCGCGGGCCGAACAGAAAGAAGCTCTGCTGGGGAAGGACGAAAAATCGAGGCACTAATGCCATAATTAGACTCAAAATGGCGTATGCGATGCTGAAAATCAAGTTATCTGTGGTAGGTCCCGGCCGAGTTCGCCATTCGCGGGCGACAGCGAGTTCAAGGTGCTGTGGCATAACGTCAAACTATGGAAGCATTATACTATAGTATACTACTACTATAGTATAATATCTCCATAAATGTGGCAGGCATCGCGCGGAGAACATGAGAGAGATCGTCGATCGTGAACAGGAGATCCGAGAACTCAAGGGGCTCGCTGACGCCGGGGCACCCAAGCTCGCTCTCCTGTATGGCCGACGGCGTGTCGGCAAGACGTTCCTGTTGACCAGGATCTGGTCGCCGGAGCGGGTGTTCTACTTCACCGCTTCTGCGACCACGCCGGAACAGAATCGCCGACATCTCGTCGGGGAGGCCGCTCGGTGGGCCGGCGTCGAACTGGAACCGCATGACTATCCCACGTGGCGCACCGTCTTCCGGATGCTCGTATCCCTCAAGCCCGACAATCCGATTGTGGTCGTGCTCGACGAGGTCCAGTACCTGGCTAACGATGAAGTCGGGCTCCGTGAGGTGGCTTCTGAGTTCAACGCGGTTTGGGAACGAATCGACGCCCGCCGGCAAGTACTCGTCGTGCTATCGGGGTCTGCGGTTAGCACGCTCGGCGCGCTGGCTCACGGCGGGTCACCACTCTACGGACGGTTCGACTGGCAAGCCAAACTCACACCGTTTGACTACTGGAATGCCGCCCGCATGGTGCCGACCTACGATCACCAGGACCAGTTGCGCGTCTACGGTGCGTTTGGCGGTATGCCACGCTACCTGGCGTCGGTAAAGGCTGGATGCTTGGTCGGCAAGAATGTGCAGGACCTGTTGCTTTCACCCAGGGGTGAGATCCGGCTCCAGATCGAGACGGCGCTCCACCAAGAAGAGGGGCTCATCGATGTCGCCAAGTACCGGGCGATCCTGATAGCAATTGGAAGCGGGCGCACGCGACTGAGCGAGATCGGTCAGAGAACGGGGTTACAAGTCGACAAGGGATTCAGGCACCGCATCGAGCAGTTGATCGAACTGGGATACGTCCGCAAGGGGCGGAACATCGGGGCCGGCCGGACGACACCGTTCTTCTATCGGATCGCCGATCCAGCCGTGGCGTTCTTTTACTCGCTGGTAGCACCTTACGAGACCGCACTCGAGGTGACGGAGCCCGCGGAACTCTGGAGGACACCGCTAGAGTCCATGTTTCAGACGCACATGGGGTTCGTATTCGAGCGGGTTGTTGCACAGGCCTCTTACCGGCATCAGACGGAGCTGGGACTTCCGATCGTGCGTCAGTGGGGACGATGGGAGGGACAAGACCGAAACAGGAAAGCGCTCGAGATCGACGTCGCCTGCGAACTCACGGATGGACGGATCCTTTCCGGCGCTATCAAGCACCGGCGGCGACCGATGGGATCACGCGCCTTCATCAAGCACTTGAGGGATCTGGAGCGTGTCGCGGCGAGCGGCAAGCATGGTGCCTGGGCTCGCCGGGCCCTCGAACCGGAGGCGCCACTGCTGTTCGTGTCGGTGAGCGGGTTTAGCGACAAGTTCCTCCAAATGGCGGAGGCGAGCGAGCGGGTCGTCATAGCGTGGACAGTCGACGATCTGTTTCGGGGGTTCGGGAATGTAGAATGACGACCGGGTGACCGGATGGAGGGGATCTATGATCCGGGTAACCCACCGATGTGACCTTTTGCTCCTTCGTGGCCACTGTAGTATAGAGCCTGTGGTGCCTCCGTGGAGGCGTGGCCGCCGTTGATGGACTGGGAACGCGGCGCGTTGCCAGAGCAGCCATCCGCCATGTAAGACTGCCGTCACAACTTGTCGAGATGTATGATGGGCCCTTGCTCTAGGGTCAGCGGATGCGCGCGTGGCAGGCAGCATGTCCCAACAGAGTGACCGAGACGTCCAGCGCATGTTGGCGGACTTGTATCTGCTGGTGCCGCCTTATCAAGACGTAAAATCTGTTCGGGCTGTAGTTGGCACGAATAAGTATAGGCCAGAACTGGGCTCAATCCTGTATGCAAATGGCGACAATGTCCTTCGCTCGCTGGCATCACTTGGATTGGCAAACACATGGTGGCCGTGGGCCGTGCCGTGTGTGGTTGTGCAAAGAAGTGACGGAGAGACAGAATCATTGATTCGTCTCGTGGCTCCAGAACCGACGCGACTAGCAATCGATCGCGTAGATAAGCCGACCGCAAGAGCTACGCCGAGTGCGATTCTCCGATCAGTAAAGGGCCGACGCAACCCAACGTCCGACGTTGTGACCGCTTTCTTGAAGCGACGTCTTGGAGTCAATCGATTGCAGGCGTTCGCGAGCGAGCAGTGTCATCTTGCATTAGCTGAGCCTCCCAGTCCGAGCCCGCGAAGCATCGCCAGCTATAGTCGGACATTCGCCGACCATGGTCCCTTTACTGCATGTGGATGGCGGGCAGTCGCCAGACTCGCCGTTCACCTTGCGGCGAAGACTCCGCAAACATGGATGTCAATGCAAACTCTGCAGCGCCACTCGCGGAAATATCTTGCCATGTCCGTGGTCGAAGCACGTCGACTGTTTGCGTGGGAGTGGGTGCTCGAGCAGGCCCTTCGTGTCGGAGGGTATGTAACAAAAGAGGAACAGCAGCGAGCGGTACGACTATGGAAGTGCCGGCGAAGGGACTGTGCCTGCGTTTGCCACACGGAAAGCTCTTCTGAGAACCGCTGTCAAAACCTTGCAGAATCGTAACTATCAGAAACTTGCAGATATGCAACGTTCTTGGCTTGTCAAGAAAAACCCGCGCTCTAAGATTATGTTGAGCACGATCCACGCCAATGCAGGCCAGGAGGGTGGAAATAATGAGGAACAAACTGAGAGTATTCGGTGCCATCTTCGCAACCACCGTCATGGTGATTTCGGCACTGCAAGCTCGTAGGGTGTGGTTACCGCATGGCTTGCAATTTACGCAATCAGACGAAGTGTCTCGACTGCTAGGCACAACGCTTCCGCCAGTAACCGTCAATGCTTTGGATGGAACTGAGTTGAACATTCGAAAACACATAGAGGGTCGCAACACACTGATAATCCTTGCTGGCATGGCCGATTGTTTACCGTGCGCTAGTTTCTCTCTAGAGTTGTCGGTTATCCGAAATCGATTCCCTACTCTACTCAGCGTGATAATAGGCAGCGGTCGTGAAGAGGAGGTTTTTCTCGAGTATTTCAATCGCACGAGGATACAACGCTATGCATTACTCGATCCAGACCGGGAGTTGCTAAGAGCGCTCGGAGTTCGCCGTGAGCCGTTGATTCTCCTCGTTGATGATTCCAGCCGCATTCTATTCGTTGATGACAGAACGAGTTCGACGTCTTCCGTCTTTCGCATCTCGCAACTACTCGCTGCGCTAGCGCATTCCTTGGAATCGTCAGAGGCGTTGTGAACAAGACATGCTGCCCCTCCCTCGTAGTTCAGTCTCCCTCAACAATTCTCAGTCAACAGGAGGACAAGATGAAGACATCAACGAAGAAATCACGGCTAAGTACTGCCATTATGAGTGTCGGTTTCATCCTAGCGGCTCTCTTGCTGTTTACTCCGCAGACAGCGCACGCTAGCAACTACGCCATCTCCTGGATGCCGGATGGGCCGCCCTGTTCGCAAGATCCAGGGAATGATTGCTGATTGTCGACCTAACATTGAGTAGGGGCTGGGTCCTGGGAGGGGCATACCCGTTCTGGCCGTCCGCTCCGGTGGATGTGTGACATGCAGGTGGTCGCTTTTCAATATGACCAGAGTGAAGTACAGTCGCCGTCATGTTGAATGCGAAATCTAAGCTTCAGTAGCTGTCTGTCCCAATTGGGGCTGGATTAGGCAGGCCAGAGAAATAAGTTTTACAGAAATTGGATTCGGTGCACAATTCATTCTACGGCATATGGACATAAGTGGAGGTTATGAAGATGCTATCACGCTCCTGTCGTAGGCTTCTCTTTTTATGTACGGTTCAGTACCTGTCTGCGTGCGGTTCGGAGAACTCACCGCAGGGTACGTGGCGAGAGTCTTCGGATTTGTTGCCCCTTGCAAGTCTACTGCGGGCTGAAAGCCACATACGGCTATACCCCAGCTACGACGACCCAATTGGCACCGCCGGTGATTTGCTTGTCGTCGACTCGCAATTCATAGTGTTCGACGTCATGCAGGCGAACCTCAAGGTATTCGACTACGCCGGCAAACTGATCCGAACCATTGGTCGCAGTGGTGATGGACCTGGTGAATTTCGTAGACCCATGAGCGGCACTGTTCTCGCCAACGAGCGGTTCGCGGTGCTGGATGAAACGCGGCGTGTGGTGTCGATTCGCGATTCCACGGGGCGCACGATATCGGAGTGGTATGTAGGAGGTAGCAAGCTGTACAGTGTAGGCTCGATCGAGGGAAACCAGGGGATTGTGCTGACGGGTCGACTTAATACCGTAGCTTCGTCTCCAGATCTGCTAACAAAAGATCGTGGGGTGCACGAGTATGATTTCGCCGGCAGCCTCGTGGCGTCATATCGACCAGTACCCAAACCGAAGCACCACTGGGAGGAAATGTTTAGCGGCACTGTACTCGCATCTCTTGGAGACATAGTGGTGTCCGGTTCATACAGTTCCAATCGCATTCACCATTATGAGCGGAGCAGCGGGAAAGAGTGGTGGACAGACATCGGGGGTTTGTGGTACAAACCCCTGGAGTGGCCGGATGACGACGAATCGTCGAACGTGTCAAAGGCAGTTCAGGTCACCAGTTGGGCAAAACAACAAATCTTGCTAACGAGGTTGTACTCGATCGACGAGACACATTACCTGGCTCAATTCCAAGCCTACGATTCTGATGACAATCGGGTCTTCCACTATCTGTTGGCGGATGTCTCAGGCAAGACGCTAGCGATCACCAAAGCAACCTCTTTGAAGATTTTACATGTAATCGCCGGGGTTCCTTACGGTATAGAACTTGGTGAGGATGGGGCAGTCACGATCGTAGTGTTGGCACTTAATCGCACCTTTCTCGAAGATATGGGCCCGTAGGCCGTTGGACGTACCGCGTAGTGGGTTGTTCCGTCTCTCACATCTGAAGAGATAGTGACCCGATCTTTACTGACCGTCCCAATCTGTCAGTTCTCACAAGGATGACCCACCTATTCTCACGGCCTTTACCCACCTATCGCGAGGCCGTGATGAATGCATACGATACTGTGTGTACGTTATCTTCGCGGTCGTGCCGGATGCGAGGTTTCGCACAGTTTCGTACGCTGGCTTGAAGTTTCTTACCCAGGACCTCCTTCGGTTAGGGCCTTCAGCCGACGTGGGGTTGCGTTGGCCGGAGCGTTCCCGACTGCGATAGTTCTCCCCCTCGATCACAATCTGATAGGCGTTGTGGGTCAGTAGATCCAGTGTGAGATAGCGCTTTCTTCCCAGAGAGGGCCGGAAATTTCAACTTGTCCCAATCTGAGTGGTCCTGAAAACAGGGGGCAGTCCAGAAAACCCGGCCAAATGTCCCAAAAACTACGTACGATGTCCCAATAAAGCACTAACGGAGCCGGTACGAACCCCCCAAATTACACCTACCCGAAGCTGGAAGCACAATTGCCGTCCTCCAGTCGGATACGAATTGGCATTGGAGTCGGATACGAATTGGCATTGGTTCCGTCGATTCGCCGGTCGCCGGTACAGTGCAGCTAAAGGTTTGAAGACAGGGGATCTATGATCCGGGTAACCCACCGATGTGACCTTTTGCTCCTTCGTGGCCACTGTAGTATAGAGGCTCGAGAGGTGCCATAGCGACGTCGCTGGCCGTGATGGGCAGAATTGACCGGTTCGAATCGCCGACTTTCCTGCCCCGTGCGCGGTTGGGCGAGCTGGAGGCGATCACGGAATTCTTCGAGCGCTTCGGCGACGTGGTTTTCGGCCTAGCACAGACTGACCAAGTCACGTGAGGAGGCAAAGGATGTCGTTCAAGATGTGTTTATGGAATTGGCGGAGGCTTTGCGGGGCTACGAAGGGCGGGGCAGTATCGAGGGGCGGATCAAGACGAGAATCCGAAGATCCTTTAGAAAGAGAGCCTTTTGAAAATGCAGACGCTAGTGAGCCCCGATAGCCCATTACAGTTCGGATGCTGCATCAGCGAAGGAAATCCACGGGAGCTTGTCACGCGCGCGGTCGGGGACATAGGCGGTGAGGCCGTAAACATCGGCTGGGAGTCTATGCACCACCGGAAGGCCTGCGGTTGGGATGCAGTGGTGTACGATCTTGCTCCTTGGGACAAGCGTTCGCAGTCAACCATTCGCACGATTATCGAAGCTTGTCCGACGGCACCGATTCTTCTATATGCTCCTGTTCGACCGGGTATCGGGTCGCTACTTTGCGACCGCTGGCCCGACAGAGTTGGGATCAAATTGCAGTTTGAGGATCCGGAGGAAGCAACACGACTTTATGACCAGATGCGGGTCTTGCTAGGAAGGATTCCGCTACAGCACATTGGGAGCATCTTTGGAGCACTATTTCCCGAATTGCCCAATAGGGTATCTACCTATATCCGGCTGGCAATCCGCGAGCTTGGTGATGCAGGACAAGTGTCTCCAAACGTGAGTTCTTTAGCCTATTCAATGGAGGTGAGCCTCCGCACGCTGGAGCGTTCGTGGGCCGGCCTACGCATTCCAAGCCCAAAGGAATTACTCGATTGGATAATGTTACTCTACATCACACTGGCTGGAGAATCCACATGTATACCTGTCGGTGCTGCGGGCCGCGTGATAGGTCTTGATGCCGCTGCCATTTGTCGGTTGCGCAAGAGGCTCGTTTCACCAATGATCGCGAACGCGCTACAGAATGGGATTGAATCGACAAGTGACTTCGACGTTACACTGTTATCGTTCGCCCGGAGATATGGTATTTCGGCTGATCACGTTCTAGAAGTTTCGGAGCATGCTGTTCTCAAATGCCGGTGATTGGTCTAACCGCGTAAATTGTACGGGCCAAGACCTGATTTGACAGATTCTCCCTGCGAAACGGTTGTGCTACCCCGACCTTCCTTTCCCACCCGGCGGTCAACTGTCCGCAAATGTCCACATCGTGTGACCGCGCTCTGACACTGCTTCCCTGATGGGTCCGTTTGATGTCGTACCGCACGAAGTACGCGTAGAGGTCGGACTGTAACACTTGAGCGTCGCTCAAATCTCTGCGGAAACATCACGTTGCAAAGACTCAGTCTCGGTTCGTTTGCCATACCTGCCTCCTCTGTTCAAATACAGAATATGAATCGCAAACACAAAATCTCTGACACCCCCTCGCACAGGAACGCTGACGCAGTCTCAGGTGACCACATCTTGTTTCCCTCGTCCGAGCTGGCGTGACTTTCAGAAAAGGAATTGAGGTAGGACAGAGTCAAACTACGGATTGAAAGGTCGTCGTTTGATCATCCCTCGATCTGCAACGTTTGATAATGCCTCTGATTTCGAACCCAACCACACGATGCGGGATGGCACCGTCAGTTAGCAAGCTACTTGTTCCCAACTGTAGTGCTCCACAGCAGCACGGCTCCACAGGGGCGACGTCTTCTGGCTATGTCACGATACTTGATAGGTATGTCGATGTAGCTCTTATACACCTCAATCCCGTAGGCCCAGTCGAGCGGAAACTCACCCAAGTCTATTCTCAATGGCCTTCCGTCGAGATAGATGAGGGAACACCGCAGTCTCGCCCTCATTAATGGTACTTGCATAACTACGACATCCCTGGCGGTTCCCTGGTGCAGCTGCTCTATCTCCTTCTTGTTGAACGAGTAACCCCACTTGAGGTTTCTACGTGAAAGAAATTCCCGTTGCTCCGGGGTTTCCGCTGTTTCACCGAAGATCGTAACTCCCTCGAGCAATGTAACCTGACGGGCCAGGTTGACACGTAGCTCGATGGCCTGCTGCCCGCCTAATGTGAACGCAACGTACTGCGGACTATATCCGATGCGACGTACGCGGAGAGTGTATCTGCCAACCCCGAGTGCCTGTATTCTAAACGCTCCGTCCCGGCCGGTTACAACTAGCCGCTGTGCTATGCCGTCTGGTCCGATCAATTGGGCGGTGGCACCTTCTATCAAGGTGTCGGATTCGGCAAGATAAACCACGCCATGGATCGTCTGGGCAGTGGCGGTACTAGGTAGCAGAAGGCATGTAAGCACGGCGGCAGCCACGGGTATTCGCTCAGGCAAGTGGATCATGCAACAACACTTCCGGCCCTCAAGTGGACGGCCCAACGTTGTTCGCTAGCTTGACCCTTCTCAGAATAGCTCTCCACAACAAGGTTCCGTGCATCCCGTAGCTGGTCTTGTTGATTCAGCAAGAGGATCGTCGGGCGCCATCGTTTGGACGGGTAAGAACCGACAAGACCCTCCAGGTCTTCGCCTGAAAGCATCCCCGCATGAATCCCCTCAAGAGAGACGAAAGTCGGAGTTGCGCTGACTCCAAGATGTCTTCCTAGACGAACTTCTGCTTCTAGTTGTGCGCGGGTCTCTGGGTTTATCAGACATTGGGTAAATCGATCGAGATCACGAATTGCGATCTCGCGAGCGTCTCTGACCCAATTGCCGTCGTCTACCCATTTGTCCGACTCCATCAGATGATCATGCATTGCAAGGAACCGTCCCTGCTGCTCAGCGCACAGCGCTGCAAGAGCTGCTCCTTCGGCGCGGGGGTGGAGAGAACGTAGGGGAAAATGGATGAATATTACGCTGGGGTTATCGCTTTCAGTTTTCCATTGCTCCATGCGCTCATGCTGTTCCTGGCAAAAGCGGCACTCATAGTCCGCAAACTCTACAAGCAACACAGAACTTGTGCCCGACAGCACAGGACGTCCCATCTCAAGCAGGCGTGGCCAGCTTTCTCTGACGATCAACCTTGCTTCCCTTTCTCGATGCCATTGTGCAATTGACCTGCCGAGCAAGCCATTGGGGTGAAATAGCAGGACGGCCCCAACGCACACAAGTATCACGTTCAAGGCTGTATCAACGAATCGCCGCGGTCTCGTGCCAGCCCTTCCGCTTGTCATATCGGTACATCCGCAAGTTCGTACGAGAGAAACTGCACCACCGGCTCCCTTTGAATATCCCCTATGTGACCCGCATCGCTCCAAGGAGTTCCACTACAGTACTGTTCGTCCGAGGTACCAGGATGCCTCCTCGCGAAGCTAGTGAATACGCACATACACCAAACGCTACCTCCACCTCAAAGAAGATGCATTCCCAAAGTCGGAAACCGAGGCATTGAGTCACCCTCATAACGTTGTAGTCGCTTAGCTGAGATAATGTACGTGACTACGTTAGCTCTCCACTAAACCATCCACACTACGGAACCGTCTTCGGGCCCGGCTCCGTAAATGTGGATAGCTCGGTTAACAACTAGTCAACGTCGCATCTCCGTACCTCTGTGCACCCGGCCCCGGCCGACTCGCAAAAATTAAATCCGCTGACGCACGAACCGAAATCACACCGCAACAAATTACAGTCCACCGCCTCCGCCTTAGGAACCTTGGTGAGGCCAGTTATTGAGCCTAAGGCAGCGAACCCCACAACCAACGCGAGCCGTTTGAAGTTTCTACGCAAATCCATTTGTACCTCCGTGAAGTGGATGTTCGGACAAACCGCAACAGTGCGGCACTAGACGACGATGATAGTATGTACTGGCAACGAGGTGTGTCAATGCAAATTTTACGTCACTCACACCCCGAATGCGACGCTATGGTCACTTGCATAGTGGTGGGACGAGACGAGTATGCGACAACTCCTGTTGATATGCGACAATATGGTAGAATATGTGAAACGAAGTCTTTCCACGCGCATATGGGTCCGCTATTATGACTTGCGCAAAGAGTAGTTCCCCACACCTTCACTGAGCGAGTGAATGATGAGCGCGAAAGTAGGAGCGTCGGCGCATTCGCAGCAAGCGCATGTTGCGCGCCCGGGAGTAATAGGATGCGCAGCGGTTGTAGCAATCTACCTGTTAGGCTGCGCGCCGGATGCTACAATTGAGAAGATAATCCACCACCCAAACGACGAATCGATAGTGAGGGAGGTTGATCGCGGCTTCATTATATCGAAGAGCCTCGAGAAGCCACCAATCGGCGCAATCCGATTTGCCAGCAAGGAGTTGTCTCGGGGCACAACGATTAGTGTAGGAGTATTGGAAGGGGCGGACACAGCCATGTTCGGACGGATTGAGGACGCTGCCATCATGCGGACCGGTGAAATCGTAATATTGGATTCTAGAATGACCCAGTTGCGGGTCTATGGCACGGATGGTGAGCTCCTGGCCACGGGGGGACAGTATGGCCTGGGTCCCGGTGAGTTCAGGGCGCCGAGCGCCCTGGACGTGGATGACGACAACCATATATACGTCGCGGATCGGAATGCCATTCACATTTTCGATTGGTTGGGCGATTCGTTGGTGTACCGGCAGACCCTACATCTACAGTTTGGCGTCATTGATCTCTGTACACTTGGGAACATCGTGTTTGTCCATGGGCTGGACCTGGGCTCCGGAGGTAAAGTTATCCACCGGCTCGGCTCCGGCGGTGAGTTCACGCTCTCATTTGGCGACATTTACAGGATGGACGGCGCCGAATTCGAATTCACAACAATGCGCCGGGGCCGCATCGCATGCGCAACGGACGCTCAAGTGGTTGCGTTCGCGGCCAGCTACTTCCCAGAAATCCACGCGTGGACGCCTGAAGGCAAACCGTTATGGGTTACGAGCATAGAAGATTGGTTGCTATTTGACATTGAAGAACGCCCCACTGAAAAGTCCATGGCCATCACCGTGTCGGATGAAGGTTCCCATTTCCCTCGGAATTTTGTCGCAGCTGGAAAGTTCATCGTCTTGGACCTTGCGCTTCGGACAAAGGAAGGGGTTCTAGGAAAAGTCGAATTTGTGAACTTGGACCGATACGTGATAGATGCATCCAATGGAAAGGGGGCCTACATGCGCGCTACGCAAGCCCTTTTCCTTGCAGCAAGAGGAGAGACCCTCATAACCACGGAGCATGACCCGTTTCCGCGCATGCTGATCCATCGCAGTGCTGGAGGTAGAAGATGACGACGAAGCGATTGATTAACATCGGTGGCGCTGTGATAGCGTTTGGTTTGGCCTACGGCATTAGCAGTGGGCAGGCTGATCGTTCACGCGGAACTGCCCTTGGTGCAAATGGGGGAGTAACCATACCCAGGCCTGAAGTGGCAAGAATTGTGAGCGGGACGGAAATCGCTATGGTTTACATCGGGAGAAAGAGTTGCGGTTGGTCTAATCTGCCGTGGATGCCGGATGCCGTCCGCGACATTCGACGTCTGATCGCCGCGACAGCAGACTCGCTGGGAATGTCTTTCGTGACCATCGGAGTCGGACTTGACAGATCGTCTACTGTCGCTCTCGAGCATCTACGAAAGATGGGCCCCTTCGACGAGATCTCGGCCGGCCACTCCTGGTTCAATCTTGCCTCCCAGAGATTCATCTGGAATGCGATTCCTGGACCTGAGGGAACTCCACAGATCCTTGTGCTGTTGCGAGAGATCCGGCTTCCCTCATTAAGCGGTGCGGGAGGGTTTGAGATCGCGCATGAGCGGCTGCTGACGCGCAAGGTTGGTACGTTCGAAATCGCACGCTGGTTAGCTGCGGGTGCGCCAATTCCCACGAACTTGTTTCGCCAGAAGAAAGAAATAGATTGACCTTGGGAGGGTGACCCGTCACTCTTGGTTCGTGAGCGAGACCGTAGCGGTGGGTGCAAGGATCTGCGCCCTCTGCGGCACGTGCCTTCCCCAGCTTGCGCGTGCCCAGAGCGAGTTGCGAAAGTGCTAGACTGATCATCGATCGGGTTGGATCTCTGTTCTCTGCCAAATTGGGACATGTCCGTTACATCGTGGCGCTAGTGGCGGCATTACTAATCAGGCCGTAGTCGCTCTACAACGGCGCCCTGCTTGACGACCTCTCTCGGGTTGCCGCGCGTATCATCACCGCGTTCATCCGGACGAGCGTGGGTGAGCGGAGCCTATGGCCGGCATTGTCGCATCGATCCAGACCCACGGCTCCCTGGCAAACTGGCACCCGCAACTCCATCTGCTGGTGACCGATGACTGGTTAGGGCATGCTCGCCTGGCCGCATTTGGGGTTTCACATGCATGACGGGGTGTGGGTCACGGCTGACGATCGCGAGTTCGCCGCCCGGCTGGCCCGTTACAGCACCCAAAACCCCTGGCGCTGAGCCGCATGGAGCATCAGTCAGACAACGCCACTGTCAGCTGCCACTTTGACACGCCGACGGATTCCTCCGCGGGCAGCGAGATACTCCCTGCGAATTCCGGGCTCAGGCTGCGCTTCATCACGATGGTGTGCCTGGCGCTGTCGACTTCGATGATCGGCATGCCGCAGATGGGGCTGCCCTGCGCCACCGCCCGCCCGTAGGCCGGCACAATCACCACCGAGATTGAGATGAGAAGGCCAACCTCCCGATGGCGGGATACCTTGTAGAGGTTCCCAATATCAAAGGACGGGCTCTTGAGGCCCAAGAACCAGGAGGCTGGCCCATGAAACA
>JAZDCZ010000290.1:0-6822 GCA_036679605.1 Gemmatimonadota bacterium
ATCCGTACCGCCCGCGACGCAGTGATCATGCCACAGGCATGGTATATTCCCAACAGATACGTCCGGCGATCGGCGATCCCTTGAGGAAATCACCAAATGTGCGGGAGAACCGTTTTCATTCGCCCACTGACATCGCCGGTCTTCGGGATCATCAAGCAGGTGATGGGATACAGGCAGACCCTGCTGCGTGGATTCGAGAAGGTCAGCGGCGACTGGGGTCTCGTGTGTCTGGCGTACAACTTCAAGAGGCTATTTTCCCTCCAAATCGTCTGACCCATCCCTGGCCGGTTATCAAACGCCCAATGACATCAAGTCCGACAGGCTGCTAGCCCGGCTGAACCCGCGCAAACGGTGGGACCGACCCTGCTTGATGGTCTGCTACGCTCCGGAGGATGCGGCCTGGAATGCGGCGAAGTCAACCAGATCGACGTCGTTGTCCCCATCGAAGTCGATGGATGCGCACCCGCCCGGTGGAGCTTGATCCGGGCCAACCAAGCAGCCTACGAAGCAGCTGATATCACCCGCATCCACGTCGCCATCATGATCGCAGTCGCCGGGAACGGGAGATGCGCCAATAACCGTGAATGCTGCGAAGTCCCTGAGGTCGACATCCTGGTCGCTGTCGAAATCGAATGGTGTACAGGCCGACGCAACAATAACAGCGGGTCCGGCCAAGCAGTTGACGAAGCATGCGTAATCGGCTGCGTCGACATCGCCATCATTATCGCAGTCGCCGGAGATGCCGATGCCGGGCACGAACACGGCCGACAGAGGCAGCGACAAGGTGTCGCAGTTGATCGGCGCCGCCGGCACCGGATTGCTGTCGCCCGGCAGCACCGGCCCGTTCACGCTCGCCGGAATCACCGCCAGCGTCGGCGTCGCCAGCATCGACGATTCGGTTCCGAAGAGCTGACCGTAGCGGGGGTCCGTCGTCGAAAGATCGTCGGCAACCTTCGGCGCCGTGAAGCCGACGACGTACAACGTCCCGTCGTTCGGATCCTCTTGGATGGAAGTCACCGAAGCCACGTGACCACAAGGACCATTGTTGTAGTTGTTGAACCCGTTCGTCGTGGGATTGTCGATGGCCAGGTGACCATCCAACGTCAGATCCGGCGGGTTGCCCGCACCCCGGTCAATCGTGTAGCGGTACACCCGCGTCAGGCCGCTACTGGACGCATTCACCGATGAGGAGAGATAGAGCTTGTCGTCGAGCGAGGACACCAACAGGGATGTCGGTCCTGCCACCTCGGCGCTGATGTCGATCGCACGCTCCGACGCGTTGCCCAGCGCTTCGTCATACACCAGGACCCAGTCATTCGCGCCGACCTCTTGGGCACTGGTCACGTAGACCTTGCCCTCCGCGTCAACCTCGATCTCCCGCAGGCGTTGCCGGTCGGGTTCGTAGACGAACCCAATCAGTTCGCCAAGATCCTCTACCGGTTCAATCGTCGAGTAGGTGTGTGGATTCTTCCCGTAGAGCCGCTCGACCACGTACGTACCCCCGCCCAGAAGCTTCAGCTTGGCCGCCGCCCGGTAGCGGAACCCGCTGCTGCTGACCAGAACGGGTACCACGAAGACCACGCTGTCATCGGTAGGATCAAATGCCGCATCCCCCAGCGGCACACCCGCGTAATTGCCGCCTTCCGATTCCGTAATGCCTACAGACGCCGTCAGCGACGGGGCGCTCTGTACGGGAAGATCTGCACCAGGTTCGATGATCTGCGCGCCGTCCGACAACCGCACCAGACCTTGCAGCGTGTGCAACTGGTAGATCTCGCCCGCCGCGTCGCGCACGAGACGCCCGTTGTTACGATGTCCCCCCAGCCCCTCGACGCTGGCCGGGGCCTGAGCCGCGCCGCCACACGTGCCGTTCGTGCCGGCCATCTGAATCGTGTACAGGAAATCCTGCTGATCTCCCCCGGTTCCCGGTTTGCCCGCCACGAACAGCGAGTTCGGCGGCGGCAAGGTCACGGTTCCGTTGGTGGATGCCGCCCGCCGGCCGGCGCCGAACGGCGTGTCGCAGAAGTTGTTCGCCTGGAGGGACCCGCTGAGAATCGCGTCCCACGCCATGAGGTCGCCTAGATCCACGTAGCCGTCGTTGTTGAACCCGACGTCAAGGCAGTGCGCCGTAGCGCCTCCGCCATGGCTGGCGGTGTCCCTACCGTATTCCGACAGGAGGACCAGAAAGTCCCCGTTGTCCAGCAGGCCCGTGCCGTTGAGGTCGCCGCAACTCAGGCATTCGATCTGAGGATCCCAGTTGTCGATCCACACCCGTGTGCCCTGACCACGCAGCTCCAACTCCACGTACGTGCCGCGTGTGAAGTTGAGCTGGCCCCGAGGGAACGTGCCCTGGAAGACGGCCATCGCGCTACTGCTCAGCGAACCGGGACGGTCATCCGCCGGCGGGCGGACGCGCGCTAACTCCACCAGGCTGTCGCCCACATCCGGCTCGTCGCTGAGGTAAACCACTAACTCCGCGTCGCCGCCGGGATCCTCCACGAACTTGTACTCGAACGCCACGAGGATGTTCTCATCGCCGGCGCGGGCGAAGGCACCTTTGGCCGCTACGGACGTGGCCGGTTGCCGATCATCTGCCTGCGTGCGCATGTCCATCACGCCGTTGGTCGAGCCTGCTGGAAGCAGACCTTCTTCGCGGGTGATCAAGCCTTCCAAGCAGGTTGAGGGGGTCTGATCACAGGCGGGTGGCTGTTGGTCGTTTGGATCTCTGAGTCGTGTGCGCACGCGGACGGCAAACTCCGTGTCGTCCTCCATGGCGATGATGCCCAAGGAGAAGCCCAGTAGGGGGACATCCGTAATCGTGCTACCGTTGTCCTCTACCGGATCGCCGTTCGTATCCACGTCGATCGGCTGGCCGTTGGTGTCAATGTACTCGATCGATTGGTAGTACATCCGCTGCAGGGCGGTATTGAGGACCGCGTCCGGATGCAGAATCAGATTCTTGACATAAACCGTCTCAGGTGCTCCGTTCGTATTAAATTCGAAGCCCTGGCGGTCGGTCAGGTTCAGCTTCGCGTCTTCAAGGATCTCCAACTGTTCGAGCACCCACGTGTTGATGTCCACGTCGAAGCCATCGCCGCCGGACAATTCGAATGCGCCTGACGGGCAGCCGTTGCTGTCAATAAGAGGATCGCAATCGTGGTCGTGGCTGCGCAACTCCAGTACCGTGCCCTGCGTGTTATCTACCCCCTGTTTGATGATCACGCTGAACCGGTTGTTGCAGATGACCGGCCGTTGCGCGAGGGGGATGCTCGGGTCCGGGTCGAGGTCCAGGTAGCGGTCGCCCTCCGAAACGACGGTGTTGCACTCGATGGTGCTGCTGCCGGATACGAAAAACTGGCCGCCGTAGCCCGTCGTGGCTTCCACCAGCCGGATATCGTTGTTGATAATTCCGGTAGCGCCCTCGAACTCCGCCAGGGTAACCTCGACGTTGGTGTTGCGGACCGTCGAGTCGCGAACAATCAGCGATCCGTCAATGGTGATCGTGCCCCAGCCACTCGGATCCGAGCTCGGACAGTTGCTGCAGCCTGCCTCCGGCTCCGTGCCACTGAGATCAACCACGGCGCCGTTCTCAATGCGCAGTTCCTGGCCGATGTCGATCTGGATGTTGCCGGTGCCGGTGATATTGCTGCGAATGACGGATGGTGGGTTGCCCGGCGCATCTCCGGTGATGGTGAGCAGACTGTTCGTATTGAGATCTATGTGGCCTGGGCCGTAGAACCAGCTCGACTCGACCTCTAGTGTGGTGTCCCATAAATCGCTTGCCATATGAGCATTCTCATGGTATACTCTACTATGAGAATAGCAACACCCATAGAACTGACTGCGGACGAACTCAAGACGCTCAAGAAGGCGGCCAATGGTCGACGAGTTTCCAAGCGATTGGCCGAGCGAGCGCAGATTGTCCTGCGTGCTGCTGAGGACTGGCAGAACAAGGACATCGCCGCCGAACTCCGCATCTCTCGCCCAACCGTGCAGTTGTGGCGAAACCGGTTCGCTGAGAAACGGATCGCAGGAATCGCAAAGGACGCCACCCGACCAGGTCGCAAACCCAAGCTGTCCGCAAGGAAGGTGCGGGCCGTCATCAAGGCTACGCTCGAAACCACACCGCCAGGCGAGACCCATTGGAGTACGCGCTCCATGGCCAAAGCCCAAAACATCAGCAGAATGGCGGTTCAGCGCATCTGGAAGACATGCGAGTTGAAACCCCATGTCTTGGAAACCTTCAAGCTCAGCAAGGATCCCCGATTCGTTGAGAAACTCACAGATGTTGTCGGCCTTTACCTTGACCCTCCTGATCGAGCACTCGTCTTGTGCATCGACGAGAAGAGTCAGATTCAAGCCCTCGAACGAACTCAACCCCTTCTTCCCCTGCGGCCAGGCATTCCTGCACGCCAGACTCATGACTACAAGCGCAACGGCACGACCACTCTGTTTGCCGCTTTGGATGCCGCTACCGGACATATCATTGCTGAATGTATGCCTCGCCATCGGCATCAGGAATTCCTCCGCTTCCTGCGGAAGATCGACAAGGAAACGAACTCCGGAATGCAAATACACATGATCGTCGACAACTACTGCACACACAAACACGACAAGGTCTACCGCTGGCTGAAACGCCACAGACGATTCCACATTCATTTCATTCCGACAAGCTCTTCCTGGTTGAATCTTGTAGAGCGTTGGTTCGGCAAGATAACGGACAAGCGTATTCGTCGCGGGAGCTTCAAGAACGTCAGACAGTTGCAGGCGGCCATCCAAGACTTTATCGATGTCCACAACGATGACCCGAAACCGTTCGTATGGAGTGCTCCTGTCGAGCGAATCTTGGAGAAAATCGCCAAAAGCAAAGAACTGTTAGGGACACCACACTAGCATACCGGCCGCGACGTAAAGATTCCCTCGCAGATGGACATTGCTGTATCCGATCAGGCCGCTCGCACCCACGGGCGCTGCGCTGGCCGCGACCGTCAGCTCATCAAATGTGGAACTGCTGAGGTAGACGAACATGTTACCGGTATTCGTGGCCGTGTTATTTGTTACAATGCAATCTTTCAGCATCAATCTGGAACCGCCATAACTGCCCGCACTCCACACACTGCCGTTGGTCACCATGAAGCCTTCCAAGACCGCAAAAGTGCCCAAGATTCCTTCAGGATCCACCGCCTGACCGCCGCTGCCGCAGTCAATAACCGCGGGTTGCAGATCATCACAAATCCCCGGTACGTCGCACCTCCGCACAACGACGGATTTTCTGTCATAGTCAAGATTCGTATCCTTCGATCTACACAAGCCACCGCATAATTGGTTCGCCAGGAATACACAATACGATCCCCACGGCGATTCCCACGGGAAGTAAGGGTCACAGCGCGAACCGCTAATGGCAACCACTGCCGCCTCGCAGGCCCAATCGTCGCACCCCGGAGTTTGCTGCCTCGAGCAGCAGCTGCTTTCGGCTTGCACCCCGTACATACCCGCCGCAACAAGGACCGTGTCACCGTCCCGGGCCAAGTCGAGCGCTGCCTGGATTGTACGCTTGGGGCCGTTGCTGCTGATCGGATCGAAGGCCATTGCCAGGCCATTCCAGTTGTCGTCGCCGTGCGCTCCGTCCACGTAGTAGGGCGCCGCCACGGGATTGCTGCTGTACTCTTCGTACTCACGCAGAGTCGTCAGCCCGTCACCATCAGCATCCGCCAAGGGGGCCGCGCCGTTGCTAGTAGCGAAGTACTTTTCTTCCCACCAGTCTGGAAGCCCGTCGCCATCCGTGTCGCGGAACTCGTCCGCGCCCATGTCCACGAGGTGTCCCGTGCCGCTTCCTGTGTCCGGCGTACTCGGATCGTCAGCGAACCGAGGATCCCCGTCGATATCCAATGGCGTCGGCTCGGAACTATCACCGTCGCCGTCCAAGTCCGTTGAATCGGGCGGCACGGCGCCATTGCTGCCTGCATCGATGCACGGCGAACCTACGCGCAAACGCCCATGCGACGTCAGCTGGGGATCCCTGTCAATGTTGCCCACGCCCTGCGCGCCACCCTGCACATCGCTGAACGTGAACGTGGTTGGACCTGTTCCATGATTCCAAGCCACGCCGTGGGCCCACAGAATGCAATTACGTAACGTTGCGCTACAAGAGGAATCGTTGAAGATGGCTCCCCCTTCTTCCGTTATAGTGAACGGCGGTGCATCGAGCATGTTTGCCGCAAATGTGCAGTTCGTAAGTGTTGGATTGCTCGTGTTGTAATTGGATAAAACGGCGCCCCTTGCTGCTATGTTGCCTCTGAATACACAGTTGGTTAGGATGGGACTAGACAAATAGTTGCTTACCGCCCCTCCGTCGCCAGCGAGGTTGCGCGTGAACGTGCATCCCGTCACCAGGGGATTGCTGCTGGCGTTGTACATTGCGCCACCGAAAGACCAGCCAATGTTCTTGTCGAACAGGCAGCGCACGAAAGTCGGATGACTGCTGTCATTGTAGACTGAGCCACCAGTGTCAGTCATATTATCGCGAAAAACACAGTCGACCAGGGTCGGAGTGCTCGCCGCGGCGTTGTACATCGCCGGACCGCTCCAGCCCACGTTACGCTCAAACGTACAATTGAGTATTGACGGAGCCGCACCATCGTTGAATACTGCATTGCCGGTTGAACCGGCGACTGTAAACCCGTCGAGGATTGCAGTGGCGTCGACGCCTAAGCGTCTGTCAATAAATAACGTAAACTATTTACTTCTTGGGCGGATGGTGTAGTTCCACTCTCCGTGGAATTTGTCGGGCGTGAGGCGGATGGCTTGCATTTGTTCGTCGGT
>JAZDCZ010000291.1:0-90167 GCA_036679605.1 Gemmatimonadota bacterium
GTGCACGAAGCCCATGTAGCCTATCTCCGCATTTGCGAGGAAAACCCTTGGGCTTACATGTGGGGTGGCGAATGGGAGCAGCCGCGTGAACGGGTCCGGCAGAAATCCGCGGAGTTGTTGGGGTGCTCGCCGGGAGAAATCGCTCTGACACACAATACTACAGAGGGGTTCAGCGCACTTGCGGGCGGACTGGATCTGCGCTCTGGTGACGAGGTCTTGTTCAGTTCACTCAACCATGACGGTGCGAGTGTCTGTTGGTATCACAATGCAAAGGTAAAGGGGTTTACGGTCAAGCGATTCGATCACCCGATCGACAACATCCCTGGAGTGACGGTCGATGAGGTGCTGGATCTGTACGATCGGAACATTAGCGCGAGAACTCGAGTTCTAGTGCTACCGCATATCGATAACATGGTCGGGTTGTTTCATCCCATTAAGCAAATTGCCGCACTCGCGCGGAGCAAGGGAGTTGAGATTGTTGCGGTTGACGGCGCGCAGTCCGTTGGGATGCGCGAGGTGAATGTACGTGATCTTGGTGTTGATGTTTATTGCGGCAGTCCGCACAAGTGGATTCAGGCCCCTAAGGGATTGGGGATGATGTACATCCACGAGGCAGTGCAGGACAGAGTTCGGCCAATGTGGGTCACGTGGGGCCAGGAGCGTTGGAAGGATTCGGTTAGGGTGTTTGAAGACTACGGCACTCGTAATTTGCCCGCGCTGCTAGCCTTGGGCGACGCGATAGACTTTCAGTTCGCATTAGGGACAGCAGTGAAAGAAGATCGATACAGAGAATTATGGGGAGCATTCCGGGCCGGGGCACAGAGGTCGGGAAATGTTGTTTGGCGATCTCCCAACTCGTGGGACCTCTCGTCTTCTCTCTTTGCGCTGGAGATCAAGGGCAAAGAGAGCCCAGATGTCTTCAATAAGATGTACCGTGATCACGGATTCGTGTTTCGGGCGTTCAAGACGAGCGAACTCAACACCGTACGCATATCGCCCAACGTCTCTACGACCGACGACCAGATTAACCAATTTTTTGAGGTGATTGCAGCGCTCTAGCGCCTCTTGCCCCTACGGCTAGCCTTGAGGATGCGCGGTTCTGGTCCTGTGGTGCACCAGGGTTCTGCTGGCCGGACTGGCGGCGGGTCTTTCGGGAGATCCGGAAAGCAAGGCGGCTTCGAGGGACGCTTACGGTTCCCAGCCTTAAGAATCTGCCCACCTATGATATCCTTGAGTCGTAGCATAGCGCTTAATACTACTTTTTTTCGCCTTTCTCCACAAGATCGCGACCTCTATCACCCCCTGATGACTTGTTCCTCGAGTTTCGACCGTGCTTCGGCGTCCGCCATGATTACCAGGGTCATGCCTGGCTCCAAGGCCAAATCGGCAGGAGGTTTGAACTCGTAGGCGCCGTTCTTCGGGTGCCTGACGGCCAGGAGCAGAGCCCCTGGAAGAGCATCTATCTTCAATGCCTCTAGCGGTTTACCGATCGACTCTGCTTCCCGGGGAACTGTGATCTCCTCTACTCGGAGGCTGCTCCGATCCCGTAGCATTTGGTCGAGAAAGGATACGACGCGCGGCCGGATGAGTTCGGACGCCATTCGCATGCCGCCGGTGCGGTTCGGGCAAACGACAGCGTCTGCGCCGGCGGCGCGGAGCTTGACATCCGTATCAGCTCGGGCAGTTGCAGCGACGATACGGGTGGTAGGTGCAAGTCGGCGCGCGGTCAGAACGATGAGCAGGTTGTCCTTGTCGCTCTCCATACATGCGACGACGCCTGCTCCCCTGGAGAGCCCGGCACTCAATAAGACCGAGTCATCACTGGGATCTCCGACTATCCGAGGAACTCCTTCCAATGCGTCGTCGTATGATGATAGAGAATCTTCCTCTGGAATCACCAATACCACCCTACGGTTGGTGTTGGTCAGTTCTTCGGCTACGTAGGAGGTAGCTGCGGTATCTCCGCAAACGATGAAGTGACCCTCGAGTTGCGCTATCGTTTTTTGCATGCGACGTCTCGCGAAGGGGTGGAACAACTGTCCTTCGATGATAAAAGCGGCCGTCAGTGGAACAGAGTAGGCTACGATGCCCATACCCCCTACCAACAACATGATAGTAAAGACTCGGCCCGCTGGATGATTTGTCATGTCGACAATCTCACCGAATCCAACGGTGGTGAGAGTGATGATGGTCATATAAACAGCATCTATTATGGTCGTGTCCTGTCCGCCGATCACAGAAAAACCAACAATCCCCACTAGCGTCACGGCCACAAGAGATGTAAACGCAATAGCCAGGCGTCTGCGGAGCCTGTAATACTCGGCTAGGCCTTCAGAACTTGAGTTTGGCGAGATCTTTGGGATTAGTGGGTTTCTCATGACCCTCAAATTGACGTCTCACGGAACGGAGGCGCAAGGCTGAGGTCTAAAGCGCCCCTTTTCGGAGCGCCGCCGTGATAAGTGAATCCAGGCTGCGGTATCTTCTGCCGGCCTCTCGGGAGATGTTTGCGCTGTCTCCTTGGAACGTGACGTCTACGGAGGCCTCGAGGGTGCTGCAAGCCTGCTGATTGCTTAGGAGCGGAGCGCCTCCGAACTTTGTGTCACCCTCGCGTGAAACATCGGTCGCAGGTTTCTGAAGCGTGGGTGCCTGAACCGAGGCGAGGAAGGAGGCTACAGCGGCCGGCCAATCACCGCGCTTCCACGCGACATAGCCCTTGAAGAATTGGGCCTCGAAGCTTGCGGAGTTTGCGTCGACCACAGTGCTGAAGAAATAAAGTGCGCTATCCAGATCGTTTCTCAGGAGAGCAACCTGGCCCAGTTTGATGAGAGGACCGGTTTCGGCCTTGTTGATTTCGTGGGCCCGCGAGAACTCAGCACCGGCACGGTCGATATCCAGCAAGCCATGGTCGAGACACAGGAACAGATCGCCGAGCCGAGAGTGCGCACGGACACTGTTTGGGTTTATCTCGACCAATCTGTGCCAAACGCTGTCTGCGCCGCCAAACCTTCCCAGGGCGAAATACATGTTGCCTATGTAGTACAGGCTGTTTGCGTGTTTAGGGTCAACCTCCAACGTCAGTTCGTATTCTCGTGCCGCCAACTCGGGCTTCCCTTCAGTCCGGTATCCCGTTGCGCGTCGGTACAGATCCCAGAATCGCTCCACTTTCTGTCGCCGCTCGCTATCGTCTCCAATTGCACTGGTGGTACGGTCGGTGCCCCGGTTCTTGACGAGGCCGATACCAGCGAATAGCAGGGCGACGACGCTCACGAAGATGAGCAGCGAGCGCTTCATGCGTGCGCGGGCCTCTTGCCAAACTCAGTTTGAGCCGGCATCCTCAGTTATTTGAAGTATTTGATTGGCTTTGACTGCCGTCATTACCTGACGGGTTCCGCTGGGCCAGCGGATTTCCAGAGAGTCTGCCACGCTGTGCGTACCCATGCCAAAGTGGGCGGTGAGGCTGTTCTGTGAAAGATAGGAACTCTGGGCGCCGATCTCACGGACCTTCACTTCGCTCCCTGCTACCAGGCGAATGTGTGCTCCTATGGCGCTGCGATTGCTCGTGCGGCCCACGAGTCTCACTTCGAGCCAGTGGTTGTTCACGATGAAGGCGTCGATGTCGCCGTCGTTGTCGTAGTCTCCAAATGCAGCTCCCCGGCCTACCAATTTCGTTCCGAAGTACTCACCGCTGAGGAGGGATACATCGAAGAACCCGTCTTCGTTGCTGCGATTCCAAAACAATTGGTCTTCCATGGGAACGAGTGAAGTCGGGTCGTCGGATTGCTGGAAGGTGCTTCCGTTTACGACAAAGAGGTCGAGTCGGCCGTCGTTGTCGTAGTCGATGAACGACGTACCCCAGCCTACGTAGTCCAAGGCGATTTGCCCCAACCCGAAACGGTCGGCCTGATCGCTGAAGTGTATTGGATTGTCAGGTGGATTTTCGACTGCCATGAACTCGGTAAGCAGGTTGTTGTATAAGGCGTTTTCCTGTGCGATCCAATGCGTAACGAAGATGTCTTGATCGGTATCACCGTCCCAGTCTCCGACAGCCAATCCCATTGCACCACGGTAGTCGGCTACCCATGCCTCATTGCTTATCTCGTCAAAAGTGCCGTCACCGCGATTTCGAAAGAGTACGTTGTCCGAAACATCATTTGCTACGTAGAGATCGGGCCACCCGTCGCTATCGAAGTCGCTCCAGACTGCTGCGAGGCTTCGTCCCGCCTTGCCCGACACGCCTGCCACTTCGGAGACCTCGCTGAAGGAACCGTCTCCGTTGTTGCGGTATAGAAGATTGCGAGCTGGTTCAAACGAAGACGGATTGATGCTCGTCGGGACATCAACATCGTACTGCAACGCAGTGGTGGCACGGTCATGCTTCTCGTATTGGACATAGGCGGAGACATATAGGTCGATGAATCCATCTCGATTGAAATCTCCCCACGATGCGCCCGTCCAAAAACCATGCTGTACCTCCATGCCCGCAGCCACAGTACGGTCGGTGAATGTTCCATCACCGTTGTTGTGAAATAATACATTGTGCCCGAATGACGTCATGAACAGATCCAACCAGCCGTCATTGTCGTAGTCCGCCCAAGCAACTGCCATCCCGATGGTACGATGGTCGATCCCCGCTGCACCGGTCACGTCACTGAACGTCCCGTCCCCGTTGTTGTGGTATAGGACCGATCGTGCCGGAGACTCCGCCCTGGTTTCGTCTGACATTTCAAGCGATCCGATCTCGTTGACCACGAAGAGATCGATCCATCCGTCGTTGTCGTAGTCTCCCCATGCTGCACCTGAGCCCATATCCTCCGGTAGCTGAGTGGACCTCTTGCCCCAGAAATGTCGGAAAGTTATTCCTGCGCTTTGTGTCGCATCGCTGAAGGTCACGCGGGGGTAGTCGGAGGGAAGATCACGCGCCAAATCGGCCGTCAGGCCCTCTAGGTCTTCGCCTGGCTTGTATTCGTCTTCGGGGGCCAGAGCCAACGAGACCAGCGCGGCAGCCGCCACAAGAAATACGACGGCCACTGTGGTCGTGATCGCAATTCGCCGTTTCCTACTCGTGAGTGAATGGAACATCTAAGTCAGTTTGACCCAGCGAATGAAACATCGATTCGCGCAGACGCCTCTGATATCGTCGTGATTGGAGCAGTTATTCCAGCGTCTTTCCCAAAGAGAAAATTGAGAAAGAACTGATCGGCCTTGCGATAGTGCAGTTTGGCCGTTACGCGCAGTTCGGTAATACCTCGATCGGGCACTTCAAAGCTGTAAGCGGCCTTGTCGGAAAATCCCGGAAATAGAGCACGGCGATAACGCACACCTACCATCTCCCAGAGGTTGTGGCGGTCGATCAACTTTCCATATTGATCTACCGCTTCCACCTTGAACATGAATGCCCCCGGCGCGACAAAATGCTCATCGTCCCGGAGCCCGGAGCTGTATATCATGTTGCCGTCCTGATCTTCTACCGTGAGTTCTATCCAAGCTTGAATAATGTCCAACGGCCCAGTGGGGAAATCGTGACCCGGCTTGTTGCTCGCAACTACTGCTTGTAGATCAACTGTTTGACCTGGAGCCACCTGCGAGGGCACAACCAGTTCCATGGGCACGGCCGGGCCGCTCCGCCATTTGTCTGCGATTTCGGGAATCTCAACCTCACCGCGCAGCCACTGTTCGGTGAGTTCTACGTGTTCCTTGGCGCCTGGAAGATCGAGTACCAGAGGCACAAATTGATTGGCACCTAGAAACCTATGATTACGATGCTTACCGTCGTCCGGTGATCTATTGTAGTCTGCCGCATCGCCGCTGGCGGGATCGTTGGAGTCGGTCAGAGGCATATGGCACTCGCGGCACTCCACGGTCTTTGTGGGGTCGCCAGGATGGTTCCACCGGCTTTTCCGCCAATTGTCATACTGATTCTGTAGCTGCACCCACCCTACTTGATTCACCTCTTGGTCGATGAACTGCTTGTGGCAGGCGGCGCAAAATTCGGGGCTCTTGAACAACCGGTGTTCGAGACTCTCAATGTGATGCCTGGGATAAGACCTGATGAGAAAATCGGCAACAAATTGGGCGGCTTTCCCGTCGCGCAGTTCGAACATATATCGCTCGGGCTGTGTGATCACGAATGCGGCGTTGCCTTTGACGTCGGTTTCCTTGATGGCATGGCAAACGATGCAGGATACTCCCTCCTGATAACCAATTTGATTGGTCAAATCATCTGTGAGGACGTTCTTGGCACCCGAGAATAGGGATATGGGATCATGGCAACCACCGCAGTACCGCGTCGATTCAGGTCCGTTCTGCTTAGCCATGACCTCTTGGACCGCTGCGAATGCAGGATCCATCGCGGACCAACGGTGGGCGCTGATTTCCCATTCACGTCCGATCTGCTCGTGGCAACCGGACTTGGCGCATGTTTCCGAGCCGCCAAGTGACCGTGCGTCGAAGGCCGTGCCGGTGCTCGTAGTGGCCAGGCTTGGAGCAAAGGGCCGGTCCGGTCCGAAAGATTGGACATAGTCGGGCGGAAATTCATTGGTGAGTTCGATGGGCTCGTAGGCGTACATGGCGAGCGCGAGTACTGCAAACAGAGGGACCACCAGCGCTGCTGTTCCGAAAGCGAAGCGTTTTTCTGCTAGCCGGACGTTGATGGCCTCAGGTTGCCGGCCCTTGAGGTTACGAAATACGAGGATCAGGACATGTGGCGCCGCAGACGCTATTACGGCGAATGTGGCAACGATATGTACCAGGTCCGACCCGTAACTGATTCTCGATTGGAACAGGGCCTGAAAGGTCACTGCGATTCCGGATACAGTGGCGACGGACGTAGACACCATCGCAAACATTCCGGTGAGCTTGTAATGGTTCAGTTTCGTTCCCTTGTACACTGACCAGTGGCGAATCTGGTACCACATGAAGGGCACGACGAAGACGAGTCCGGCGACTGTGTGCAACAGGACCAAGATTTGGTTGGGCACGCTGAAGGGCAGTAGGTATATGGAGAGTCCGGTAGCGGTCTCGAATACCAACAGTCCGGCCACGCAAGCGAGCAGCTTGCGTTGCCACTCATTGGCCTTGGAAACGGTTGACCCTGAAACTGTCATTGCGCTACTCCTCGTGATCTAGATGTGACGTACCCGGTGCGCCACAGAAACGACTGTTAGGATGACTGTATGGTCGGGGGGCGGTGCATCCGAAACCGCCATGGCAGCCAAAAACCGCAGTGACGGCCGATCACACCTCATGTAGCTTGATCAGGCGATCGTGAAGGCGGCATGAACTTTATATGAATTTCTTGGGGATTCGGGCCGAAAGAGGCCCAGATAGGGTCGACCGCGCCATACCTATCGCGCCTTGCGCCCACGGCCGGTATCCAGTGATATTCTTCCCCGCCACCTCTTATGCGGCGGCTGCGGCGGTATCGTCTAGGGGACCAGGACGTAGCCCTCTCAAGGCTAAAACACGGGTTCGAATCCCGTTACCGCTACTGCATCCTTCGCCGCATAGTGGATCTCGTGTATTGGCCCCCATCGTCTAGCGGTCAGGACACCACTCTTTCAAGGTGGTGACAGGGGTTCAACTCCCCTTGGGGGCACTCTCTAGGCCGTCTCGGAAACTGATCTCCGGGCGGCCGCGGCAAGTTCGAGGGCTTCTCTCACGCCGCTGCTAGACTGGCAAAGGGCTTCTACGTCGGGTTTCGATAGTTCAAACAGGTGGCAGTCGGTGGCGGCATTGACCGTGGCGCTCCTGGGTTCATCGCTTAACAGAGCCATCTCCCCGAAGAAGTCACCGGCGTGGAGCGCGGCTACTCGCTCGGCGGGCTGATTGTTCTGGCGGATCAATACAGCTACGACGCCACGCGCGATGAGAAACAGAGAAGTCCCCCGTTCACCCTGGCGGATAACAGTATCGCCCGCCAACACCGTACGTGATACCAACTGGGCTGCCACCCTCTGCAGGTCTTCAGCCCCGAGTTCCTGGAACATGGGGACGCGTCTCAGCAGATCCTCGGGGGACGACTCCAGGGCGGCAAGTGGTTGCCGTGCCAGCTCACGCTGTGCTTGTTGGACTCCTGATCTGGCGGCATTCGCCACGCTTTCGGGTATGCCTCCCACGGCGGCCAAACCTTGGATCGCGTCGGCCTCGGCATCCAGCACGATGCGGCGAACTGTTTGCGTCTGCACTGCTTGGACATATTCAGGGAAGTGCTCTGCGATGGAGTCGAGTTGCTCCATGGTTGTTGTCGCCCGGTTCTCGAAGGCCGCTCGGCATTCGGCCTCCACTTGGGGCTCAGCTCCGCTCAATTCACTCAGATGCTCGATCTGGGAGAGGACTTGCTCGCTGGCGGCGAGAATGGCCGCGTGATGCTCATACTTTGCTGCCAGAGCACGTCGCCTGTGGCGTTCTACGAAGCGTGATTGGGGGACCGCCCATCCAACCGCCCCCACCATCCACCCTTCTAGCCTAACCTCAATGGGTGTGGCGGCGGGTACGCTGGTAGGCAAATGACCCCGCTTCAAATTGTCTCTCTGAAGGTCGACCGACAGTTCCAGCTCACGTAGCACCGGTTCGGAGATCACACCGCGGTCGAAGAGATCACGATACGTCGTGCGTTCAACCGTGAGTGCCTCTGACCAGAGTACGTGTAGCATGGCACTCGGCGTTGCTTCGCATTCCTGATGGAGCCGGGCCAGTTCGCTTCTGGCGTCCTTGATCTGGGTGTCGTACTCCCCCCGTAACTGTCCCAAGATATGAGCCGAGTAATGTCCTGCAGAAGCGAGGTCCTCGACGCGACCACGAGCCTCTCGTTTTGCCGCCAGCCAGGCTTGGGCTCGAGCAACTCGCGCCACTAAGCTGGGTTGGTTGAGACCTAGAGCACGGATGAGCGGTCCCGTGGTGAGGCCGCCTGCCACCAACGTGAAGAGCACGACGCCGAGTGTGAGTGTCACAATGAGGTCGCGGCCTGCAAAATCGGCCGGCAAGCTCATCGCCAATGCCAGTGCCACGGCACCCTTCAGGCCGCCCCAGAAGAGGACCGTCTGGAATCTCCACCCAATGGGTTCGCTTCTGGGTAGTCGGCCGATAGCCGGCACCAAACCATAAATGGTGATGGCTCGTGCAACGAGAACCACCAGAATGGTGGTGGCTATGGGAAGGAGATACTGCCGGATTAGATCGAGACTCACACTCATGCCCACGAGCAGGAAAATGAGACCATTGGCGACAAACGCAGCGTACTCCCAGAATCTGTGGAGGTATGCCTTGGTCTCTGGAGTGAACCGTGTAGACCCGTAGGTGCTGACAATGAGGCCGGCGCCGAGGGTCGCCATCACTCCCGAGACGTGTAGGTAGTGATCTGCAACCAGAAACGCGGCGTACGCCACCACCGTCGAGAGGGTCACCTCCACCAACGGGTCGTTGTCGGCGAATCTCAACGAGGCAATCATCAAGTATCCAATAACTCCTCCAACAACGATTCCGCCTGCAAACACCACCATGAAATCGGCCGCGCCACGGCTAACCGTTGCTAACCCGAAGGTGCCGACGGCGACAACTGTCAGCAGGATGTGAAACAGCACGATCGCAGTCGCGTCATTGAGCAGACTCTCACCCTCCACAAGGATCGCGAGGCGCTTCGGCGCCCCAACCTCTTTGAAGAGCGCTACCACTGCGACGGGATCTGTGGCTGCGATCAGTGCTCCGAACAGGAGGGCCGATCCCAACTGGAGTGGCGTGAGGAAGAACACCAGAGTTCCTGTTATGGCTGTCGCTAGCAACAATCCCGGCACGGCTAGTGCGAGTACTGGAGCGATGTTTTGTGACAGCAAGCGCCCGTCGAGGTTGTAGGCGGATTCAAAGATCAAAGTTGGAAGGAATACGAAGAGAATCAGCTCGGGAGAAAGCGAAATACCACTCAGTGGCTCCAGTGCCTCTACTTTTCCTGTGAGGAACCCCAGCGTCATTCCAACTATTACGAGACCGACGGTGAACGGCAGGTTCAATCGCCGAAACCCCATTGCGGCCATTGCAGTGACGAGCAACAGGCCAACAATGGCAACGACGAGTGCTATGACAGGTTCTTCAGGCATCGAAATAGATCGTTAGGGCTAGTGTGATCGGGCGAATATATGACAGATAGGCTAGACCGGATAGATCCACCAATGTTCTGACAAGAACGGATCGCCTATCTGGGCAAAATCTCGCGTTCGCGTGTAGTTTGACCGGGTAAAGCCGGGCGGACTTAGACGCAGGAGAAAATTAGACATGCCGGACATTGGTCCCTTTCACCCCATCATTGTTCACTTCGTCATAGCGCTCCTCGTGATAGGAGTGATCTTTCGAATCATCTCACTTACCGGGAAGGCCGCCTTCACCGGTCCGGCTGCTGCAACATTGCTGTTGATTGGAGGCCTCAGCACCGTGTTTGCAGCAGAGTCAGGACACGACGCACATGGACTGGCTGAACGCATACCTGGCGTCCGCGATGCCGTAGTAGAGCATGAAGAATGGGGCGAACGAACCCGGAACCTGTTCCTGGGAATCGTAGTGCTGGAGATTGCGGCCTTGGCCTTGGCGAAGAGTCGGTATCGTAAGCACGCGGTGATCGCGTCCGCGATTCTTGGAGTGGCTGGGGTGGGCGCAATCTACGAGACGGGAGAGCATGGGGGCGAACTGGTATACTCTTACGCAGGTGGTGTGGGGACTCGGACGGGTGAAGAGGCGGATGTAGGGCGGTTGCTCACGGCTGGTTTGTACCACCAATCCATGCTAGATCGCGCCGCCGGCCGTAGCGATGCGGCCGCTCGTCTGATCGAGGAGATGGCTCGTCGATCTCCGGATGATCAGGGAGTAGCACTCCTGGCCATCGAATCTTTGATTTTGGACCGGCAAGACGGAGAAGCCGCCCTCGCTGCATTGGCGGCGTTCGAAACTCCGCCAGACAGTAGGCGAACTCAACTCAGGGTAGGATTGCTTACCGCAGATGCCTTCGTGGCAGTGGGACTCTCCGACTCAGCGCGCGCCACACTCCAGCGGCTGGCGACCGATTTTCCAGCTAACCAGCGACTTCAGGATCGACTGGCCGACCTGAACTGAGCCCTGGCGGCGGCCAGGGACGGGCTTTTGTTGTGCCACTTGACAAATATTGACCAGATATTCAAATTTTTAATTGTCATTCAAATTATTGGCAGGTGGCTCGACTGATGCCGGATGCTATAGCCCAGGCTACTCTTTCTCCCCACGTTCGGGAAAAGCGACGTCGTCGCAAGGCCGAGATTCTGCATGCGGCATTGAAGGCGTTCCGCGACCAAGGTTATTTCGCCACCACCCTGGATGACATCGCCGAGCACCTCGGCGTCCGCAAGACCGCGCTATACCATTATTTCCCAGACAAAGAGTCGATTCTCTACGAGTGTCATCGTGTGTCGCTTGACGAGGTCGGCCGGTTGATGAAAGAGGCGCGGCGCAGGTTCGATACGGCGGGTGAGCAACTCGCATATCTAATCCGAGAGCACGTACGGGTCATGATCGACACTCTGGAGGGCTCACCGCTCGCGTTCGAGGTATCGGCGCTCTCGCCCGACAGGCAAACCGAGATCATCGCAGCGCGCGACGCATACGAGCGGGGGCTCAGAAGGATCATCGACAGAGGAGTCGAGGCCGGCGAATTTCGGTCGGTGAATTCCAAGATCGCGGTGTTCGCGATCATGGGTTCGATCAACTGGATCGCGCGGTGGTTTCGCCCGGAAGGTTCTATGCATGCCGCCGAACTCGGAGATGAGTTCGCCGATTATCTGGTAGGAGGTCTTACATGTCGCAGGAAACGATGAAGAGATATTTCGACTCGCGCACGGCAGAGTCTTATTCGTTCGACGAAATAGAGTACTCCAAGGACAATCACGTTGCCCGGATTACGATCAACCGTCCTCACAACTACAACGCCTACTCGACCCACACACTCGAGGAATTGGCCACCGCGTTTCGCGACGCGAGTTTTGACGACGGGGTCGGTGTAATCGTCTTCACCGGTGTTGGGGAGAAGGCGTTCTGCACGGGAGGAGACGTCAAGGAATACGCCGACAGCTACGTATCCACTCCTCGTGACTATTGGAAGTACATGGCTCTCTTCAGATCGTACATAGAGAGCATCCTCAATACGGGCAAGCCGGTGGTGGCGCGTCTCAATGGAATGGCGGTTGGCGGTGGAAACGAGAGCCAGCTTGCGTGTGATCTAACCGTCATGGCACAGCACACCATCATCAAGCAGGTGGGAACGCATGTCGGGTCCGTCGCATGCGGTGGATCGACTCAGTGGTTGCCGTTGGTTGTGGGAGACAAGCGGGCCCGCGAGATCCTATTTCTGAACGAACCGATCCCAGCGCTGAAGGCGCGGGATTGGGGGCTAGTAAACTGGGTAGTGCCGTCCGTTCGTAAGGGCGAACAGTGGATCGAGGAAGCTTCCGGGGACCAGATAAAAAAGGCGCAGCGTGGTGAAGATGGCTATGCGATAGATCTAACGCGACTAGACGAGTTCGTTGACGATCTTGCACGTCGTCTCCTCGCGTCGTTCCCTGAATGCACACGCTATACCAAGCAGCAAGTGAACTATTTCAAGGATCAAGTCTGGAACGCCACGGTGGGGCACGCGCAGGACTGGCTCTCGTTGCACTACGCTTGTTGGGAACCCGTGGAGGGGATGCAAGCTTTCGTAGAGAAGCGGCCGGCTCGTTACGAGATGCTGAGAGCCTTGGCGGAGGACGGTCGTTCCTCCGAGACACCGTGGGGTTCGGCAGTCAGTAGCTGTGGCGCATGCGGTGCGAAGAATCTGCCGGCACACCATGAATTTTGCGGAGCATGTGGACAGGTGCTCTCAGAGAAAAAGGGAATGGAGGAGGTGTCTGCCGAATGAGCGTAAGCCGATCGATCGAGAACGGGGTGGGTCGGTTGGTGTTGAATCGTCCACCGCTCAACATCCTGACATCAGAAATGTTATGTCGCCTTCACGGCGAACTCGAGTCCCTGAGATCGGTGCAGGACTTGCGAGTGCTGGTGTTGTCGGCGGAGGGGAAGCACTTTTCCGCTGGCGCCGATGTTGGCGAGCACCTTCCTCCCCACTACGCAGAGATGATCCGGCAGTTCATGGAAACCGTGCGGGCGATTGACGCATTTCCGGTGCCCGTCATAGCCGCGGTGCGCGGCAGGTGCTTGGGTGGTGGTTTCGAACTCGTTCAGGCTGCCGATATAGTCGTGGCCGGTGAGAGCGCCATGTTCGGGCAGCCCGAGATCATGCTAGGAGTTTTCCCTCCCGCTGCGTGCGCAGTTTTGCCACGTGTTTGCGGACGTGCAATGGCTGCAGAGCTGATTCTCACGGGCGAGTCGATAGGTGCGGATGAGGCTCGCGATGCTGGCTTGGTTAGATACGTAGTTGCCGACGACCAGGTGGAAAGCCGTGCACTGGCAATAGCCGGCAAGATCGCAAGGCACAGTGCTGCCACAGTACGTTTTGCGGTTAGCGCGATGAACGATTCCGACCTCGCGGATAGCGAGACATCATTCCGACGTGCATCGAAACTCTACACCGACGATCTCATGCAGACACACGATGCAGTGGAGGGGTTAGAAGCTTTCTTGGCTAAAAGGCAACCCTCATGGAATCACGAGTGACGGTATTTCCGGAGTGGCGGAACCTTCCGCTAGACGATGTACTTTGGCATTGCCGAGAGTTGCTCGAAGATATGTCGTTTCCGACAGTCACTCGGTGGCGCGAGCAGGGCGGGAAAGTCGTCGGACATTTTCAAGTTTATTTTCCCGAAGAGATCGTGCATGCTGCCGGTATGTTGCCGTTCAAGGTTCGGGGCGCGGCAGTAGAGGCGACGCATTCCGACTCGCGCTTCGGATCCTATCTCTGCTCGATTCTGAAGACGTCGTTGGAGCTGGCGCTGAGTGGCAGAGTCGAATTCGATATGTTTGTCAGTCATCCGATATGCGATGCTGCGCGAAACCTGGCAGCGGTATGGGGAAGAAACCGTTCATACCCCTGTCAGATTTTGTATCTGCCACAGAACGCCAATTCCGCCCACTCGTCGACCTACCTGTGTCACGAGTATGGCCGCCTAAGGCGGGCGGTCGAAGAGGTCGCCGGCCATGAGATAACCGACGATCAACTGCGCCATTCTATTGCTGTCTTCAACGAGAATCGTTCGCTTCTCAGGGATCTCTATGAGATCAAGCGGCTCAAACCTTGGCTGGTGTCTGCAGAGGACGCCTACGTGTTGGTGGCCCTCGGTGGGATCATGCCGCGTGAGGACCACAACGATCTGCTTCGGTCGGTGTTACCGATGATCGGCGAGCGATCGGTCAAGCGCCAGGACAAAATACGCGTAGTGTTTGAAGGCGGCTTCTGCGAGCAGCCACCCCTGGACCTGATTCGAGCCATAGGCCGGTCATGTTATGTGGTGGACGACGATTTGCTTATCGGCTTGCGGTGGATTGTGGACGATGTGTTGGTAGACGGCGACCCTCTTCTCAACTTGGCAGAATCGTACCTAGAGCACTCAGCGCATAGTCCGGTCCAACATGACTTGCGCAAACCCAAGGAAAAGATGCTGCTTGAGAGGATCTCCAACGCGGGCGCCGATGCAGCCATTGTGACCGCTGCAAAAATGTGTGAACCCGGACTGGAAGAGCAAGTTGCATATACACTGTCCCTGGATACCGCAGGTATCCCGTACTTCGTGTCCGAGTTCGAAGAGAACATGACGAGCTTCGATCATCTCGAGATCCAATTGGAGACATTCGTAGAGAACATTCTTTTCGAGTGAGATAGGTGCAACACAATGTCTAGTAACGTTATCAGCGAAGAGATCATCGGTCGAGGCAACCGTGACGGTGCTGCTCTGTTCCGGCAGTGGTATCAGGAACTCACAGTTGCTGCAGAGGAAGATAGGAGGGCTGCCTATGTCTTTGTAATGGGTAGCCTGTCAGAGCTTCTAAGAGTGTTCGATGTTCCCATTGTCTTTCCTGAGATCAACTCCCTCCAGACCGCTGTGCGACGAGTCGCCCATGAGTACCTCGATGAAGCGGAGGACTACGGCTACTCACCGGACATATGTGGTTATGTAAAAGCGGATGTCGCCACTCAATTGCGAGGTGGGCAGCTACCTATGGGGCGTATTCCAAAACCAGCGCTCGCGGTGTACACCAACGCTTGCAATACCTACATAAAATGGGCGGAGATATGGGAGCGGATGTATGAAATTCCCATATTCACGCTAGATGTTCCGGGTACGAGGGCTGCCGGAAAGCAAACCTGGCCAGGTGATCCGGATTTCGAGAACGACAAACGGTATGTCGCAGCTCAACTGAAAGAGCTGATTGAACTATGCGAGCGGGTTACCGGGGTTGACTTCGACATCGACAGGCTGAGGGAGACCCTTGGCCATGCCAATGTCATGAGTAGATGTTGGAAACGTGTTCTGGAGTTGAACCAGAGTCGGCCCTCCCTCTTCAACGCCCTTTCGGATGGTACGATTTACCTAGGGGTCACAAACGGTTTTCGTGGTACGAAGGCCGGCGGCGACTACTTCCAAGAACTTGTGGAGGAGTTAGAACTCAAAGCGGACCAAGGTATTGGCACGTTAACAGACGAGATGTACCGATTGCTCTTTGTTGGCGTACCGTGCTATCCGATATTTCGCCGCTTCACTGAACTGTTTACAGATTGGGGCGGCACATTTGTCAATTCAACATATCTGTGGTTCGCGTCCGGTGGATCAAACGTCGGTTTCGAATACGATCTCGACGATCCTCTCGACAGTCTGGCGGAGGGGGTCTTGGTCGGGGTGCGAGATGCAATGGACAGCATGTTCTTTCAGACGGACCTGCTAGTGCAAATGATAGATTCGTACGGAGCGGACGGAGTCGTCTACCACCCAATCAAGAGTTGTAGAACCGTTTCTACCGGCTTGGCGGACAATCGACGCGCTCTCATGGAGGCGCGTGATATTCCCAGCCTTTTCATTGAATCGGACATGATGGACCGCCGGGTCATTTCAGAAGCTCAGCTCAAGAACCGCGTGGATGCGTTCTTCGAAGGGCTTGCAACGCGTCGCCGTAGGGCAGCTGCAACGAAGGTGTAAAGCAAGGGAAGGAAGATTATGGCATATGCAGCGGGTGTGGACGTCGGATCCACGCAGACTAAGTCCGTGATAATCGATGAGGCCCAGGAAATCGTCTGCCGTGCTCTTACCGACACTGGTGCCAACGTCGTGCGTGCCGCGGAGAATGCCTTTGCCCAAGCGCTGACGAACGGTGACCTCAGAGAGGAAGAGGTCGAGTACGTGGTTGGAACGGGATACGGTCGCTACAAGGTGACGTTCGGAAACACACAGGTTACCGAGATTAGCTGTCACGGTCGCGGCTCCGTCCATATGTTTCCAAATACGCGTACGGTCGTCGACATGGGAGGCCAAGATACGAAGGCGATTAGGGTGTCTGCCGTAGGCGAGATCGTGGACTTTTGTATGAACGATAAGTGCGCTGCCGGAACAGGACGTTTCTTGGGTGCGGCATCGAGTGCGCTTGATATTCCACTAGAGCAACTCGGCCCCACGGCTTTGAGGGGCGAGAGACCGGTAAGAGTCAGCACCACTTGTACCGTGTTCGCAGAGTCGGAGGTGTTGTCATGGTTGGGAAAGGGGAAGAAAATCGAAGATATCCTGCTAGGTGTCCACCAGTCGATTGCTGCACGTTCCGCCGGATTGTTGCGACGCGTCGGTGTGGAGGAGGAGGTGACGTTCACGGGCGGGGTCGCGCGTAATCTCGCGATGATAGATGCTTTGGATAGCAAGCTGGGGGTCAAGGTCAACGTCAGCGAAGAATCTCACTTCATGGGTGCCTTGGGTGCAGCGCTGTTTGCTCTCGATCACATTGTGGCGGCCAGAACACCAGCGGGTGAAACAGCATGATCTACACGGCCGGAATTGACGTTGGGTCTACGTATACCAAGGCCGTCGTGTTGAGTGCTGATGGGGATGTCGTTGGGCGATCGATCGCGCCGACAGGCTTCAAACTCACCGAGATAGCCGAGCAAACTCATAGGAATGCTGTCGCAGATGCGGGTCTCTCGCCAGACAGCGTGTCCTATATCGTGGCCACGGGGTTCGGCAGGCACCAGGCGTCGCTCAGCGATGTGCAGGTAACCGATCTCACTGCGAGCGCCCGGGGCTGCACCTTCCTCTTCCCCGAGACGAAGACAATCCTCGACGTAGGGGGACAGACGATGAAGGCGAGCAGACTCGGCGAGCGCGCGAAGGTAAAGTCCTTCCGATTGAACGACAAGTGCGCAGCAGGAACCGGAGCCTTTCTTGAGAAGACGGCGCGGTACATGGGTTTCGGCACCGATGAAATCGGACCGCTGGTGGCGACGTCGAAGCAGTCTGTTCCTATCTCGGGCGTTTGCGCTGTCTTTGCCGAATCGGAAGTGATCAATCAACTGTCCGAAGGAGCGGCTCCGGCGGACATCATGCATGGAGCGATAGAATCCTTGGTGGGTCGCTCGCTTCAGTTGATGAAGCGTGTGAAGATGGAACCGGAGTTTACGCTGATTGGCGGCATCATGAGGTTCGAGATGATGGCCAAAGTGGTGCAAGAACAACTGGGCGCAGCAGTCAACGTTCCCGACAGCAACATGGTGCAATATACCTCAGCGCTGGGTGCGGCCATTCTGGGCCACCGCCGGCTGGAAAAACTAGAGCGAGAGCGAGTGGGCGCAATAGCTGACGCGGATGCGGCCTAGGGAGCAACGGCAGGGAGAGATCAAGGCCCTGGAATCCATGGTGGCCCGGGAGGCTCGACGAGTTCTCTCCGAAGAGCAACTCGCTGCCGATCCCGCTCGCATCGCCGCCGGTTGGGAACGGAGATTTATCGCCGACTCGAAGAGGGTTGAAGAGGCGATACAACTCTACGAGGAGTTGGGTTACGAGGTTTGTGCCGATCCGGTTCTCGTCGATCAAATGGATCCGGACTGCGAAGGATGCCAATTGGTAATGTTGTTTCAGTTCAAGACGATATATACGCGCAAGAGGAGCGAGACATAAATGAAAGCCGCCGTTTATCATGGACCAAACCAGCCACTGCAAGTAGCCGAAGTCCCTGCACCAACGCCGGCTCGAGGTGAAGCATTGGTGAGGGTGGCGGCGTGTGGATTATGTCACACGGATCTGCACTACGTCGATCACGGTGTCCGCACGTTCAAGGATCCACCGTTGATACTCGGTCATGAGCCGGCTGGCACGGTGGTGGAGTTGGGAGATGGGGTAGATGGGCATGAAGTCGGTGAACGCGTCGTGATACCTGCGGTGTTGTCGTGCGGTAGGTGTTCTTATTGCCGTCAGGGGCGCGAAAACCTGTGTGACAAACTAGTTATGCTGGGCAATCACGTTGATGGTGCATATGCAGAGTTCATTGCCGTACCGGCTCACGAGCTGGTGCCGGTACCTGATAAGATATCACTCGAGAAGGCGTGTATTATCGCCGACGCAGTATCTACTCCTTACCACGCAGTAAAGCATCGTGGTAAGGTTACGCCGGGGGATACGGTGGCTGTTGTTGGATGTGGTGGCGTTGGTTTGAACGTGATCCAATGTGCCATCGTCGCCGGTGCCAGCGTAATCGCCATAGATGTAAATGATAGCCGTCTCCAAATAGCGAGCACATTGGGCGCAGAGACAGTCAATCCGAAGTCAGTCGATCGGATAGACAAGCACATACGTAAGATGACGAACGGTGGGGTAGATGTGGCGTTTGAAGTGATAGGCCGGCCGGACACGATTCAGATGGCGTTTGGTCTATTGCGTCGTGGCGCCCGACTGTGTGTGATCGGCTTTGCGCAGGAAAACGTTTCCCTGTCCGCTGCCAAGATAATGTTCTACGAACTCGAAGTGGTCGGCAGTTTGGGATGCGGTGGTGGCGAGTATCCGGAAATCATGTCTCTAGTAGAGAACGGGCGCATAAAGCTCGACCCGATCGTTAGCGGGTCTATCCCGCTCGACGATATCAATGACGGTCTAGACCGGCTGCGCAAGGGCGAGGGAGTCCGGTGGGTGATAACGCCCAGCTAATCGGAGTAGAGTGCACCTAGCCAAAGGGATACATCTTGTGCTTCTCCCGATCGCACAGCCCAGCGTGATTGAACCCGCTGATTGCTGAGGCGATCGTCCGTTCCAACTCCAGGACGTCGCCCGGTTCCACGGGCTTGCTCGCAACCATATTGCGAACGGTATCGTACCCGTCATCCACCGCTGCACGAAAGTCGTCGTCATGCGCCATTAGGAAGCCATCTTCCACACGATGCGTTCCATCACGCCGCCGATGCTCACTGGCGATAGCTCCGGCGAAGTAGTACATGGAGAAAGTCGTCATCAAATCGAAGTCTGCGAATGCGCAGTAGCATCCGTGGATGATCCTGTCCATCATGTCTGCTTCCCGACGTAGTCCAGCCTCATATTCTGCGAGTCTGCTGTAGCGTTCGGTCGACTCCATCGCTGCAATGACGCGCTCGATTCCGCTCAGTGTGAGCGCGATGCCGGAACTGTGCAACGGATCCAAGAAGGCGGCACTGTGAGGAAGGAGCGCCCAATCTTCGTCGACGATCTGCGTGACTCCACGCTGTAGGCGCCCAGTCCGAACTAGGGGACGGAGAGCTTCAGCATCGCAAAACTGTTCGGCAATCGACGGAAACTGAGCGAGGAGTGTCGTCCACTCAAGTAAAGGATCTACGGACTCGTCGAGTGGGTGCCGATCCATGTCCAGAACGAAGCCGGCGCTCACAACGTCGTCGTCGAACCGAAGCACCCACATCCATCCGCCGTCAAAAACATGGTGCAGGGCTGCGGCATCACAGTCGAAAGGATGATCGTCGAGCCGGCCTCGGCGTTCGGCGACCATGTCGCGCCACCTGCGTACCCCAGTGAAATGTGAGTAAATCGTCCGGGAGTTTGTGCGAAACCCGGTCGGTCCGTTGTTGAGCCCCAGCGCCCCAGAAAGAAACTGACCGGCCCCCGATGCGTCTATCAGGAAGGGCGCCTCGATGGAGAGGTCGCCATCTCCGCTCCGACCGTTCAATCTCCAGGGGCTCCTGCCTTCGATCTTCAAGTTGGCCCGGTCAAAGTACGGAATACCAGCCGCTACTGCTTCACGTACATAGAAGTGATCGACATCGGCGCGGAACCATTGTGTATCGGAGTGCTCTTCGTCCGGGTTCGCCTCCACCAACATCTCGTTGTGGTGCTCAGAACTCGGCACGAACGGCTCACCGGCACGGTGGTGGAAGTAGCTGAACCCCCGCTTCAGGCCGCGCATGATTTCGGGATGCTCCCGTCGCCACGATCCGTATTGGGTTAGTGACAGGAGTTGCGGCAAGCCGTAGCGTTCGCAGAGTTGTTTCAGGGCGAGGTCGGCGAGTGGGGTGGAGGATTCACCAATCGCAAACCGCGGGTGCGTGCCGCGTTCGACTAGCACCGGTTCAAGGCCGATCTGTCGCGCCAATAGCGCCGTGATACTGCCGCCGAAACCTGCCCCTACGATAGCGACATCAGCTCGAATTTCCGTCATTCTAGTTCTCCGGCTCCCGACCACCCGCAGTCGCAATCGACCGGTGGGCTTGGCGCCTGAGTGAGGTTCATCTCCCGAAGCCTGTGTTTGCGGGCAACTGCGCACGCAGGGCACTGCAATAGACTGTCGATATTCCAGAGGTCTACAAATGTTCGACCGCGTCCCAGCCCGATGCCGTATTCCAGAACCTCCTCTAACGATGTTATTGCAGGGGGCGTGAATAGTCCCTGCGTTGCCAACTGCTCCATGGCACCGTTCCCTGACCGTGTCGGAATCACTACGCAACACTCGACACCAATGGAAAAGGCATAGTCGAGCGAGCGCTTGGCCCAATTCAACCCTTGCTGTTCGTCTTGGTACGGAGCTTTGAGAAGAATGAAAGCACGCACCGGGATGCCGGCAGCGACTAGGAGTTCGGTTGCCGCCTCGTAGTCCTGCAAGGTCATTCGTTTATTGAGTCGTGGGAGAACTTCGGGATCTACCGTCTCGAGGCCCATGGCGACCTGCAATTCGGCGCCGAGCATGCCGGCGAACTCTTTGGCTCGTCGATCTACCAGGCGTGGATGGCACTCGACGATGACCGACTCTAGATTGCCAACTAGAGTGACGATCCGGGGCCAATTATCTCGATGTATCGCTCGACCATCGAAGAAATTCCCCGAGTTGTAGAGCTTTACATGTTTGACCGGTGGTAGTCTTTCGAGTGCCCACTCTATCTGGTCGGGAACTGCGCCAACGACACTCGATTCTGTAGTCGTGTTCTTCCACAGATCGCACATTAAGCAGCGGAACGGGCACTCCCTATTTGTGATGAAGATGGACGCCACATCGACTACTTCACCCGTACGCGTGCGCTCCCGCTCCACCCAATAGGCGTATGGCCTAGTCGGATCAACCTCGTTGCGATTGCCCCGGTGGGCGAGTACCCAGCGGTCGTCCACAGCAGCCGATCTAAGTTTGGTAGACCTCATTGAGCGTCTGCCGGTAGGCGGCTTCTGATTCGGGGAATATTGCCGCGAGTGCATCGGGATGCGCCGCACCGTGCTGGAACCGCCGTTTCTCGAAGACAGGCATCTTCATGCCGGTCACCGCTGCAATCCCGTGCGATACTATCGCCCCTTTTAGATCGTACAACCGGTCGTGTTGCCAATCCGTGAGTTTGATGAAGGGAATACCTTCAGCGACGTCGATCACGTTCGGCATCGTATAGGGGCTCAAACCGGTGAAACCCAAGGACGATGTCGGCGCATAGGTTCTAGCACACCCGCGACTCAAGCCCCCTGTGTAGGTGAGAGAGTGCTTGATCGAGTCCACACCCCAGCCCTCGTGATAGAGCATGAGATTGTTCAACACACTCTTGATCGTGAGTTCCGGATTCTCCTCAATTGGGTAATCCTTTAGATTTTCGTCACCGCCGTCACCGTCGATGAGATACTTCCAGCCGGGATAGCGCTCGCGAATACCCTGACATAATGCCAACGTCATGGCACCCGCCTCGATGTCCAGTGGTTTGTAATCCTCAATGATGCGCACGGCCTCGCGGTAATCAATGTCGGCGGAGCGAACTTCTATTGGCTCCAGAAACAGCTGCAAATCGAGTGTCTCTAGGAACTGCCGCGCCTGTGTGAGATCCTGTCCTTCCCCATCCAAGGAGAGCGTAAAGGCCTTGAGCCGCGCCGGATTCAGACCCAGTTGCAACATTGTATGATAGACAACGAGAAAAACCGCACCACTGTCGATGCCGCCGGAGAAGAGGACGCCGATAGGTTCTTCTCGTGGCAAGTACTCGAGCCACTGTGTCACTTCAGACTGGACCGCCTCTATGTAGCGGCGTCCGATCACATCGACATCGGGTGGAAGAACTTCCCGCTGCGGTTCGAAAAACCTGGTATAGATGGGGTTGGGGTCCGGACATCCGATAAGGGCAATCTCGGTGATGTAATGGGCCGGAACCATCCTGGTGTAAGAAGGGTGGAACTGATCCACCATCCCGTGCTGCTCCAGCCATTGCTTTATTGTTCCGATCCGGTCGGCCACAACCAGGATGGGACCGTCCGATTGCTTCGCTATGAAATAACGCATTGGCAGACTGAGCGAACGCGCCATGTGAACGATCTGTCCACGCTGTGTGACAAGTGCGAACGTGCCGTCGATTTCGCGAACACCGCGCACATCGCCCGCCGTGACCAGCTCACGCGCCTCATCCACGGACATGTTGAAGATCATGTTCTTCGTTTGGTCGGTGAGATCGACCACTTTCTTCACGGGAGCCTGCGAAACCATCGTCACTTTCCTTCGGCTATCTCCAGCGCAGACGGTTCGCGGCGGTCCAGGGTGCCCAGCACTGCGTCCCAGACGGGTGAACTCACGCCGAAATTGAGATCGGAGTTCTGATAATGGTGGCGGAAGTGGTGCTTTTTGAGATATCGGCCGAACGCTGTGCGCGGCCGAAAATGGTGCACAGTATAGTGAATGGTGTCGTACGACAGATAACCGGCTACGAAACCGGCGAAGACTGCGAAGGAGTGTGCGTCCAACAGCCAGCGGAACAAGAAGTAGAATGCTGTGGCCAGCGGGATGCTAACGCCCGGCGGCATCACAAGTCGCCGAGAGTCATTGGGAAAATCGTGGTGCACTCCGTGAGCTATGAAGTACCAGACTTGTCGCCAGCCATCGAGTGCGGGGATTACGGGTTGGTCATCTTTGAGCCCGCTAACGGCTTCGTGAGCTGCTTGCTCGGTCTCCGGAGCTACGTGAAAAGTGAATCGGTGTACGACGTATTCCGTCAGGCTCCAGATCACTGTGCCGGCGACGAACAACGCCACTATTATGCCGATAGACTCCTCTGCGCGGTATCCTCTGTACAGCAGGTAGCCAATTAGCGGAAGGTAGAGAATATGGGGTACCGCGGGGTGTACATAGGTAAATTTTTCGAGAAAGCCGTTTCCGAACATCCGGACCGACTTATCTTTATTCGTAACGTAGTGTTCTGTCATGGATCCCACATTTGGCAACAGTAACCGGTTATCTCCGGATGCGTGCCACATCGCGATCCGGTGGCTGGTCCCGCAACAAGTCTCGATAGATTGCTGTGGTAATGCAAGAAAAGTAACAGAACAGGCGAAAAGGCAAAGAGCCTATCAGGCGGCGTCTCTCACCGTTTTCTCGGGTGTTCGGCTGATCGACGGGACCGGCGGGAGCCCGATCGAGGACGCCACGATCGTGGTACGCGATGGGCGAATCGAGTCGATCGGTCGCGCTGAGTCGGTTGCCGTGCCCCGTGGCGGCAACCACTTAAATCTGATTGGGCGCACTGTCCTTCCGGGTTTTATCAATGCGCACGGCCACGTTGGTGCGACGAGTCAAGTGGATGGCGCCGCGCTGGGGCGAGCACTGGTGAATGAACTGCGCCTGTATGCGCGTTACGGTATCACGACTGTCAACAGCCTCGGAGGTGAGGGTGCCGAAGCTGTAGCCTTGCGTGAGGCCCAGAATTCTTCAGCGCTCAATAGGGCTCGCATCTACGTTGCCGGCACGGTCGTGACCGGAGACACGCCGGAAGAGGCTCTACGAGTAGTAGACCAGAACGCCCGACTCGAGGTCGACTTCATCAAGATCCGGGTAGACGACAACCTCGGCAGCACGAATAAAATGGCTCCCCGTGTTTATCGGGCGGTGATCGAAGGCGCGCACGAGCGTCACCTACGCGTGGCCTCGCATCTCTTTTACTTGGAGGATGCAAAAGGGTTACTGCGAGCCGGCGCGGATCTAGTGGCCCCGCCCGTCAACGAAGAGTTCGCGAGAGTGAGAGTGCGCAACGCTACAAGGAAGCGCTGCGAGTGGCATTACGGAACCTGAGGCGGGTAGTGGACGGTGGTGCGACCGTCGCGTTCGGAACAGACACCGGTCCCTTCGGGCGATTTCAGGGTTACTTCGAGCACATGGAGATGAAGTTGATGGCCGAGGCTGGACTCACACCGATGCAAATTATTGTGTCCGCCACGGGTGATGCCGCAAGGTGTCTTGGATTGACCGACGTAGGCACGTTGGAGGTCGGTAAGTGGGCCGACTTGGTTGTGCTCGCTCGAGATCCCCTCGCCGACATCACAAACTCCCGCAGCATCGAATCGGTATGGATCGCGGGGAACAGAGTGTCCTACTGAATCAGCGTACGCGTGAACTTCAGCATGAAGGTGCGATTCTGCGAAACGGGCAGCCGCGGTTCGCCGATGATGGAGTCTCGGTCGGTGTTGAAGCCCTCATCGTAGACCAACCACAGATCGTTGCCCTGGCTGAAGTGATAGCGCAGGCGTGCATTGACGCTCGCGAGGTCACCGGTGCTCGTGTACTGAATCAAAGTGTTGAGCGAGAGGTGAATATCCAGCGCCGTCTGAATTCTAAACATCAAGAGATGTGTGTCAAGCGACACATCGCGGTCGTTGAAGCGGATGATGTTGAGAGCATAGCTGCCCCCTAATTCTAAGTGCCTAGATATGCTCCACGAGGGTCCCGATTCCAGTGACACGCGGTAGCCGTCGAAAAAACTTCCTGCCGCGACCGACATGTTGGGACGGAAAATTCCCTGGCGCGAACTCATGACTGTAAGCCGTCCTTCGTGAAACCAGTAGTTGCCCGTCGGGATTTCGGCTCCGCCGGCAAGCTCGAAAGTGTCGAGTACGCTTTCGTAGCTGCTCTTCATCGAAAGATTTATCATCGCTGAAGACTTGAACTCGAAGTTCAGGCTCGGTTGAACGGCGCCCGACTCGACCATCTTATCTCCGTTCCTCAAGAAGCCTTGCACTTGGTTCCTAATCGCGATGGTTCGAAACGGAGAGTTCTCGCCTTGGAACCACTGATACTGGAGACCGTTCCGCAGAAATGTGAAATCACGGCGGCGGATGAAGCCGAGTTCGGGGTCGTAGCTGTTGCCGGAGCGAATGTAGTCTCCGGAGTAACTGAAGCCGTCGTCATTACGGCGTTCCCAGCGGGCCAGGAAAAGGCCTCGATCGACTAATCCTACTCCCGACGGATCGGAGTCGTCGAACGTTTGGACCAACTTCACGGTCATGTATTCGTCTCCGAAAGGGCGTATCACACCATCCAGCCCGACCGCAACGTTGTAACTTCCGTCTTCGCCCGCGCGCGTCGTAGTGATGGCACCGACGGTCGAAAACGAATTCAGAACCTGTTGGCGGATACGGAAGACCCCGAAATTTTCCGACGGCGCTCCGTTTGCGGCGTCCGTCTGCATGTTGAGCACGCCGATGTCGGTCCCACCCATTCGTCCTACCAGCCGGACACCGCCGAAAATTCTAAGCGGCACACCGTCGCTCAACCCGATCCGGCGGCTATGGAACAGACGGTCCTGACCGCCGGTACTGAACTCGAAAGTGCTCGCGCGCTCTTGGAAAAACTGTCGTTTTTCCGGAAAGAAGAGAGAGAATCGCGTGAGGTTTACCTGCTGGTCGTCGACCTCGACCTGGGCAAAGTCGGTGTTGGCGGTCAGATCCAACGTGAGATTGGACGTGGGATTGTATTTAATGTCCAAGCCGGCCTCGTTAGTTCGATCGTTGTCGAACCCGTATGCGGTCCCGCCGGCATTGAGTTCAGCTGCCCGTGTCGTGCCTCCCAACACGTAGGGCGTGAAGTACGTCGGGTTCTTGCTGTGCACGCCCTCGAGCGACACTCGCTGCGCCTGAGACGGTTTAGCGAAGGCAAGTTCCCAGTTGGGTGGAATGGCCGGGAACATGTGCCGTTCGGCCTTACGTGCGATGAGCCGGTAAACGATGATCCCCATCTCTACATGACCGTCCTCGTCCTGGAAACCCAGGCTCGAAAGTGGAATTCTCATCTCCGCGAACCAGCCATCCTCGTTCTGTTGCGTCTTCACATCCCAAAAGGTGTTCCAATTGGTATTTGCAAAATTGCGTCCTGTGAACTCCGCGTCGTTCGAGACCGAGCGGTCCGTCTGCACACCCGCGGGGGTGGTAGAAAACCAAAGGGCTGTCTCGTGATCGTTGAACGAGTCGATCACGATCGATAGGAGATCGTCACCGCTGTAACGGTCGCGATAGAGTGTGTTGGCACGCACTCCATCCGGATCGGAGTCGTACAAACGTCCCGCGACCCAGAGGTAGTTGTCATCGTAGCCGATCAGGATCTCTGTCGTTTCTGTGGCGGTGCCGCCAAATGTGGGCTGGAATACCGTCATCGGCAACGGCTCGACGGCCTGCCACGCCGCGTCGTCGATGATCCCGTCCAATTCGACCGGTCCGGAAAGTCTGGTCAGTGGCATCACGGTCTCACCGTTCGTTTGCGCCCGAGCAATCGCAGGGGCAAGCCACGTCAAGACGGTGGTCAGCAATACGAGGGAATAGGGCGGTGGGGAGTTTCTTATCACACTCATTCCATGCTGATTGTCTTTGGGCTACAGGCAGCGTCAGGCGCTCTCGGTCAGGATAAGAATAACCCGTACGCATGTTCAAAGTATTAAGCTGGGGCCTTGCATCCTTCCGAACACGGTTGCAAGCTCAAATGTTTCGTAATCTTGGCCAATCAATTTGGTGCGGAGGACAGAATGAAGCGCTCGATGATGCTGCTGGCAATACTGGTGGGTTCCCCGGTCGTGGCTCGAGCGCAGTCGGGTCCGCCGCCGGGTCGGATGCGGTTCGCGTTGGTCGGTGATGCGATCTTGAGCCGGCGGCTCTCACCTTATGAGGAGCCCGGGTACCTGGCGATGATCGAGATCGTTCGCGGCGCCGATGCCGCGTTCGCTAATCTCGAGGTGCTGTTTCGCGATCGCGGGGATGGTTATCCAGCTACGCACAGCGGAGGGACATGGATGTCCGCCGAGCCTGCGCTGGCCGGTGAGCTGGTATGGGCCGGGTTCGATCTGGTCAGCCGTGCAAACAATCACACGATGGACTACGGCGTAGGAGGCCTACGTGCGACGACTCGGGCGCTGGATGCGGTGGGTCTGGTGCACGCTGGTGCAGGCGACAATCTTGCCCGTGCCCGCGCTCCGGCGTACCTGGAGACCGCGTTAGGGCGTGTGGCGCTGATCTCGGTCGCGTCGACTTTCTCTGACGAAGATCGGGCGGGTCCCCAGCGTGCGGACCTAAGAGGAAGGCCGGGCTTGAGTCCGTTGCGCTACGACGCGACTTACGTATTGACTTCGGAATCTCTCTCCAAGCTTCGTGAGGTCGCAGCGGAGGTGGGAATCCGCACGGGCACCGGTGACCGCATGCGCTTCCTGGGGCGACAATTCGAGGTCGGCGATCGACCCGGAGTGCGCACTGCACCGAACGAGCACGATCTCGCACAGATAGTAGCTGCCGTGGGAGAGGCCAAACGCCAAGCCGACTGGGTGATCGTAACGAGTCACACTCACGAGAGTGCGGGAAGTCGCGAAGTTCCAGCTGAGTTTCTTGTGACGTTCGCGCACGCCGTGGTGGACGCAGGTGCAGACATGTTCGTCGGGCACGGTCCCCACGTGCTACGCGGCGTCGAGATCTACGAGGGTAAGCCGATCTTCTACAGCCTGGCGAACTTCATATTCGAGAACGAAACGATCCGGTTTCTCCCTGGAGACATTTACGAGCAGTACGACTTGCCTGCGGACGCAAACCCGGCCGACCTGTTCGACCGCCGCACGGAGAGTAGCCGGACCGGCGGTTTCCCCGGTCAGCGGATGTTCTGGGAAAGTGTGATTGCCGTGCCAACGTTCGAAGACGGTGAACTAGTTGAGTTGAAGTTCCATCCTATCACGTTGGGGTTCGGCAAGCCGAGGCCGCAGCGTGGTCGGCCCGTTCTGGCGGGTCCCGAAGACGGGAGACGGATTATCGAACAGCTAGCCGAGTTGTCTCGACCGTTCGGTGTATCGATCCGGTATGTGAGCGAGGAGAACGTTGGGGTCATGGCAGGAAAGGCCTCGCGCTAGTGAGCTACACGGGTTGCGTGCCGGCTTACCTGTAGCGATCTTTTTTCGCCTTCTAGCCCCGCTAGCTCAACTGGCTAGAGCAACTGACTCTTAATCAGTAGGTTCGGGGTTCGAGTCCCTGGCGGGGTACTGTCATCCCAATGTGCTTGTGCTCCTTGCTTTGCCAGAGGGGGACGTATCGGGGTTCACGAACGGCCGCTTGTGGGCGGCCGTTTGTGCGCTCGCTTCGGCTCAATCGCTTTCGCGATTTTCCCTCAGCTCCGCGTCAAGTCCCTGGCGGGGTACTGTCATCGCAACATGTTTGAGCTCCTTGCCTTGTCGGAAGGAGACGTATCGGCGTTGATCTGCGCGAGGGCTTTGCCCGTACTCGATCCGCTCTTCCCACCCCAACACCTTACCCCTCGCGTCGAGTCTCTGGCGACCGCCCTCGCCGACGGCTCCAGTTGCGGTAGCATCCCGTCCTATACGGGCGTTACGACGCCGTTCTCGCCTGGTGATTTGAGGCGGTTGATGGGTCGTTGTTGCGCCATCACGCGTTCGGCGAAGTCGAGCCGTTCGGCAAGTTCCGCCAGCTGACCGGCGTTCTCGGCAAACTGCTGCGCTTGCCGATCGCGCATCTCCGCAAATCGCATTTCAATCAACTCTTCGGCGTCCGCAAAGCGCGACGCCACGGCTGCGAGCCGGTTCACGTCTTCCGCCTGGAGGCGCGGAGCACGCGAACGCTGCGGCAGGAGACCGAACGCCACAAGGGCGCGTCGAGGGAGCTTGGCCACGAACTCGAGGGCCGTGATAGCGTAATGGAACGGATTGACCGTTCGAGCCAGGGCTGTGAAGCGGGTGGCCTCGTATACGCCCAATGCCATGTCGATGATATCGAGGATTTCCTGGTCCGCGCCGTCGGCATACCGGGAGTGGAAGATGTTCCGGAGGACCGCGACATCCATCCGCACGGTCGGGCCGGGATCGGTGACGTTGGCAGTCGCTGCATCCAGTCCGGCGGCGTGCACGACCTGGATTACGCGCGGCAGCATCCGGTTGATCTCTGAACGGGCACTTTGCGCTCCATCCCAGTCCACCAGCAGGTCGTCCGCAACGTAGCCGGCACGCTCGAAATAGGTCTCCACCAGCTCGCGGAAGCGGCGGAGATCTCGCGATCGTTGGCGGTTTCTGAAGATCGTAAGCTTGTTGCAGGGTATCATGGTGTCCTGGACGAGAAAGAGTGTTCGTGGGTTTCAACAGCGGCTACTCGCCGCAGCCCCCACGGCTCGTATGTCCCTATGCCGGCCGGTGTTCGACCCTGCACTGGTGTACAGCTCTATGCGCTCAATTACCTCAAGCGTAATATACCGCAACAAGTTTCTCTTCAACAACTTCTAGTTTTTGACGGGCGCCTTATGGCGTGGCCATTCGTGGGGCCCCAAATGGGACCCCAAATCCCTCGCACCTCGCACTTTCTGGCCGGGCCTTGCATCTTCTAGCCCCATGACCGAAATCACGTCCAAGCTTCCAGTGCCCTCGCCGACCGCTACCGTATCGAGCCACTTGGGCGAAGGTGGCATGGCGACGGTTGACCTGGTGCACGGTGTGAAGCACGACCGCTATTCACGATGGGACTCATGTCGCCGAGTTGCTGGAGTCACCGTGGCGCTGACCGTTATGATGGCCTGTGCCACCTCGACACCTCCTTCCCTCACGCCGCTGGCCACACTTGAACACACAGAGGCATGGATTACCGAGTGGCTGCCGCGGCTGGCATCCGGTCGCATCCTCCGAGGAGAGATTGTCACGATACTGACCGTGACTGATGTAAGCGTTAAAGAGTGCGAGGTTCGCTTCCGCATGATCTGGGATGCCGAGTTAGTAGTGGGGCCAGACGCCGGGCCCATCGGCCCGGGAACTATCCGAGAGGAGAGCTTCTCATGGGCCGAGGTCAGTACGATCAGCATCACACAGTCGGAGGCGTCCGATGGCTTGGTCGGGATCAGTTTTGCCCTGCCGGGTGAAAAGACGGTCGACATCATTGCGTTCTCATTCGCCGACGCGCTCGCGAACGCCTTTCGCCACTCACGGGACATGTGCCGAGCGCCGGTCTCTTCCGAGGATCTGAAGGCGAAGGTGGGGAATTGACCGAGATCACGTCCAAGCTCTCGAACGCCCTCGCGGACCGCTACAAAATCGAACGCCACTTGGGTGAAGGCGGCATGGCGACTGTCTACCTCGCGGAGGACTTGAAACACGAGCGTAAGGTTGCGCTCAAGGTATTGAAGCCCGAACTGGCTGCCGTTCTAGGTGCCGAGCGCTTCGTGCAGGAGATCAAGACCACCGCCAATCTCCAACACCCGCACATTTTGCCGCTGTTTGACAGTGGGACGGCGGGAAGGCGGGAAGGCGGGACGGAGTTCCTCTACTATGTGATGCCGTTTATCGACGGCGAGACGCTGCGCGACAAACTCAACCGCGAAACACAACTCGGTATCGAGGAAGCGGTCCGCATCACCTGTGATGTCGCCGACGCGCTGGACTATGCGCACCAGCAAGGGGTGATCCACCGCGACATCAAGCCGGAGAACGTCCTGCTTCACAATGGCCGTCCGATGGTAACGGACTTTGGGATCGCCTTAGCGGTGAGCGCTGCGGCCGGCGGACGGATGACCGAAACCGGACTCTCGCTCGGCACGCCGCACTACATGAGCCCCGAGCAAGCAACCGCCGAGAAAGACCTCACTGCGCGGTCGGACATTTACTCCCTCGGCAGTGTGCTCTATGAGATGCTGACTGGAAGCCCACCGCACGTCGGTTCGTCAGCGCAACAGATCATCATGAAGATCGTCGCGGAGGATGTGCAGCCCGTCACAGAGTTGCGGAAGTCGGTGCCGCCCCATGTAGCCGCCGCCACGACCAAATCGTTGGAGAACTTAGCGGCGGATCGGTTCGAGAGTGCGGCGAAGTTCGCGGAGGCGTTGACCAACTCCGCCTTTGTGTTCAACAGTGTCACCAGGATGCAGGCGACGCGTCCGTCCTCGGCGGGAACACAGAACCGCACCGCCGTCGCGTTTGCTGCATTATCAGGCGTACTTGCGCTCCTGCTTGGGCTGACGGTGCTGGGACAACCCAATGCGAACGTTTCCGACGTTGGCGTTGCCCGGTTCCCGCTGGTCGGCAATCCGAATTTCCGAATCAACACTGGCAGCACACAACCGTTCGCCATCTCGAGCGACGGTGGGACGATCATATTCGCGGCGGATACCGGCAACGGCATGCATCTGTGGGTCAGAACGCTCGCCGATCCAACGCCTCGGATGCTCGAAGGGACGGACCGGGCGACCCAGCCGGCAATTTCGCCCGACGGCGAGTGGATCGCGTTTGTCGTCGACAATCACATCATTCGCAAGGCACGGCTCGACGGCGGCGGTGTGGAAGAGGTCGCATCGATTGACAATATCTCGGCGTCGGTCAGTTGGGCGTCGTCTGATGAGATTCTTTTCGAGTTGATCGGCATCCCCGACGGTATTCATCGCGTAAGCGCGTTCGGCGGCCGCCCTGAACTGTTGATCCCATTGGATACCACGATAAGTGAGGTTCGCCACCGACGCCCCTTTGTCCTTCACCACGAGCGTCGCGTGCTCTACGCAAGTATGTTGGCCGACGGCTCGTGGAGTCTCGCGATTTTTTCTCTCGACGACGGCCGACGCACACGTCTCGGGATCGACGGGATTCAAGCGCTCGGGGTGCTCGATGGCCATCTCGTGTATTCGCGCGACGACGGGGCGCTGATGGCCGTTCCGTTCGACGTTCGGGGCATGCGAACGCGTGGAGATCCCCGACAATTGCGCGATCGCGTTTTGAGCAGCCCCACAGGTACGGCCGTGATTCTGTCCACCAATGGCAACCTCGTGTATCGCGCCCCGGTGGCCCAGCCCATGCGACTCTTCTTGGTCGATAGCGCAGGATCCCTGACGCAACTCGGCACGTGGGTTCGCCCATTCGACACGCCCCGTTTCTCCCCAGATGACCGTTATGCCGCCGTGACGATTGCCGACGAAGGCGACACGCAAGACCTCTGGATCGTGGATCGCGCAACTGGGGAGGCCACGCAGCTCACGCGGGGGGCACAGGCGCACCTACAAGATTGGACGCCGGACGGCTCGAGCCTCATATACTCCGAGGGCCGGGTACTCTGGACCATTCGCATCGATGGCAGCGGCGGACCGCGCCGAATAACAGCAGTAGAAGGCACCATCAGGGGGGCCTCGATCATGCCCGACGGCGCCTCGATCATCGTATCCCACTCGGACATCGGGACGCTCACCGAAGAACTCGTTCGGGCGTCGCTACTGGACAGCTCCGTTACGCCCATCGGTTCGGCGGGTCGCCTGCGACCCTTCTTTCCACGAGTTTCACCCGACGGGCGCTGGGTCGCATACCATGGTCGCAACGACCGGGAAGTACACATCAGTTCGATCGATAGTGCTGGACGAGTACAAGTGTCCGATGCGGGCGGGTACGCACCGATCGTGTGGGGACCTAACAGTGACCGGGTGTACTACCACACCTCTGCTGGGATCACGGTCGCCGAGATACGTACCAACCCTCGACTCGCAGTCGTCAGGCGTCGTGAGCTGCATGGATTTCCATTCTTCAGCACGGTGCACGACGTGACTGACGATGGCAGGACGTTCTTGGTGGTGGCACCCGTGGGTGGGGGAAACGAGGACATCCTCGTCGCACTCAACTGGGGATCGGAGGTCCTGGCGATGCTGCGTAACCAGAACGATTGACGCTGTCAAGATCCGTGATCTAACGGGAACTTGGGCACATTCTTGGGCACATCGACCCGGCAAACACACGCAACTAGACGTAGGCCCCGCGCACAGGGCTTGCTCGAATCCTCGCCAAACCCCGCATCGCACCCCATCTTAGCCCCATGACCGAGATCACCTCCCGGCTCTCGACCGCCCTCTCCGACCGCTACCAGATCGAGCGCCGTCTCGGCGAAGGCGGAATGGTGACCGCCAATCCGATTTGGGCTGCGGGGCACCGGTGGGTCGACCGGGAGTAGCTGTGAACATGCCATTGACCATTGCTTCCGCGATTGTCTTGACCGCCGTTCTGGTCAGCGGGTGCGGACGAGGAAACAACAACGCCGGCGACGGCGGGTCCACGATCACCGTTCTCTACGAAGGCGACGACTTCCTTCTTGGTCCCGCGGGAGATGACAGCCCAAAGTTCCTCGTGTTCCTTCCGCTGGTGCGAGGCTATGGGTCCGAGGCCCAGCCAAGCCTCGCCGAGCGCTGGGAGCACTCTCTCGACTACACGACCTGGACCTATCACCTGCGCCGTGACATCCGCTGGCACGACGGCGCGCCGGTTACTGCGCACGACATCGCGTTCTGCATCCGACTCTTCGCTCACCCCGATGTCCTCTTTGCTCAGGGCCAGATTGTCGGGGCTGACGCCACGGCCCTGGACGACTACACGCTCCAGATCACGTGGCAGAACCCCACGGGTCCGGCGGGTGCACTGTCCGGCTGGACGGTCTATTATCCAAAGCACCTCTTGGAAGGACTTGACCCACAGGATTTCTACACCTTGGATTTCTGGACCAGCCCAATTGGCAACGGACCGTATCGGTACGTTCGGCACGTCCCGCAGACGATGATCGAGTTGGAGGCGAATCCCGATTACTACGCAGGACCGCCGGCGATCGAGCGCGTCGTGCTCAAGCTGAGCACGGCGAACAAGGTCATCGAACTCACGAGCGGGAACGCAGACGTTGCGTACTATGTCCGTCCCGTTGACATCCTCAAGCTCCGCGCCGAGCCCGAGTTCCGAGTCTATCATCTGTTCGCGTTTAGTGAACCCCAGGCGATTCACTGGAACCAGCGACACCCGTTGCTTGCCGACTCGCGCGTTCGTCAGGCCCTCTCTCATGCGATCGATCGGCGGGAGCTCTCACGCGTGAACAATCTTCCGGACGAGATGCCTTTGGTGGGTGGCTTGTCACCAGAGGATCGCAGCGATCGACTCTACCGAGAGGGCAAGCTCGACGCGGGTCCTTCGTACGATCCAACCGCTGCGAGGCAACTCCTCGATGAGGCGGGCTGGGTCGATCGCAACGGCGACGGCGTACGCGAGCGAAACGGAGTCGCGGCCCGGTTCACGATGATCGTTCAGCAGGGCCGCCTCAGCGCTGTGGAATCGGCGGTGTTCATCCAAGACCAGCTCCGGAGGGTGGGTGTCCGGATGGAGATCCGGCCGGTGGACCGGAGCGTATGGCACAACGTCTATCGCGCGGCCGATTTTGACGCCACGATCGGGGACGTCCCCAACGTGCCCCAATGGCTCCTTGATCGCGACTTCTTCGGTGAAGGAACCAGGATCGGATACCGCAATCCCGAGATCGTGCGGTTACTGGAGACACTGACCACCGAGTTCGATCCTACCGTTCAGGACACCCTCTACGCTCAGATCAACGAGATGCTCCGCCGCGACATGCCCGTCACGTTTCTGTTCCCGTATGTCGAGTCCATTGTGGCACACCGCAGGATCCAAGGAATTCGCACGCCAGAAAGGGCGAACCTCCTGTCGTACATTGCGGACTTGTGGATCGAAGAGGACCGCCGCTAGTGGACAGCCCCACCTCGAGCCGCCTTAGCACAACTCAAGGACTCTCACCGAAACCGGCGTCCATAAACTCTTAATCAGTAGGTTCGGGGTTCACACGCTTCCGCGTCCGCGCAAGCGTGTGCGCTCGCTTCGGGTCGGCCGCATCCGCGGCCTCGCTCAGTTCCGCGTCGAGTCCCTGGCGGGGTATTCCGGTAAACACTTTCTCTTCAACAACTTCTCGTTTTCGACTGTCGCACTTCGGAGCAGCCGTTTGCCGTTTGAGACCCCAAGTGGGACCCCAAACTCCGCACACCTCGCACTTCCTCGCCGAAACTCACACCTTCTAGAGCGATGACGGACATGGTGAGACATAGCTGATACTCCCGTGTTATCGTGGCCCTTTCAACGGCCGCCACTCTTGCGAGCATGTGTACCGCGCTTCATAGTCAATCCTAATATTGGAGACATCTACGCCGGTGGTCCTGGGACCCCGCCGCCGTACTGACGCCGTGTAGGACGCCCCGTAGGACGCCCCGCTAGACGCCCGCCCGACGACGCGACCCCTCCCAGCCACCGGTGATCATCACGCCTGGAGGGTGGGAACTATGATCCGCTTGTGTCGCGTCGCGCTCGGCCTTGTCCTCGCAGTGTCTGCACCGTCCGTCGCCACGGCGCAGAGCGACACCGACGGCTGGCGCACGATCGAGTTCGAGACGAGCCAGGTCACCGCGCCCGACATCGCGATCACGCCCGACGGCCAGTCGCTGATCTTCACACTGCTCGGGCACCTGTTCCGCTTGCCCGTCGAGGGTGGTGAAGCCGAACAGCTCACCTGTGTTCTCGCAAGACGGCAGCCGGGTGGCATTCATCTCCGATCGGGACGGGAGCGAAGGCAACGTCTTTGTTCTGGAGCTAGCCGATGGGCAGATTGCGCAGGTCACGCACGAAGTCTGGGCGGGCCGGCCCATCTGGTCTCCTGATGGCGAGGAGATTGTGTATCTGCGGTTCCTGCGTGACGTATCGGGGCGGTTCTTTGTACTCTCTGAAGTGCGCCGGGTTACCCTGCGCACAGGAGTGCTGGAAACCGTCAGTGCTACCGCGCGGGAGTTCGGCTCGGTCTTCTATCTGCCGGATGGCCGCTTAGCGTGGACCATCATCGAGCGCCAGGCTCAGATTGGATCTCCCCGTGCAACCACACGGATCGAGGTGGTGAATCTGCAGGGCGCGGTCTCCCCGCTGCGCACCGTTGAGGGCGTCGTGCACCGTGTCGTACCGAGTCCCACCGACGGTGGTCTCTATTATCGGCGCTATTTACAGTTGAGCGACCTATTGCTTCAACCGGAAGGTTTGCTGTTCGTGCCGCTCCCCGAGGGTGACGAGCGACAAATCGTATCCGTGTCGAGCTGGCACTTTTGGTGGTGGAGGCCGCGATTTTCGGTGGCCAGCGACAACAGGACTCTATATGTGGGCGACTCGGGGCGGCTGTGGAAGATTGCGCTGCCCAATGGTGCCCGCGAACCCATTGCATTTCGCGCCCGTGTTCAACAGGACCTTCAAGACCCGGTGCGGCCACCTAGATGGGAGGCGACGGCACTTGGAGGCTCGGCGGCGCCGCGCACCGTCTTGCACCCCAGGCTCTCGCCGGACGGCCGCAGGCTGATCTTTGGAGCGGCTGGCTTTCTCTGGGAGCAATCCCTCGGCTCCGGTCAGGGTGCACCATCGGGTGGCGGACAGGCGACGCGACTGTTTCAGGGGAATACGTTCGAGCAAGCCCCTGCTTTTTCGCCCGACGGACGGCAGTTGGCATTCGTTCGCAGCGAGGATGGCGAACGAGAAGTCAGAGTCTTCAACTTCGAAAACCGACAGGAGCGCACGCTGGCTTCTGGGCTGCGGTATGGGCAGCCAAGCTGGACTCGCGACGGGGAGCGGCTCGTCTTCACCGAGTTTGCATCCGGGAACGCTAGCCTAGTTGCCGTGGTAGCTGGTCGCGCCCGCACCTCTCTGCTGACGGGGAATCGCTTTACTACTCGGCCAACCTAACCGGCACCAGGACCCTCTACCGCCTCCCGCTGAAGGGAACCGCCAATCCGCAGCCGATCACGCAACTGGCGCGCCACCTGAACGACGGTCTCGTCTCCCCGGATGGGAAATGGCTAGCCTTCCGGCGCAACAGTGAAATCTGGGTAGCGTCCCTTGGTACCGAGCCCGTCGATGAGACCGACATCCATCAGCTCAGCCCGGACGGGGGCGACAGTTTCGACTTTACCGCCGACGGCTCGGCGGTGATCTATTCCGCCGGTAACCGCGTGTGGCACCACCCACTTGGGGTCGGCGAGTCGGAGGAGATACCCATCCGGCTGGAACTTCAGCCCCCCATGCCGCCCTCTGTGCTGGTGCGGCGGGTGCGCGTGCTCGATTTCGACGCGGGCGGCTTTGGTCCGGAAACTTCTCTCTTCATCGAGCAGGGGCGCATCCGCTGGATTGGCCCTCAACGTGGACGACGGGTTCCACGCGAGACCGTCGTTGTCGACGGAGGTGGCCGATTTGCCATACCCGGTTTGTTCGACGCGCACGTGCACAACATCGGAAGTGATCAGGCTGCCTTTCTGGCGTATGGCATCACCTCGGTGCGCGACCCAGGCGGCGGACTTGCCCACTTGAACACGATGGCGGATCGAGGTGAAACCACCGGCGATCCCGGGCTACGCTACTTCTTCTCGGGTGACGTTTTCCACGGCGCCCAGCCGTTTTTCAGTGGGTTGCTCCAGATTGTCAACGAAGGCGAAGCTCGAACCCATGTGCGCCGCTGGAAGGAACAGGGCGCCCAGTTCATGAAGGTCTATACCGACCTGCCCTGGCCGTTGCAGCGGGCGGTGGCGGAGGAAGCCCGACTGCTGGATCTGCCCGTAGCTGGGCACGGGATGAGTGTGGAAGAAATTACCAAGAGCGTGACCCTGGGATACGCTGTCTTGGAACATGTCAGTATGAACCATCGCCTCTACGACGACGTGCTCCAGATGCTGGCCGCCGCGGGCACGCGGTGGGACCCGACGCTGGGGGTGCTGGGAGGCAATGACTTGTTGCTGCGGGAGGAACCCGAACGCCTTGCGGACGCGAAGTTGCGGGCATTCGCCTCGGCGCAGGCCCTGCGCGCCGCCCGGATCGGCTGGAACATCATAGGGACCAAAGTCTTGCGGGGGTATGTGTTCGAACAGCTCGCGGGAATCCGCGCCGCCCATCGGCGGGGCGTCAAACTCTTAGCGGGAACCGACGCTCAGCCAGGGAGTCTAGTCGGGTCGTCCCTCCACTGGGAGCTGGAACTCTTTGCCCAAGCCGGGCTGCCGCCACTGGACGTGCTCCGCATCGCCACCCAAGAGGCGGCAGCGGCCGTTGGCGCGGAGGACGACCTCGGCACACTCGAGGTCGGCAAGCTCGCCGACATCGTGCTGCTCGATGCGAATCCCTTAGAGGACATCAAAAACACGCAGACGATCTGGCGCGTGATCAAGGGTGGGTTCGTGTTCGATCCGGAGGAGTTACGACCGGAGCGGAACTAACCCGCGAGAATAGAACAGGCCCGGCAGGACTCATCGTGTTAGCGGGAAACCGCGGAGCCGGGCTTTGGCAAAACTCTTTCAATGCACATTCATGCACACGAGAGGGTTTTCGAGGGGTGACAGACCAGGGTCGGATAGCGAAAAGCCCTGTCTGACGGGGGTTCTGGAGTGGCCAGGGGTGGAATTGGTTGCGAAGCAGACGCGAGTGGGGTTGTGGCGGGGGGAGGACGTCAACCACCGACACGAGGATTTTCAGTCCTCCTACGGGGTGGTACTGACAGGTACCAGTGTACACCAGTGACGCAGAAACGGGCTTTGCTGCACCTTCCTCGGGGTGCTTCAGTGTCTTTCCGCGACACCAGTGTACAGGGGTTGGCGCACATTCGAGACGCACGGAAGAGTCGTCAATGGGACCTAGGACGCTGGATTTGATCGCTGGCCACCTGAGCGTCGGCGCTGCATCTTAGCCCCATGACCGAGATCACGTCCAAGCTCTCGACCGCCCTCGCCGACCGCTACAAGATCGAACACCGAGTCGACGTGTCACTTTCGATGAGGCGGCTCATGGGATTGGCGGCGATTCCCTTGATCGCCAGCCTATGCCTCGGGTGCTCGTCGGCTGCTGAAGATCCGGACCGCAGCTCGACGATGACCATCCTCGCGGATCACAGCGACAAGACCATCAATCGCTACCAGACGAAGTTCCTGCTGTGGCTTCCACTGGCAAGCGGCCCGGAGTGGGCAGACGAATTCGAAGCAAGGCGTCGGCTCGCCGAATCGTGGGAACACTCTCCGGACTATCGCACCTGGACGTATCACCTACGGGACGACGTGCGGTGGCACGACGGCGTTCCTGTCACCGCGCACGATGTGGCGTTCAGTCTCGATCTGTTCGGCCACCCCGATGTGCTGTTCGCTGCGGGCGGCGGCTTGGCGTCCTTGATCGATTCGATGTCCGTGCCCGACGACCACACGCTCACGCTGGCTTTGACGATGCCGGCCTACCTGGGCGGCATGGGTTGGACGGTCTACTTTCCTAGACATCTGCTCCAGGACCTCGACCCCGCCGATTTCTACGAGTGGGACTTCTGGACGCGGCCGGTCGGCAACGGCCCCTACCGCTTCGTGCGGCATGTTCCAAAAACGGTGCTCGAACTCGAGTCGAACCCGGACTTTTACGCCGGGGAGCCAGCGATCAAGCGGGTGTTGGTGAAGTTCAGCAGCGCGAACCCGGTCATCGAGCTGACGAGCGGCACCGTGGATGTCGCTTCCAATATTGGGCCGACCGCTGTGTACCGGTTCAGAGCCGATCCCCGGTTCGTGGTCTACCACCGGTACGACTGGTCCGAGCTGCAGCTCATTTACTGGAACCAGCGCCACCCGCTGTTCGCCGAGGCCGCAGTTCGATTGGCGCTGAGCCACGCGATCGATCGGCGCGGAATCGCGCAAGCGATGGACTTGCCTGATGAGATGCCATTGATTGGCGGACTGTCGAACCAGGTTCTGGGAGACCATCCGTATACACGCAGAGGGTGGGATCAGGGTCCGGCCTACGATCCTGCGACGGCGAAACGGCTCCTGGATCAGGCGGGCTGGATCGACAGCGACGGGGACGGGATTCGCGAGAGGGATGGCCGGGAGGCGCGTTTCGCCCTGTTGGCCAGGCGCGGACGGTACCCCGCTGCCGAGGCACTGGCGCTACTCATTCAGGATCAGTTGCAGCGCGTGGGAGTCTCGACCGAGATCCGCTCGATGGCAGGTGGCCTCGCCCGGGACGCGATCCGCTCGGGCGACTTCGATGCGGCGATTAGCTGGTTAGTAGACCAAGATCCGCTTGATGTCCTCGAGGAATGGTTCGGCGAGCCCTTGCCCTTCGGATACTATGACGCGGAAGCCGCGCACCTGCTCGAGGCAATCGGCGCGGAGCCCGATCCCAACGCCCAGGATACTCTCTACTCTCGGATCAACGAGATTTTCCGCCGCGACATGCCGGTCACGTTCCTCTTCCCCGGGCTCGAGAACAACGCTTCCCACCGCCGGATCCAGGGATTCCACCCGAACCTGTTTCTGCACTTTGCGGAGGAGCTTTGGATCGAGGAGGGGAACCACTGAGCTGTTCGCGCCCGAACCGCCATGTCCAGGGTCGCCTAACGGACTCGACCACAGCCCGGACCCAAACCATCAGCTGCACAGCGAAGTGGCCACCTGAGCCTCGGCACTGCATCTTAGCCCCATGCCCGAGATCACCTCCCGGCTCTCGACCCCGTGGAGATACGCGATGAGATTTCACACAAAGACCTTACCCTACCCGGCTTGCTTCTGCGTCCTACTCGCGGCCTGCGCTCCCAAGAGTGTCACGCAGGAGCCCAAAGAGGTGGTCGATCTTGGGGCTCTTGTAACCGAGGATCTAGCCGAGCGCGTGTGGGGCAAGGCGTTTCTAGCCGCAAACAACTTTGAGCGCCCCAATTCGTTTGAGGTGATCAATTTTGAGTTCCAGATGGAAGGCGGGAGCGTGTCAGTGTCGAATGCCTATTACACCCTTTTCAACCACGGCGGCCCCCACGTTGATGCGCCCAACCACGTTGGCGTTGGAAGCGGTCTAGATAGCTACCAGGTTGAGTCGTTTGCCGGACCAGTCAAGGTCTTCGATGTGCGTCAATTTCCCAAGGGCCGTACCATTCCCGCAGAGGCGTTCAATGAATCAGTGCAGCCAGGTGACGTCGTCCTCATCTTCACGGGCTATACACCGCCTAAGACTGACGACGCCTTTCCTGAGACGATCACGTTGACCCGCGTAGCGGCGGAACATCTCGCAAGCATCCCGGTTCGCGCATTCGGCACGGATGCCTTTAGTGTGGCAAACTTGCAGGATACAAGCGCCGTCGACGCCGAAAGTGCAACGGCAAGAGCGGTCCCCATTCACCACTCATTCCTGTCGCGTGGGATCCCTGTGTATGAACAGCTCTTCAACGTGGACCAACTCCTGGGCAAGGAGAACATGTACTTTGTCGGCGTGCCGTTGAATATCCGAGGCGGCGATGGGATGATCGTGCGACCCGTCGTGTTCGTGTATTAGGCGACTTAGACTATTCATGACCGAAATCACGTCCAAGCTCTCGACGGCCCTCGCCGGCCGTTACAAGATAGAACGCCACCTGGGCGAAGGTGGCATGGCCACCGTCTACCTAGCCGAGGACTTGAAGCACGAGCGTAAGGTTGCGCTCAAGGTGTTGAAGCCCGAACTGGCTGCCGTTCTAGGTGCCGACCGTTTCGTGCAGGAGATCAAGACCACCGCGAATCTTCAACATCCGCACATTTTGCCCTTGTTCGATTCAGGCGAGGCTGAGTCTTTCCTTTATTATGTCATGCCGTTCATCGACGGTGAGACGCTGCGTGACAAGCTGAACCGCGAAACGCAGCTTGGCATCGAGGAAGCGGTCAGCATCACGGCCGCTATCGCGGACGCGCTGGACTACGCGCATCGCCAGAACGTCATCCATCGGGACATAAAACCCGAGAACATCCTGCTCCACGAGGGCCGTCCGATGGTGGCGGACTTTGGAATTGCATTGGCGGTGAGCGCGGCAGCCGGCGGGCGCATGACTGAAACGGGTCTCTCGCTCGGCACGCCGCACTACATGAGTCCGGAGCAGGCGACCGCCGAGAAAGACCTCACTGCGCGGTCGGACATTTACTCACTCGGAAGTGTGCTGTATGAGATGTTGACGGGGGATCCACCTCACACGGGATCCTCGGCGCAAAAGATCATCATGAAGATCGTGGCGGAAGATGTGCAACCGGTGACTGAGCTGCGGAAGTCGGTGCCGCCGAACGTGGCTGCCGCGACGGCCAAGTCCTTGGAAAAACTAGCGGCGGATCGGTTCGAGAGCGCGGCGAAATTCGCGGAGGCGTTGACGGACACGCGCGTGATGTCCGCGGGGTCGTTCACTGCACAGGCGGAGAGACCGACAGAGGCATCGTTGTCGCAAATTTTTCGCTCAGGTTGGAAGCAGATCGTTGCGTTGATGGTTCTAGGCGGGGCACTTGGTTGGCTTATGCGGCCCTCGCTCAGAGCTGAAGCACATTTGGTGACGCGCTTCACGATCCCCGTACCGCAGGGACACGTCCTGCTCGACTTTGCGCCCAACCTCGCGATCTCGCCCGACGGGCGCACGTTAGCCTATTTCGTTGACGGTGTACTCCACAAGCGAGAACTGGACCGTGACGATCCCGTGCGATTCGACGACGCGGGGGGATGGTGCTGTCCATCCTTCTCTAGCGACGGGAACTGGATAATGTTTTTGGATGTGCGGACGGACGTACACCGGATAGCGGTCGATGGAGGACCGGTCGTCGACGCGCCGATGCGTTTCCTGAGCGCTGAGAGCTTCATTAGGGGGCGCTATAGAGGGGGTCTCGAGCGCGCTACCGATGACGGGTGGGTGCCGATAACGATCCCCGACAGTGTGGGTGGCGAGAGCGCCCATATGTGGCCGCAGTTGTTGCCCGGCGGCGACCTCCTACTGTTCACCGTACTCGGGCCCAGCATGATGTGGCACAACGCCCAAGTGGTCGTCGAGGAACTCGCGAGCGGAAGCCGTACCACGATCGCTGACGGCGCGACGTTCGGGCGCTATGTACCGACTGGGCACATCGTCTATACTGACGCAAATGGAACGTTAGAGGCGGTGCCGTTCGATTTGAAAGCACGGCGCGTCACCGGCGACCCCGTGGTGGTGGAGTCGGGTGTGCGCACGGCGTATTGGGGTGGGGCGGCCTCATTTGCAATCGCCGAGAGAGGGACCTTTGCATTCGTGCGCGGCTCTAGCTGGGAGGATCACCTCCTAACGTGGGTTGATCGAAGGGGTGAACTGATCGAGCAGATCGGTAAGCCGGTGACCGTTGAGGTCCTGGACCTCTCCCCTGACGATCGGCAAGTTGTAACGTACGTGGCGTCGAGCAATGCAGACATTTCTCGATTTGATGCGATAACCGGGGATGCGGTTCGCCTGACCTTCGATCCAACCACCGAAGACAACCCCATCTGGTCTCCAGATGGTCGGCGTATTGCCTACCGCAAGATTTACTCTGGAAATGAACATCGGATCGATATCTTGAACGTGGCTGGTCAGACGGATCCGGAGTCCGTGTTTTCCGACAGGGAAGTCTTCGTTCCCAGATCGTGGTCGCCTAATGGAGACTGGCTGTTGTTAGAGGACGGGGAGAATGATTCGATGGTCGTTGTCGACCTCGACAACAAAGAAGTCGTAACAATCCCCCATGGCCAGCAGGGGCAGTTCTCCCCGGACGGCAGGTGGCTCGCGTATACGTCTTCCGAGACGGGGAACACGGAGGTGTACGTCATGTCCTTCCCCAGCCTTCAAGGGCGCCAACAAGTGTCGGTCAATGGTGGACGATGGCCGCGGTGGTCAGTGCAGAGTGCTGAACTGTTCTTCCGGCGAGGGGACACGATCATGGTGTCAAAGGTGTCGACGGGGGACGCGTTCGTACGGGAAGATCTACCGCGACCACTGTTGGCTGCCTCGGGGTCCCCAGAAGGAGGGTATGACGTGAGTGCCGACGGGCAGCGGTTTCTCGTGGCTGCGCGGAATCCCGACGCGCCGGCGCGGGAAATTCATGTCGTATTGAATTGGTTCGAGGAAGTGAAGGCGAAGGTGGGGAATTGACTGAAATCACCTCCAAGGAGTCCCCTTCCCGCAGGCAGGGGTTATCGCTATTCGACTTTGCGCGACGCCACGAGCTGTGTGAGTAGACCCGCGAGCGCAGCGAACGTGATGCGGCTTGCCGAGTTGTTGACCAGTGTCAACTCACCTTCCGTTACTGCCTACACGGCGCATTGATATCCGGGACCGGCTTGTCAACCACTACACGATGGTCCAGGTTGGCAACTCGCACCACGAGAGCCTGCATAAACCCGGCGACGCGGGCCAGCTTATCATAGTCGATGTATTGCGGCTCATCTGTTAGCTGATGGTAATCGCGGTGACCACCAGTGCTCATGAAGACGATGGGAATGCCGTAACGGGCATACATGTAGTGGTCGCTGCGGCAGTAATAGTTCTGGGGATGCCCATCCGCATCAAAGGTGTAGTCGAATGTGAGTCCGTGGTTTTCATCGGTGTTCACCGCCTCGACGATATCTCCCAGTTCCGTTGACAGGCGACGCGTTCCGATCAGTTGCACGTAGCCGGGGCCTCCGGCTTCAACGTCGTCCGGCCTCCCACGGCCGATCATGTCCGCGTTGATATCGGCTACCATGGCTTCACGCGGTACGGTGGGATGATCCGTGAAGTACCGGGCGCCAAACAGCCCCAACTCTTCGCCGGTGTGCCACACGAACAGAATCGAGCGACCTGGTTTCTCGGGTGCGGCGGCCATGGCTCTCGCCACCTCCAAGACAGCCATGCTTCCACTCCCGTCGTCGTCGGCTCCGTTCTGGATCGAGTCCATTCGCGCACCATGCTGCAGCCGCAGGGCGCTCAGTATCTCTTGGATGTGTTGCTGTTCCTCGACGGTCGCTTCGCGCCGCGGGTCGTCGGCACCGCCCGGTCGCACCACCTCGAGATATGCTCTGAGCGAATCGTGGTCGACAGCGGAGGATGTCGTACCGACGTGGTCGTTGTGTGCGGAAACCACGACATACTCCGACGAGAGGGCGGGGTCGCTCCCGCGGAGAACTGCGACGACGTTCCGCGCTGGTGCATTGGGCTTCTCCTCGGTGAATCCGAAGCTGCCGTGCAGCGGCCGGCCTTCGGCTCCGGGCTGGATGCTGTCCAACGACCCGCCCATCAATAGCTCACCGACCCGACCCGTAGCCGTCATCAAGAGTGGGCGGGTACCAGCGTCACTCTCGTCATCAGCGAGATACGGCCTCGACGAGGTCAGAAAGCCCACCACTCCCGCTGGTGCGTAATCCAGATTGACGATTACTACGGCCGCTGCCTTAGCAAACTTTTGCAGGCTCGGCCGTGCCACTGAAAACGTCGGACCGTTTGGCCCAGCAGTGGCGGCAAGCACAACGACCTTCCCCGCTCCTTGGTCGCCCGCAATCTCATCAACACCGCCCGCTTGGCCACCATAGACGACGGGGATCCCATCGACCTCGCCGGCAATACCAACCGGAATGCCTTGGATCGGCGGGATGAGAAGGATATCCGTTCCGAGCTGCAGATCTTCCCCATCCAGAGAGACATTCGCGAATACCTTCCGTACCCTAAGCGGGATGGTTTGGAAGTATGTCCCGTTCTCTCCTGCCGGTTCCAGTCCGTAGAGCCGAGCCTGCGAGGCCAAGAAGGTCGTGCCCATGTAGTTGCCCTGTTCGCCTGCCTCCCGTCCCTGCATCGAGTCATCGGCAAAGGCGAACAAGAGTTGTCGGAGATGATCGGCGTTGACGACTACCGGCTTCTCCGGAGCAGGCGCGGGCGCCGGTGCCGGACTGGAAGTGCCACACCCGACGGCGACGAACGAGAAGAGGAGCAAGGAGCGGACGGACCACTCCGACCTGACTGGAAGGTTGATACTCACTTGATATGCTCCTGGAATATTGAGAGTGATATGATAAATGACTGTGCTACCCATGGAAGGACCAAATGTAACATGGGGTGCGGATCGAATGTCCACGCGTCCTTGATGACGCAGTGTTAGGCCGAGCGCGCCCTCTCAGTGCGGGACTCGCCAAAACCGCCGTTTTGTTGCATCTTAGTCCGCCATGATCGACAACACCGTCCGGTTGTCGTCCGCCGTCGCCGATAGTTGGCGAAGACCCTCCGTCCCTCACGAGGCATATTAATGAATAGCGTCAATGCACCGCTTGGCTTGTTGCTGGCTGCCGGAACCGTTCTTGTAGTTGCGCCCCAATGGTCACGGCCGGCTCCGCTCCCGCACATCACCCTCAACGACAACCGCGAGCCTGCGGGAACGATGCACGACGGGGTGCTGACCCTGAACATGGGAATCGTCGAAGGTGATTGGCATCTCATAGGTGACGATCAGACCCCCGGTCAGGTTCTTGCCTTCGCCGAGCGCGGTAAGCCGCCGTCCATTCCCAGTCCTTTGCTGCGTGTGCCTGTGGGCACGCCGGTGCACGTGACGATTACCAATCCGCTCGATACTGCGATAGTGGTCCACGGCCTGGACGATCGCCTCGACGGAACGGTGGAGTCTTGGAAGGTACCTGCGGGCGAAACCCGTGATGTGGAGTTCACCGCGGATGTTGTCGGGACGTACTTCTATTGGGCGGCTCCCAAGGGTGTGTCGCTAGACGAGCGCTCGTTCGAATACAGCCAGTTGAGCGGTGCGTTCGTTATAGACGATCCCAACGAGCCCATCGACGATCGCATCATGATGATCGGGATTTGGATCGATGGTCGCTTGCCCGACGGTTCGGAGGACTTCGGGCGAGAGTTTCTCGTCATCAACGGTCGCCCGTGGCCGCACACTGAACGACTCAAGTACGATATGGCTGACTCGGTGCGCTGGCGCCTGATCAATACCTCGAGTTCCATACACGCGATGCACCTGCACGGCTTCTACTTCCGTGTCGATGCGCGCGGTGACGTCACGCGCGATACCGTCTACTGGTCGGACGAGCGACGGATGGCGGTGACAGAGCGGATGGCGTCGGGCACTACGATGAACATGGTGTGGTCACCCGACAGGCCGGGAGGTTGGATCTTTCACTGTCACATGAGCGTGCACGTGGCCCCGAACCCCACGATGGATGAACGACTAACAGAGGATGAACGCTTTCTTCCATTGTTCGAGGAGAACCACGCCGGACATAATGCGGATCATCATGTGGTGGAGGGTATGGGCGGTCTCTTGATGGCGATCTACATCCGGCCACCCGAAGGATGGGTGCCGAACGAGCCGAAGCGTCGAGAGATGCGGCTGTTCATTCAGACGGACACCGCGTCTGGTGGGTTGAGTGGCAGGAAGTTCGGTTACGTGTTGCAAGAGGGCGATCGGGAGCCGGCCCGCGATTCGGTTCTCATCCCAGGCTCGGCCCTTATTCTACGGAAGGGCGAACCCACCGCTATTCGCGTCTTCAACCGCACCGACGAACCGAGCCAGGTGCATTGGCACGGGCTCGAGATCGAGAGCTACTTCGATGGTGTGGCTGGTGTCGGGGGGTATCCCACGCGACTCACGCCGGCGATCTCTCCCGGTGATTCGTTCGAGATTCGGATCACGCCACCGCGCGCCGGCACGTTCATGTATCACACGCACGTCAACGATCTACGGCAACAGGGCTCAGGGCTGTACGGGGCGTTTATCGTGCTCGAGGAAAACGGGACGTGGGATCCAGAGACGGACCTGCAGTTCATCTTCGGCGAATCACCGTACCGCTCCGACGAAATTCCGCTCGTAAACGGCGCCAATCCACCGGAACCAATCAGCATGAAGGTGGGCACGACGTACCGTTTGCGGTTCATGGATATCGTGCTCAATCGACCCAACACCGTGTTGCGCTTGCTTCGCGATGGATTTCCGGTGCCGTGGACTCCGTTGGCCAAGGATGGCTTTGATCTCCCATCGAAACAGCGCCGTCGCCGATCGGCCGAGCAACGGATCGCAGTGGGGGAGACCTACGACTTCGAGTTCACACCGAACCGCTCAGGCGAGATGCACCTGGAGCTGCGACAGGGAGACGGTCTGCTGTTAGTCGACCAGATCATGAAGGTGGTTCAGTAGCTCTAGGCGGCTCGATCCACCCACACGCTCACGGTGTTGTACCGGTCGTGACCGTCGCTATCAGCGACATTAGCCGAGCCGCGGTTCTCAGACCGCGGCACAGACCTGGATTTCGACGGAGATGGGTCCGAGTTCATTGATTGGTTTAGGCGGACAGAAAAGAGGTGTAGCGCATGTCTCTGGATGTAGGCGAGAAGGCGAGTCGATCACTCACGGTGACAGGCGAACACGTAGAGGCGTACGCTCAAATCACTGGAGATAGGAACCCGCTCCATTTTGATGAGACATTTGCAGCGGGAACCAAGTTTGGGCGACTGGTTGTCCAAGGCGGGCTTACGACGGGACTGTTGCACGCCTTAGTTGCGATGGATCTCCCGGGCTCCGGGACAGTATTCCTCAGCCAGAGCTGGCGGTTCACGGCTCCGGTCTTCATCGGCGACACGATTACGGCGACTGCCGAAGTCGTGAGCGTTCACGCTACGAAGCCTGTAACGCAGCTTGCGGTCACGGTCGTTCGTCAGGATGGTGGGACGGTCTTGGAGGGTGAAGCGTGGTGCTACACATTTTCTCCGGAGAGCTAGGTCGGGAGGGAATGACCAATGTCCAATAATCAATGCACAATGAGCAAGGATCTGCGCTTGGCAGCGTTGGACATTCTTCATTGGACATTCTGCGATTGATATGACAGAAATAACTGAGCGCCTCTCCAGTGCCCTCGCCGATCGCTACCGTCTCGAGCGCGAGCTGGGTTCTGGCGGCATGGCTACCGTCTACCTCGCCCACGATGTGAAGCACGACCGCAAGGTCGCGGTAAAGGTGCTCCGGCCTGAACTTGCCGCAGTGTTGGGCGCCGAGCGCTTCCTGCAAGAGATCACGACAACGGCGAACTTGCAGCACCCGCACATCTTGCCGCTTTTCGACAGTGGGACGGCAGGTGGACCGGACGACGGCATCACGGACGATTCCGAGCACGGGCGTGGCATGCCTCACCCTTTCCTCTACTACGTGATGCCGTTCATCGACGGCGAGACGCTGCGCGACAAGCTCAACCGCGAGACGCAGCTCGGCATCGACGAAGCGGTCAAGATCACCACAGACGTTGCAGACGCACTTGACTACGCGCACCAGCAAGGGGTGATCCACCGCGACATCAAGCCGGAGAACATCCTGTTGCAGAATGGCCGTCCGATGGTGGCGGACTTCGGCATCGCGCTGGCGGTGAGTGCGGCAGCGGGTGGGCGGATGACAGAGACGGGCATCTCGCTAGGGACGCCGCACTACATGAGTCCCGAACAGGCGACGGCCGAGAAGGATCTCACGAACCGTTCCGACATCTACTCGTTGGCCTGTGTGTTGTATGAGATGCTAACTGGCGAGCCGCCACACACGGGGGCGTCGGTGCAAATGGTTATCGCCAAAGTGGTGACCGAGGAACCTCGGCCCGTCTCTGTCCAGCGGAAAACGGTCCCACCGCATGTTGCATCGGCGATCCACTGTGCGCTCGAGAAACTTCCTGCCGATCGCTTCGGGTCGGCCGCTGCATTTGCTGAAGCCCTGACCAGTCCGACTATTGCCGCCGTCACTTTCGCGCGTACGATCACTAGCGGTACGCAAGCTCGCGCGCTCCGATGGCCGTTTGCGGTAGCCGCCGCTGTACTGCTAGCGGTTGGCGTGGTGGTAGGTCGTGCGTCGGCCCCGGCGGGAAGTGAAGTCACCCGAGTCGCTCGGCTCGGATTGAATACGCCAGCAACCGATCCCATTTCCTTTTCAAACGCACCAATCGCCGCCGTGTCGCCGGACGGACGATCTTTGGTGTATGTGAGTGGCAGCGGCGACGGCCAACAACTCGTATCGCGTCCGCTGGAGTCCCGGACCGTGTCACGAGTTGCAGGGACCGCTGGTGCATCTAGTCCGTTCTTTTCCCCCGGTGGAGACTGGATCGGATACTTCCACAAGGACGGTATTAGCAGGGTGCCGTCGACCGGCGGCACACCGGTGTCAGTCGTGGACGATGCGAGCAACTTTCGGGGTGCGACCTGGTCGTCGAGTGGAGAGATCCTTTACGGCCGGGCCGGGCCGGTTTGGCAGGAGCGAGCTGGTCCACTATGGGCGGTTCGCGCCGATGGGAGCGGGGTGCCGCGTTTGGTTGCCGCCCCGGACACGAGCCGTGGCGTTTGGGGATTCTGGTTGCCGGATGCGCTGCCGGACGGCCACCACGCGGTGGTTACCTTGCTTGGCGCCACATTGGGTCGCTGGCAGGGGATCGCGGTCATCGATCTCGACTCGGGTGAGTGGCGCATCGTCGTTCCGCCGCCCGCTTTCGGCGCCCGATACGACCCATCAGGACACCTCATCTACTTACAGACCGGAGGCGCACTTCAGGCTGCACCGTTTGACGCCGAGCGTCTCGAGGTCACCGGACCGGCCGCGACACTTGCCGACGACGTGCACCTTTCGAGTTGGAGCACCCCGCAGCTCGCGATATCACATCAAGGAACGCTGGCTTACCTAGGGCAACAACCGCACGAACTGGCTGTGGTCGACCACGATGGCGTCTCGCAATCTGTTGCCGCGGTGAGCCGTATTTTCCATCATCCGCGATTTTCTCCGGATGGACGTCGAGTCGCGGTGGATATCGCCCACGAGGGCAGTCGTGACGTCTGGATTCAAAACCTCGACCAGGGCACATTGACGCGTGTTACTTTCGAAGGAGATGCCAACGATCCTATTTGGACGCCGGACGGGAAACGCATCACGTACTCGTCTGCGCAATCGGGGACGCGCGGTATCTATGAGACGAGCGCCGACGGATCCGGAACACCCGACTCGTTGTTGACGGTTGCAGGATCGAACACGACCGCTGGTTTTTGGACGCCAAGCGGCGATCGGTTGATCGCAATCACGGACGCTCCGTCCAGCGGGCTCGATCTGCTGATTCTGGACAGTGATGGCGCGAACGTGGAGCCGCTCGTCGCAACGCCGTTCGACGATGCGCATCCGGCACTTTCGCCCGACGGCCGGTGGCTCGCATACGTGTCAAATCAGTCTGGCCAAAGCGAAGTCGTCGTTCGATCGTTCCCGACATTGTCGACACAAGTACAGATCTCGACCGCAGGCGGCACCGAACCCGTTTGGGGGCCGAATGGAAGGGAACTCTACTACCGAGCAGCAGGGGAAACTGAGGGACCGGAGATGGTCGTCGCTCGGATCGAGACCCGATCCGGCTTCCGCGTTGTTTCGCGGGAGCGGCTCTTTCGCGCTGACGAGTTTGTGACCGCACCGCCGCACGCGAACTATGACGTTGCGCCTAACGGTAGCGGGTTCGTAATGGTGCGGCTTGGGCGAGCGAGTCGATTCGAGATCCTGCTCAACTGGCCCGAGGAGTTGAAGGCGAAGGTCGGGAGGGAATGACCAATGTCCAATAATCAATGTCCAATGAGCAAGGATCTGTGCTTGGCAGCGTTGGACATTCTGCATTGGACTTTCTGCGATTGACATGACAGAGATACCTGAACGCCTCTCCAGTGCCCTCGCCGATCGCTACCGTCTCGAGCGCGAGCTGGGTTCGGGCGGCATGGCTACCGTCTTCCTCGCCCACGATGTGAAGCACGACCGCAAGGTCGCGGTAAAGGTGCTCCGGCCTGAACTCGCTGCGGTTCTCGGAGCGAAGCGCTTTGTGCAGGAAATCAAGACCACCGCCAATCTTCAGCATTCGCACATCCTGCCGCTATTCGATTCGGGTGAGGCAAGTTCTTTCCTTTATTATGTGATGCCGTTCATCGACGGAGAGAGCCTTCGCGACCGGCTCGACCGCGAGAAGCAGCTCTCGATTAACGAGGCGGTGCGGATCGCCAGCGATGTTGCGGACGCGCTTAACTATGCGCACCAGCGCAATGTCATTCATCGCGACATCAAGCCCGAAAACATCATGCTGCGTGACGAGCAAGTGCTGGTTATGGATTTTGGCATCGCGATGGCGTTGGGCTCGATGGACGAGGCACGCCTTACCGCGACCGGCGCCTTGATTGGAACACCGCAGTACATGAGTCCGGAGCAGGCAGCCGGGGAATCTGTCGGTGCGGCAAGCGACGTGTATGCGTTGGGTTCTGTGTTGTACGAGATGCTCAGCGGCGCCGCGCCCCACCACGGTGCCAACATTCAGGCAATCATCGCCAGCGTGTTGTCGCGGGAGCCCGAACCCGTCCGCTCGGTACGGAGCGAGGTGCCGCCGCACATCGAGCAGGCAATTGCCCGAGCGCTCGCAATGGATCCGACGGATCGGTTCGTCTCGATGTCGGAGTTTGCCCGTGCCCTTGCAACAACAGGGTCGACGCCTCGGCGCATCCGTGGACAGAAATCCTCGGAGCGCGGCTTGGCAGATAGCGAGCGACGCTACGCCACGGTGGTCCACTCCGCACTCACAGGGTATGCGACGCTGGTGGAGCAACTGCACCCGGACGACCTCGAGCAACTCCTGGAACGGATTCATGCGGCCGCACAGGAAATCGTGGAGAAGCATGGCGGTGTACTCAACAGTGCCTCCGACGAGGAATCGGTCGCGATGTTCGGTGCCCCGGTAGCGCACGAGGACGATGCGCTGCGGGCGGTGCGCGCGGCCCGTGAGCTTCAGCAGTTCCTCTGCAGTTCCGAAATCCAAGGCGAGTCTAGGCTCGGTGTCCGGACCGGCATCAGCACCGGCTTCGTAGTGGTGCGTGGGAGTCGGAGGGAAGGGGAGCTTTTTTCGATCGCCGGTGGCGTGGTGGGAGTAGCGGCGAGACTCGCGGCACACGCTGCGGACGGCGACGTGCTTGTGAGTGCCGAGTCCGAACGTTTACTCGTGCCGTTCTTCAGTACTGAGCCTCTCAAACCAGTGACGCTCGGAGGCGAGTCTGAGATCACGCCACATCGGATTGTCGGGGAATCGGGGGCGCGAACACGGATCGAGGCCGCCGAGCGTGCGGGGCTCACGCTCTTCGCCGGACGCGACACCGAGATGCGCACACTCCAGGAGTGTCTCAAAAAGTCCGTCACCGGTGCCGGTCAGGTTATCTCGATCGTGGGCGAGGCCGGTGTGGGGAAGAGTCGCTTGCATTACGAATTTCTGCATCCGCTTGACCCTGCGGACGTGCGTGTGGTCGAGGGTCGATGCCAGTCCATTGCGGAGGCGACACCGTATCTGCCCTTCATCGAGACCCTGCGGCAGGTCCTGAAGCCTGCAAGCGAGGTCGACCTGCAGGAGGCATCGGTAATCGACAGCGTTCGCGCACTGGATCCGGGGCTGGAAAACTATATTTCTCTCTATCTGCATGTGCTCTCGGTCCCGTCTAGCGAGCATACACCTCCCAAGCACCTCAAGGGCAAAGAGTTTCGGCGTGCGATGCTGGACGGACTCTCTGCCGTGTTCGCCTTGGCATCGAAACAGCGCCCGTTGGTGATGATGCTCGAAGATTGGCATCAAGCCGATGAAGCCTCGCAGGAAATGCTCAAGCATGTAGCTGGTATCGCCACGGCCTATCCGTTGATGATTGTCGTGACCGCACGTCCGCAGGTAATCCCCGACGTTGGAGAGGTGGATCACCACACGATGATTCGCCTGGGGCCGCTCGAGGCAACTGCTTCGCTTGCCGTCATCTGTTCGGTGTTGGACGTGGATCAAGTCGCGGACGATCTCGGGCGACACTTGCATGAGCGAACGGCTGGGAACCCGTTCTTTCTCGAGGAAATCTGCCTTACGATGCAAGAGGAAAACCTGCTCAGAGTAGAGTCGGGACGGGCGGCCCTCATTGGGAATGTGGAATCGTTGCAGTTGCCCGATACGGTGCAGGCCGTGCTTCGCAGCCGGCTGGATCGCGTCGATCCCGATGCGCGTGAGGTCCTACGCCTTGCCTCTGTAGTCGGGCGAGAGTTCGCACGCGATATTCTCGAACGCGCGGTCCCCGACGCGTCTTCGCTTCCAGCCTCACTCGAAGCATTGACCGCGCTCGGGATGATCCAGCAGATCAGCGTGGTTCCGGAGCCGGTATACCGCTTCAAACACGCTCTGACACAGGAAGCGGCATACGAGAGTCTCGTGCAGCATCAGCGAAAGACCCTGCACGGATTGGTCGGCAAAGTTCTCGAAGAGCACTACGCCGATCGTGCCGACGAGCAATCGGATATTTTCGCACACCATTTCAGTCTTGCGGAGCAGTGGCCCGCGGCCGTCCGATACGGACGTCGTGCCGCGGAAAAAGCTCACAACCTTGGCCAGTTCGCCAATGAGTCTCGGATGTTGGAGAATGTGCTCGGTTGGGTCAGGAAGCTCGACGACAGGACGACAGAGATCGAAGTCTTGCTTGCTTGGGAACGGACATGTGAGACCATTGGAAACCTCGATCAACAGCAAACGATCATCGAGAACTTGCTGCTGCTGACCGAACCGGACGGCTACGATCGGCAGCGTGCCGAGACGTATATCAGACAGGGCGATCTGTGGACATTGCTCAGACACTTCGACAAGGCTCAGGATGTGCTGACGCAGTCGCTGGAAATCTGGCGCACGCTGTCGGATCGTGCCGGGGAACGCAACGCTCTACGGAGTCTCGGGTTCCTCGGATGGCACCAGGGCGATCTCGAACAGGCAGTGACATCTGCGGAAGCGGCGCTCGCCATCGATCGTGAACTAGCCGACTTGGAGGCTGTCGCATTAGGTCTCAACAACCTTGGCATGGTGTTGAAGGCCGCCGGCCGGATCGACGAGGCGCTGCGCTATTTCGAAGAGGCTGTGCAACTGTTCGAAGACAAGCAGATCGAGGAGACCCACGCGCTTATCAATGCGGCGTCGATCTACCGCGACCGGGGTGAGATCGACAAGGCAATGCGTTACCTGCAGAAAGGATACGACGTCGAGCGTCGCCACCATCTGACCGGGCGCGAGTCGTTCATACTGACCGCGATGGCCACGATCGCTCAAATGCAAGGCCGGCCGGATGAGAGCATCCGCATCTACGAGGATTTGATTCGGCGGAGCCACTGGACTGGCGCAGGGGCTCCACGGACTCAGTGAATTGCTCGTCACACTGGGGCGGCTGAGAGATGCGCTCCCGTACGTTCGTGAGAAGGTCGAGATCTTTGAGCGAACCGGTGAGCAAGCGCTGGAAATCGAAGGGCGACAGCGGTTGGCGGAGATCTACGAGGAGGAACTCCACGACTATGCTGCCGCGACCACGCAGTGGCACAAGGTCCGTGCCCTGCGGAGTGGCAGCGACGACGTGGCCGGTGAGTTGGAGGCGGCGGAAAGCCTCGCCAGACTCGCACGGCTGAGCAGCTCAGATGCGAACACGGTCATCACTTACCACCAGGATGCCTTGGAACTCGCCTGCAAGCTCGACGACGCGGGCAAGCAGGGGGACATGCTCAACACACTCGGCATACTTCATTGGCAACAGAAGGACTATGCCCAATCGCTATCGTGTTATGAGCGAGCACTCGAGATCTTCCGCGAGCGTGCAGACCAGGTGCACGTCGGGCTGGTGCTCAACAGCATTGGAGCGGTCCTTCGGGACAGTGACCGGCTCGAGGATGCGCTGGATCAGCTCCGCGAGGCGTTGGACACCAACCGCCAGTCGGGGCAGCGGCGTCTCGAAAGCCATTCGCTTGCCACCTTGGGAGACGTAAGTGCCGCGCCGCGATTGGAGAGCCCGGACAGGCACTTGTGCAATACGAGGCGTCGCTCGAACTACGTAGAACACTTGGAGATCGGAATGGTGAGGGGTGGATGTTGTTTCGCGTGGCGCAGGTCGAGGCGGGCGAAGGTCGGGGAGATCGCGCTCTTGACTTGGTGGGCCAGGCTCGTAGGATTGCTGAAGAGTGTGGCGACGCCAAGCTCACGACGGCGTGCGAGGAATTATAGGATGGGACGATGGCACCCTCTGCCATCATGGCTTCCCTAATGGAGACCGGTTTATGCCGAGATACATCATTGAGCGCAACGTTGGCACTCTTACCCAAGAAGAACTCGATGCCGCGGGTCGGAAGTCGAACGAGGTGCTCGCCGGGATGCCCGACGTCGTGTGGATTCGGAGCTACCTCTCGGCGGCCGATGGCAAGATCTATTGCGAGTACGACGCTCCCGATCCGGAGGCTATACGGGAGCACGCTCGGCAAGCCGGCTTACCTGCTGACAAGATCTCGGAAGTGTCACTCGAGTTGAGTCCGGAGATGTTTAGATAGCCGCACGAGGTATGACCGAGATCACGTCCAAGCTCTCCACGGCCCTCGCGGGCCGCTACCAGATCGAACGCCACCTCGGCGAAGGCGGCATGGCCACCGTCTACCTCGCAGAGGACCTGAAGCACAAGCGCAAGGTAGCGGTCAAGGTACTGAGACCTGAGCTTGCAGCCGTGCTGGGTGCCGAGCGTTTCGTGCAGGAGATCACGACCACCGCGAATTTGCAGCACCCGCACATTCTCCCGCTGTTTGATTCGGGCGAGGCGGACTCCTTCCTTTATTATGTGATGCCGTTCATCGACGGCGAGACGCTGCGCGACAAACTCAACCGCGAGACCCAACTCGGCATCGAGGAAGCTGTCGACATCACGACCGCCATCGCGGACGCCCTCGACTACGCCCATCGGCAGAACGTCATCCATCGAGATATCAAGCCAGAAAACATCCTGCTTCACGAGGGCCGTCCGATGGTGGCAGACTTCGGGATTGCGTTGGCGGTGAGTGCGGCGGCTGGTGGGCGCATGACGGAAACGGGGCTCTCGCTTGGCACACCGCACTACATGAGTCCCGAACAGGCGACTGCGGAGAAGGATCTCACGAATAGATCGGATATCTATTCGCTAGGAAGCGTGCTCTACGAGATGTTGACCGGTAGCCCGCCGCACGTCGGCTCGTCGGCGCAGCAGATCATCATGAAGATCGTGACGGACGAAGCACGGGCTGTGACGGAGCTACGCAAATCGGTGCCACCGCACGTTGCTGCGGCGACGGCGAAGTCGTTAGAGAAGTTGGCGGCGGATCGGTTCGAGACGGCAGCCAAATTCGCTGAGGCACTCAGCAACGCGGCGTTCACGCTGCCGACTGCACAAGCAGAAGCGGCGGTGACGGCTGCGCCGGCGAGCAACCTTTGGAAACGAGTGAGCGTTGGAGTGACGGCAGTCGCGGCTCTGCTTGCCGTCGTTGCTCTGTGGGGGTGGTTGCGCCCACAACCCAAGACCGTCTTCCGACTCGGTGTGGGGTTTGCCGAAGGAGAACAAATCTTACGAGTCTCGACTAGGCGGTTTGCGATCTCCCCGGACGGAACCCGTATCGTCTATGTCGGAGCGGGTGTGGGAACCGGCGTGCGCCAGCTCTGGGTTAGGGAACTCGATGCGCTTCACGCCCAACCACTGCCGGGGACCGACCTTCCACGGGCTGTGTTCTTTTCACCTGACGGGCAGTCGGTGGGGTTCGTTGACGGAGAGCCCGGCGATCTCAAGATCATTTCGATCGAAGGCGGTTCCGTTCGCACAGTTGCCGCCGACTCCGTCAATCCGTGGGGAGGTATGTGGGGACCAGACGGATGGCTGTACTTCACAGTGGCATCTGGTCGGCTCGCACGGGTGCGCGCAAGCGGTGGTCCTGTAGAGATCTTGGCTGCGCCGGATAGTTCTGAGACGGCTGGGGGGGGCGAGTACGATTGGCCGGAAGCACTTCCCAATGGCAGGGGTCTCGTCTTCCAGTTTTGGCAGAGTTCACTAGGCAACTCGGACATTGCTACGCTATCGTTGGAGACGGGTGAAGTACGGGTGCTGACACACGCCGTGTCTGCGAAATACCTGCCCAACGGATACCTCCTGTATGTGACCATCGACGGATCGCTCTTCGTTCAGCGATTCGATCAGGATGGCCTCGAGTTCACCGGTGAACCGATTGCGATTGAAACCGGTATTCGAATCGAGACGTTCGCCGGGACTGGACAGTTTGACGTATCCCGGAACGGCCACTTCGTCTATCAGCCCGGTGGCAGCGGGGCCCAAGACCACATAGTCCGCGTGGATCGCTCGGGGTCCGCCACTGTCATCGATCCGGATTGGCGCGGCGGGTTCGAGACCGTCGCGCTTTCGCCGGACGGATCCCTCCTGGCTGTCGGAGTGGGGAGCGAAGGAGGGCAGATTTGGGTGAAGGAACTGGACAGGGGGCCTGCCAGACTGCTGACTTTTGAGGGGAATGGAAACAGCCGACCATCGTGGATGCCCGACGGTAGTGCCGTGACGTTCGTGCAGCCCGGAAATGGTTTGTGGAGCGCACGGTCAGATGGCGGTGCCCCGCCCCAGCAGGTTTACACGGGCCCGCAAGTCTGGGAAGCAACATGGTCGAGCGATGCGACGTGGCTTGTCGTTCGGATCGGCGGTACGGGTACGGGTACGCGCGACATTCACGCCATTCGCCCCGGTATCGATTCGTCGGCCCGCGTGATCGTAGCCTCTCCCGCAGATGAATACGCCCCCGCCCTCTCTCCAAACAACCGTTGGCTAGCGTACGTTTCCAACGAGACGGGCCGGGAAGAAGTGTACGTTCGTCCGTTTCCTGATGCCGAGCGCGAGAAGCATCGGGTGACAGTCAGCGGCGGAACGGAACCGCACTGGTCACGGAGCGGCCGTGAGCTATTTGTCCGGAACGCTCGGGGCGAGATGGCCGTACATGCTGTCCGCTTCGATGACGAGACGTTCGCAGTGGAACCGGCCGAAGTACTTTTTGATGCAACGGAATACCTGAGCGACAACTACCATACAGCCTATGACGTCGCGCCCGACGATCAGCAGTTCTACATGATCGAGCAGTCCGAGATCATGGGCGGCGACCTCATCCTGGTGATCAACTGGTTCGAGGAGTTGAAGGCGAAGGTCGGGAACTAGACACGTTGTCCTTCCGCTTCCACCCGTTGTTTTCCCTGTTGGCGTCGGGCAACATCGTATCGGGATCCAACGTGACGGCAACAACTCCACGCGGATCGTCTACCAACACGCTGAAGAGGTCACTCGTCTGCCAGATCTCTACGGGTAGTTTGCGATCGAGGGTACTGCCGTCGTCGAATTGGATGCGCATGTGGACCGGCATCACCAGCCCCGCACGGTTGTTCAGGTGAATGCGCGTGCCGTCCTTCGACACAGTGACCGAATCGACCGATTGATCTAACAGATCAGTGGTATAGAACCAGCCGCGCCAGAACCAACTCAGATCCTCCCCCGACAAGTCATCGATGGTGCGGAAGAAATCGGCGGGCTTGGGATGCTTGAACGCCCAGCGCTTGATGTAAGTGTGAAACGCCTTGTCGAACCGCTCGTGTCCCAAAACCACTTCACGCAACAGGAGGAGGCCGAATCCGGGCTTGCGATAGCCCAGGAAGCCCAGTCCCTCACCCCGGATCTTGTCGGGTTGGGTCATGATCGGCTGATCGGATATCGGCTGCTGCATCATGTTGGCGATGTAGGGTGCGCTGGTGCGCTGCGCCCGAGAAGCGGTATCGCCATAGAAGTCCAAGTTAGAGTAGTGATTCAAGAACGTGTTGAAGCCTTCGTCCATCCACGCGTAGCGCCGCTCGTCGTTGCCCACGATCATCGGAAACCAACTGTGACCAAACTCGTGGTCGGTCACACCGAATAGTGCTTGCCCGCGGCTTTGCACCGAGCAGAACACGATCATCGGGTATTCCATACCACCGACTATGCCAGCCACGTTTATGGCAACAGGATAGGGATAGCGGAAGAAATGCTCAGAGTAATAGGAGATGGTATGACGAGCGTACTGCGTGGCATCTTCCCATCCGGCCTGCCCACGCTCGTCCGGGCCCACGCCCTCCTTGGGATACATGGACATGATCAGCACATCCTCCCAGCTCGTGGCATCCCAGATGAACGCCTTGGACGCAGCCCAGGAAACATCCCGCACGTTGTCGGCATGATAGCGCCACGTGAGGTTCTCTTTGCCGGTCGGACGACTTTCCGGCGTGCCCACCTCTTCCGCGCTCACAATGTGAATCGTCTCGGCGCTGTGCCGGGCCGTATTGAGGCGATTCTGTTGATTCTTGGTCAGAACATCTTCGGGGTTGAGCAAGTTGCCAGTTGCGACCACTATGAAGTCCGAAGGCGCCGTTATGGCGACATCGAAACTGCCATAGTCCAGATAGAATTCGCCCTGCCCTAAATATGGCATCGGGTTCCAGCCGTTCACGTCGTCGTAGACGTACATTCGGGGATACCACTGCGCCACCTCGTACACCCAGCCGTCTGCACCCTGGAGCCGGCCCATGCGGTCAGCCCCATACTCTGGTATTACGAACGACCAGTCGATCTCTATCCCTATGGTGCTTCCTCCCGGAGCCAGCGGCTGTGCTAGATCTATCCGCATGCGCGTGTCGTTCACCATGTAATCAGCGGAGCGGCGGATTCCGTCACGAACCACATCGACCCGTGCGAGCCGGTCGCCACCATCCGCGAAGGCGCCCCTCCATCTATTGGACGAGTTGACCAACGCCCCTCGGCTCTCTGGTGTGAAGAGGTTTTGGTCCAGCTGCAACCACAATTCGGATAGCGAGTCGGGTGAGTTATTGGTGTAAGTGATCGTTTCCGACCCAATGACACTGTGGCTCGTGGAGTCGAGCGACACCTGAATGGAATAGTCAGATCTCTGCTGCCAGTAACCACGGCCGGGCTTGCCGTTGCCGAGCCGATCCTCATTGGCGTTGGGCAGGTTTAGCGGTGCAAAGATCTCTTGGTTGGTGGGGGGAAGCGGTTGGGGCGTCTGTGCGCGCGCCGCTGTCGCAGAAACCACCGCAATAGCCACCAGAGATATCGTCTCTAACATAGATTGCTTCATCAATCGCTTCATCATCCAGCTCTTTCTAGATCGCTCCGTGATTTGACAGTGCAGTTGTACCGGCTTCGGGCGATTGAATCATACAGCGGTGTGGTACTGCGCGGCAGGCCATGTCAGTGCCGCAATATTCAGAATCGCCCACCTCAGCGTCGGAAGTTGTGGCCGATGGCTGCGTCCGTCTTCGACGAGTTGACAATCGCGGCCGACCGTTTCTATCTCACCGTAACCGAGTACGAGAGCGATATTTGGGTGATGGACCTGCAGTACTAGGACTGGTGGGCGGGCTTGTGTCCCTTACCAGTTTTGGTCCATCAAATCGTCCCGTCGGAACGTGGCGGAACTACGCCCTTCAGGGCGGGACTCCCCAAAACCCGCGTTGCGTTGCATCTTAGTACCGCCATGACCAACACCGTCCGCCTCTCAACAGCATTAGCCGACCGCTACCGCATCGAACGCCGCATTGGCGAAGGCGGCATGGCGACCGTGTACCTGGCCGAAGACTTGAAGCACAAGCGCAAGGTCGCGGTGAAGGTGCTGCGTCCTGAACTCGCTGCCGTCTTAGGCGCCGAGCGTTTCGTGCAAGAGATCACCACCACCGCGAATCTGCAACACCCGCACATCCTGCCCCTGTTCGATTCGGGTGAGGCTGACTCATTCCTCTATTATGTCATGCCGTTCATCGATGGCGAGACACTGCGCGGCAAACTCAACCGCGAAACGCAACTCGGTATCGAGGAAGCGGTCAACATCGCTACCGACGTTGCCGACGCGCTGGACTACGCTCACCAGCAGGGGGTGATCCACCGCGACATCAAGCCCGAGAACATCCTGATCCATAACGGTCGGCCGATGGTGGCGGACTTCGGGATTGCACTCGCCGTTAGTGCGGCGGCGGGTGGGCGCATGACCGAGACGGGCCTCAGTCTCGGCACGCCGCACTACATGAGCCCCGAGCAGGCGACCGCCGAGAAGGACCTCACTGCGCGTTCAGATGTGTATTCGCTCGGCAGCGTGTTGTATGAGATGCTCACCGGGAGCCCGCCGCACACCGGCGCATCGGCACAGCAGATCATCATGAAAATCGTGACGGATGAAGCCGCACCGGTCACCCAGCTCCGCAAGTCGGTGCCGCCCAACGTGGCGGCGGCGGTGGCAGAATCGCTGGCGAAGTTGCCGGCCGATCGATTTACCTCAGCTGCGGCATTCTCTGCGGCACTGGTAAACCCCGCGTTCACGTTGGCGGGCACAGCGACGGCACCTGCTGCTGCTGCGATTGCTAGGGCTGGGAACTGGAAGACGCGATTGGCGCTCTCAGCAGGACTCCTCGTAGCGGGCCTGAGCGGAGGGTTTCTGCTCCGGGGGGGAGACAGGTCCGAACCGCAGGTAGTACGCTTCGACCTGCGCATTCCTTCTGGACAACTTCTCGACCTCCGGAATAACGAGGACGCCCCGTTTGCGATATCGCCGGACGGCACACGCATCGTCTATGCAGCAATCGACTCAGGTACGGCGGTGAACAAATTGTACATCCGCCGGCTCGACCAGATGGAGGGCGTCGTACTTCCCGGTACCGAAGACGCCATTTCCCCGTTCTTCTCTCCGGATGGATTGTGGGTGGGATTCACCACCGACGAGGACGAGAAGCTGAAGAAGGTGCCGGTGACCGGAGGCCCGCCGATCACCTTGGCGGACGATGTGCAGAACCAGTTCGCGGGCGCGTCGTGGGGTGACGACGGGTACATCGTGTACACGTCCAGGGGCTTCCATCTGTCACGAGTGAGTGGCGCGGGAGGAGTGCCGGAGCAACTCGCCGATCCTGACAGCGGCAACGCAGCCATGTTTTGGCCATCGGTACTTCCTGGCGGCGAGGCGGTGTTATTCGAGCGCTGTCTCCAGACCTGTAACCAAACGGACCTTGCCGTGCTGGACATCAAGTCAGGGTCGGTCGACGTGGTGGTGCCAGGGGCCACGCGAGGCTGGTACGCCAGCTCGGGGCACCTGTTGTACGCGACCGACGAAGGCGCCGTGTACGGAGTCTCGTTCGACCCAAGACGTCGCGAGGTCACCGGTGCCCCCGTGCCGCTGCTGGACGGGGTCCGGGTCGGGCTTGCCAACGGTTTGCGACTCAGCATCTCGGCATCGGGCGCCATGATGTACCTGACCGGTACCGCGGTGGCCGGTGTGCAGGTGGTGCAGGTCGATCGATCCGGACGGGAGACGGTCGTGATTTCGCGGACAGGAGAGTACCAGCACCCGCGATGGTCACCCGACGGGGAGCGCATCGCGATGACGATATTCGGAGGATCTGGTGGTGCACAGATTTGGATCTACGACATTGCATCGGAGACGCTCTCGCAGCTCACCTTCGAGGGCGGCAATGTTCGCCCGACGTGGTCACCGGACGGTAGTCGGGTTGCCTTTTTCTCCACGAGGTCTGATACGTCGGATCTATACTGGAAGCCGGCGGATGGATCGGGCCCTGCGGAACGAGTAGCCGAGGATGAGGATATTCTGAACGCGGGGACGACGTTTTGGACCAGTGACGGATCTTGGATAGTCTTCGACGGTTTGGGAGAGGCGGGTGCTTCGGACGAGAACATCTATGCCGTGGGGACCGGCGAAGATCGCACTCGTCAGACGGCGGTCGCCACCGGTGCTGGAGAAGAGACGGGCGCCGTGTCGCCCAACGGGGAGTGGATCGCGTACGGCTCCGATGAATCCGGCCCGTGGCAGGTGTACGTACGCCCGTTCTTGAAGCCGGGAGGACGCTGGCTCATCTCGACCGCCGGCGGTGGCACGCCCCTCTGGGCTTCGGACACCGAACTCATCTACGTGGACTTCGCGACGAGGAGCTTGATGGCGGCGAGGCTCCAGTTTGGATCCACTGTGCGTGTGGAGCGGACCATGCTTTTTCCGTTCGCGGCCTACTCGTACAATCGGTCCTCCCCTATGTATGACGTGTCGCGCGACGGACAGTCTTTCCTCGTGCTGCGGGGGGAACAGGGTGCCGCGTTGGATACCCAGCCGATCGTCGTGCTCAACTGGTTCGAGGAGATCAAGCGGCGCATGGCCGAGCAGGGAGGGCGGTAGGCCAAATGAGGAATCTTGGTCTCTCGTCGGGTCTGGGCTCTTTTCGCTACAACTTGATCAGCGCCACGACCGTCCCTAACGTCCCCACCCAGAAGATGAACATCCACTTGATGAGTCTGGCTTCCAGTCCTGAGAGCCTACTGTCCAACTCGGCCTTAACCTCCGCAAGCCGTTGCTCCAGCTTCGCATCAAAACGCGCGAAGTTGACCTCGAACAACTCTCTGAACTCTGAGCGGTACGTCGTGTCCACCTTGTTGAACCAGTCTACCAACTCATCGGCGATGCCGTGGCCGAGCTTGGCGTAGAACTCTTTGGAAAACTTGGCAGCAATTGGCATCTTTGCTCTCAGATCTTGTGTTGCCGCCACGGTACAAAGATACGCTCGGCGAGGCATAACCGAAATGCCGCAGCGAGGTACGCGATTTTGCGGTCGGCGCCCAGTAAAGAGAGTGCATCCTTTAGGATGCTGTGCATGGCGCAGCGCGCCCTTCAGGGCGGGACTACTCGCGAAACGGCCGTATAGGCTACATCTTAGTTCCCCATGACTGACCTTGCCTCGCGGCTGTCCACCGCCCTTAGCCGTAGCTATAAGATCGAACGTCTTGTTGGCGAAGGCGGCATGGCCACCGTCTACCTCGCCGAGGACTTGAAGCACAAGCGCAAGGTGGCGCTCAAAGTCTTGAAGCCGGAGTTGTCCGCCGTCTTGGGCGGTGAACGGTTTCTGAACGAGATCGAGCTGACCGCCAACCTCCAGCACCCACACATTCTCCAACTCTACGACTCCGGTGATGCCGATTCACACCTTTACTACGTGATGCCGTATATCGAGGGCGAATCGCTTCGAGAGAAATTGAATCGCGAAAAACAACTCTCCGTCAAGGAGACGGTTGAGATTACGAAGGTCGTCGCGAGTGCTTTGGACTTTGCGCACAAGCGAGGCGTCATCCATCGCGACATCAAGCCGGAAAACATTTTGCTGCAGGACGGTGTGGCGTTGGTTGCCGACTTCGGCATCGCGGTGGCGTTGAGCACGGTCGGCGGGGACCGGCTTACGGAAACGGGGTTGTCGATCGGGACGCCTGCCTACATGAGCCCCGAGCAGGTAGCTGGACAGCGAGATCTCGATGTGCGCAGCGACGTCTATTCCCTGGCGTGCGTAACGTACGAGATGTTAGCGGGCGATCCGCCGTTCATTGCCTCAACCCCCCAGGCGGTGATGGCCAAGCACGTAACGGATCCCGCAGCGCCGATTACCACGACTCGGCCGAGCGTGAGTCCGTCAATCGCGCATTCGCTTGCCAAGGCGTTGAACAAGGCGCCGGTTGACCGTTACGAGAGTGCCGGTGCGTTTGCCACAGGATTGACTACCGAGCGAGCGACACAGGACGGCGATACCAGATCGATTGTTGTGCTGCCCTTTGTGAATCGCAGCCAGGATCCGGATAACGAGTACTTTAGCGACGGCCTGACCGAGGAAATCATCACAGACCTCGCGCAGATAGGTGCCTTGGCCGTAATCTCGCGCAACTCGGCGATGCAGCTCAAGGGCACGACCAAGGACACACCGACCATCGCGAAAGAACTCGGGGTGAGTCACGTTGTAACTGGCTCGGTCCGACGGGCAGGCGACGCACTGCGTGTCATGGCAGAGCTGGTCGAGGCGAAGAGCGACACGCCGATCTGGAGTGAGAAGTACTCCGGGACCGTAGCGGATGTATTCGGGATTCAAGAGGAAATCGCACGAAAAATCGTCTCCGCGCTCGAGGTGAAGCTCACCGATGCGGAGGAACGCCAGGTTGCCGAACGGCCGATCGAGGACGTAGTGGCATACGATTGCTACCTGCGTGCGCGCCAGGAACTATACGTATGGACCGCCGATTCCCAGGGTCGGGCGGCCCGGCTGGTTGATGACGCGCTTGAGATTGTGGGTGAGAATCCGCTGCTCCTCGCCACCAAGGGTCAGATCTTATGGAATAACGTCAATGTGATGTTCCGGCCTGAGGAGCAGTATCTCGATCAAGCGGCCGACTGCGTGACCGAGGCGCTGGCCCTCGATCCGGACTTTTACCTCGGCATCTTTGTACGCGGGCTCGTGGCCGGTCTGCGCGGCGACGTCGAGAGCGCGCTCGAGGATGTTCGCCGTGCCCACGAACTTAGGCCGGGGGACGCAAATGTCCTCGCCGAGCTGTGTCGCTTCTCGAACGCTGCCGGGCTGCTCCAGTGCGGGGATTACGTGGAGGAGCTGGTCCGGATCGATCCACTCACTCCGGTGACACAGCTTGTCGTAGGGTACAACCACATCCTGAACGGCCGTCTCCAGGACGCCGTACCGGTCTGCCGCAGGGCGATTGAACAGGCGGGCTCCCTGTCGCCTCTCCAGATATACACTGCGTGGGGGCTCGCGGGCGCTGACCTACGTGAGGAGGCGATGGCTGTGCTCGGGCGTGCGGAGACGGAACTCCCCGGGACCATCCACGGATCGTGGGCTCTGTTCCTCATGCACGCCTTGGCCGGGAACGCCAAAGAGGTAATGGCCCATGCAACACCGGAACTGGAACGGGCAGCCGGCTTCGTGGATCATATCGCTCGCATCATGGCCGACGCCTACGCGCTGATCGGGCGAAACGACGATGCCGTCAGGTGGACCCGGATCGCCGTCAGTCGCGGCTTTATCAACTATCCCTTCCTGTCCCGTCACGATCCGTTCCTCGAAACCGTTCGCAGTGATCCACGGTTCCAGCAGTTGATGGCAGAGGTGAAGGAGCGGTGGGAAGCGTTGATTGAGTGGGAGCGTTCTGGGGGTGTGTCGTGAGCGATGGAGTTGAAGGCGAAGGCTGGGAGGGAATGACCAATGTCCAATAAACGATGTCCAAAGAGCAAGGATCTGCGCTTGGCAGCGTTGGACATTGGACATTCTGCATTGCTCATTCCGCGATTGATATGACTGAGATTACCCAACGCTTGAGTTCCGCGCTCGCCGATCGCTACCGCATCGAACGCCGCCTAGGCGAAGGCGGCATGGCCACCGTCTACTTAGCAGAAGATCTCAAGCACAAGCGTAAGGTCGCGGTCAAAGTACTGCGACCCGAACTCGCCGCGGTTCTTGGCGCCGAGCGGTTCGTGCAGGAGATCACGACAACGGCGAACTTGCAGCACCCGCACATCCTACCGCTGTTTGACAGTGGGACAGCGGGTGGCCCGGACGACGGCATCACGGACGATTCCGAGGACGGGCGAGGCGTGCCTCGCCCTTTCCTCTACTACGTGATGCCTTTCATCGACGGCGAAACACTGCGCGACAAGCTGAACCGCGAAACCCAACTCGGCATCGAGGAAGCGGTCAACATCACCACCGACATCGCGGACGCGCTGGATTACGCGCACCAGCAGGGGGTAATCCACCGCGACATCAAGCCGGAGAACATCTTGCTACACAATGGCCGTCCGATGGTGGCGGACTTTGGTATCGCCTTAGCGGTGAGCGCGGCTGCGGGCGGACGGATGACGGAGACGGGTCTCTCGCTCGGCACACCGCACTACATGTCGCCCGAGCAGGCAACGGCGGAAAAAGATCTCACAAATCGTTCCGACATTTACTCGTTGGGCAGCGTGTTGTATGAGATGTTAACCGGTAGCCCACCGCACGTCGGTTCATCGGCGCAGCAGATCATCATGAAGATCGTCGCGGAAGATGTGCAGCCGGTGACGGAGTTGCGCAAGTCGGTGCCGCCCCATGTGGCCGCCGCCACTGCCAAGTCATTGGAGAAGTTGGCGGCGGATCGGTTTGAAAGTGCGGCGAAGTTCGCAGAGGCGTTGGCACGACCGGGCATGGTGGACACCCGCACTTATCGCACTGAGCCGGCTGCCACGTTGGTTACCACATCTGAGCGACTGCGGCGCGCGGGAGTCTGGGCGGCCTTTGTGGTGCTGGCGGTGGTAGCGCTCTTGGGGTGGCTTACAGCCGGTAGGGCAGCCCGCCGGCCGGTGACGTGGCAATACATCTCGCTGGGTGACAGTATCCAGGTGCAAATGCTCTTTCCCGCCATGGCCCTTTCCCCGGACGGGAACACGCTGGTCTTCAGGGACAATTCCGTCAACGGTGTCCTCAGGGTCAAGCGGCGCGGGCAGCTCCGCTCCACGGTGATTCCGGGGACGGAACGGGCGAATATCCCCGTGTTCTCACCCGAAGGCGAGTGGGTTGCGTTCGTCGCGGACGGGCGGCTCAGGAAAGTGCGTGCGTCTGGAGGGGCAGCCGTCACACTTGCCGACACCGTGGCCGGCGTATACGGTGGCGCCACCTGGCTCGATGATGGCACGCTCGTCTACGTGGTGCCGGCACTGAACGAACTTCGCCGGGTGAGCGCGTCGGGTGGTCAGAGCACAGTCGTGTTGAGGGACACTTCGCTGGTAGGTGGTGGCATGGGATATCCCGTTGCCCTGCCTGGTGCCCGCGGTGTCCTGTTCCAGTACTGTGCGTCCGCGTGTGTGACGCTGCAGATTCACGTGCTGGACTTGAGCACGGGCCGGCAGAAGCTCTTGCTCGAGGACATCGTCCAGGCCTGGTACCTGCCCAGCGGGTACCTGATGTATGTGCGGCGGGATGGAGTGGTCCTGGCGGCGCCCTTTGACCTCGACGCGCTCGAGATCACGGGTGAAGCCGTCCCGATCCTCGAGGAGGTGGAGGTCCGGGCGCAGATCGGGTACGCGGCCCTGGCCTGGTCGACGTCCGGCACGCTGGTATACGTACAGCGCCAGGGCGCCACAGTCGGCAACCTGATGTTGATGGTATCGCGGGAAGGCGCTGCAGTGCCCATTGATACCACCTGGGTGGGCGAATTCAACTCGCTTGCCCTGTCTCCGGGTGGGAGGCGACTCGCGGTGGGATCGGGTTTTGGCACGGGCCTCAACATCTGGATCAAACAGCTCGATCGCGGACCGTTTACCAGGCTCTCGTTTGGAAACGCCGATCGCCGGCCGGCCTGGTCACCGGATGGAAGGTCCGTCGCGTTCATCCGGGACACGGCGGGTACCAGCATGGTGTACTCCCGCCCCGTGGATGGGAGCGGATCGGACCGCTTCATGGCGTCGCTGGACCGTCCGATCCAGGAGATTGATTGGTCGAAGGACGGTCAGTGGCTGCTGCTCCGCACGGACAACGGCGCGGTAGGCGCGGGCGACATCGTAGGCGTTCGTACGAGTGCCGACACGACCCCGGTGCCGCTGGTCGCCAGCCAGTTTTCGGAACTGCACCCGGCGCTTTCCCCGGACGGACGCTGGCTGGCGTATTCGTCGAACGAGTCGGGCATTCCGGAGATCTACGTGCGTCCGTTCCCCAACACGGACGACGGGCGCTGGCAGGTATCGAATGGAGGCGGGACGGAACCCGCCTGGTCAGCCAATGGGCAAGAGATCTTCTACGCCGCTCGCGGGAACCAGATGATGGCGGCACAGGTGAGTCCCGGGAGGAGCTTCTTCGTGAGCGAACTCCGGCCGCTGTTCGATGGATCTGCGCTCAACTTCGATGGCTTCCACCAATCGTACTCGGTCACGGCCGACGGTCAGCATTTCATTTTTATCAGCGCGCAGTTCGCCGGTCAGCCGCAGTCGGGACCGCAGTTGGTGTGGGCTGATCACTGGTTCACGGAACTCCGGAGTCAGCTAAGACGATGAGCGAGGTCACCTGCAGTCCCGAACCCACGAGAGCCGGGAACCGCTCATGAAAGAACCCCGATGAGCGAAATCAACGAGAAACTCAAAGTCGCCCTAGCCGATCGCTATAAGATCGAACGCCGCCTAGGCGAAGGCGGCATGGCCACCGTCTACTTAGCAGAAGATCTCAAGCACAAGCGTAAGGTCGCGGTCAAAGTGCTGCGACCCGAACTCGCCGCGGTGTTGGGCGCCGAGCGTTTTGTGCAGGAGATCACGACCACTGCGAATCTCCAACATCCGCACATCCTCCCGCTTTTCGATTCGGGAGAAGCCGACTCTTTTCTTTATTATGTGATGCCGTTCATCGACGGCGAGACACTGCGCGACAAGCTGAATCGCGAAACGCAGCTCGGCATCGAGGAAGCGGTCAACATCACGACGGCCATCGCGGACGCTCTCGACTATGCCCATCGGCAGAACGTCATCCATCGAGATATCAAGCCCGAGAACATCTTGCTGCACGAGGGCCGGCCGATGGTGGCGGACTTCGGGATCGCATTGGCGGTGAGTGCGGCGGCCGGCGGACGGATGACCGAAACCGGTCTCTCGCTTGGCACGCCGCACTACATGAGTCCGGAGCAGGCGACTGCGGAGAAGGATCTCACGAACCGCTCCGACATCTATTCGTTGGGTAGCGTGCTGTACGAGATGTTGACGGGTGAACCGCCACACACAGGAGCCTCGGCGCAGGCGATCGTCATGAAGATCGTGACGGATGAGGCGCGGCCGGTTACGGAGTTGCGCAAGTCGGTGCCGCCGCATGTAGCCGCTGCAACGGCAAAGTCGCTGGAGAAGCTCGCGGCTGACCGGTTCGAGAGTGCGGCGAAGTTTGCGGAGGCACTCACGAATCCGGCGTTCGCGCTGCCCACGACGCAAGCGGCACCGTCCCCGAGTGCCCCGCTGAGCGATCAGTGGAAAGGCCGCGCCGTAGCAGCCATAGGCGTTGCGGCGGTAATGACTGGCCTGTTGGCCTGGACGCTGGTGCGGCCTCGGTCCGGCACGGATAACCCGCCGATGCGCTTTGCGTTCACGATGGGAAGTCCGCTCGACGGAGATCTGGAGCTGGCTATCTCGCCCGACGGCCAACGCATTGCACAACCCTACGCTGACAGTTCGGGCACTCCGCGCTTGGTGGTGCGAGAGTTTGCAACCACAACGCTCAGGGCAGTCCCGGGCACCGAGGGTGCAGCACGCCCCTTTTTCTCTCCCGACGGAGCGTGGATCGGCTTCAGCGCTGGAGTGGGTCTCAGAAAAGTCCCGATTGACGGCGGTGCCGCCATCGAGATCACGGACTCCTGCGAGGGCGGAACCTGGGGACCGGCCGATGTCATAGTGTGCGTGTCCAACTCCAACTGGGGACTCGCACGTGTCTCGGCGAACGGAGGCGAGTTAGAGCAGTTGACCGTACCCGACACGGCGAATGGCGAAATCGGACACTGGAAACCGCAGATCTTGCCGGACGGCAACGCGGTGATATTCGTGAGTTACAGGCGCCCCACGACACGTATCGAGGCCTACGATCTCGCTACTGGCGACCGCACGGTGCTGGTCGAGCGCGCCATCTACGCTCGTTACTCACCGACCGGCCATCTGTTGTATGTCGACGGGGGCGCCCTGTTCGCGATCCGTTTCGATGCCAAGAGCCTTCGTACCGAGGGAAGCGCGATACCGCTCCTCACGGATGTTGCAGCTATTCCCAGCGACGCGAGCGCCGGACTCGCTGTCGCAGCGAACGGCACGCTGGTGGCTGTCCAGGCTGCCGACTGGGATCGGCAGAGCAAGGTTGTCTGGGTTGACCGGAACGGGAGGGAACAGCCCGCACTCTCTGACGCCGGCCAGTATAGTGATCTTCGACTGGCTTCAAATGAACGCCGCTTCGTCGTGACGAACACGAGGGAGGGAGGACGCCAAATCTGGCTCTACGACTTCGACCGCGGTGCACTGACCCAGTTGACCCGGTCAGGTCTGTCGGCATTGCGGCCGGTCTGGACACCGGACGGTCGGAGTGTGGTCTTCACCAACGAGACGCCGTCATACGATGTCTTTCAGATTGCTGTCGACGGCAGCACGCCGGCGCTCCCAATCGTTGAAAACGTTCACGACAAGTACCCCGAGTCGGTGTCGCCGAACGGGAAAATGTTGGCATATCATGACCGGTGGGATCAAGGTGGCCGGATCATGCTCGTACCCCTCGACGTCAGCAATCCACCGGCGCCGTTCGCCGACTCGTCGATGTCGCTAATGCAGGATCCCGCGTTCTCCCCGGACGGGAAGTGGCTGGTGTATGTCGGTGGTGCTGGATCGGGTTCAGACGTCTACGTTCGAGCAGTGGACGGAAGCGGCGGAAGGCTACAGGTCTCGGTCGACGGCGGGACGGACCCACGTTGGACGCGCGGTGGACGCGAGATCGTGTATCGCAAGGGAAACGCGTTCTTGGCGGTGAGCGTCGATCTTGCGCGCGGTGAGGTGGGAACACCCAACGTCCTGTTCCGGAGTCGGTATGGGGATTACGACGCGACCGCCAACGGCAACCGGTTTTTGATCCTCAAGCCGATCGAGCGGCCGGAAGCGCTGCCGATTCTTGTGTTGTTCAACTGGATCGAGGAGTTGAAACAGAGGGTTGGGAACTAGAACGGAAAGGGGGTTCTGTGGACATGAGTGTCAATCCTTCTCACATCATGCAGGTCGGCTCGGGTTTTTGGGCGTCCAAAGTATTGCTCACGGCAGTTGAATTCGGTGTCTTCACTCGACTGGGCAACGGGCCGATGACGGGCAAGGATCTAGAGTCCGCACTTGCATTGCATCCACGTGCAACGTGGGATTTTCTCGACGCCCTGGTGGCGCTCAAGTTTCTCGACCGGGATGGCGAGGGTGAACACGCGAGGTATCGCAACACCGCCGACACCGCCGCGTTCCTCGACGAGAATAGTCCGGAGTACATCGGGGGCATTCTCAAGATGTTCAACGCGCGCCTGTTCGGCTTTTGGAATGACCTGGGAACCGCCTTGCGCACTGGGCAGCCACAAAACGAAACAAAAGAGGGTGGTCCTTCTACGTTCGAAGAACTCTATCGCGACCAGGTGAAGCTAGAGGAGTTCGTTAACGCCATGAGCGGGATTTCGGCGGGCAACTTCATGGCGCTGGCCAAGCAATTCAACTTCTCGGAGTACGAGACCCTCTGCGACGTGGGCGGATCAAGCGGCCTGTTGAGCATCCTCGTCGCCAAGGAGCATCCCAACCTCAAGTGCACTAGCTTCGATTTGCCACCGATCGCACCGATCGCGCAGAAGAACATCGATGCTGCTGGACTGAGCGACCGCATCACGACGGCACGTGGCGACTTCTTTAAGGCTCCGCTGCCCAAGGCTGATGTAATCACGATGGGTATGATTCTGCACGACTGGGACCTCGATCATAAGAAGCAGCTTATTCGGGCCGCTTATGAGGCGCTGCCTGACGGAGGAGCGCTCATCGCTATCGAGAATATCATTGACGACGCCCGCCGCGAGAACACGTTCGGTCTGCTTATGTCGCTTAACATGCTTATTGAATTCGGAGCGGCCTTCGACTTTACAGGTGCTGACTACGGTGTTTGGTGCAAAGAGGCGGGCTTCAAGAAGGTCGAAATCGTGCCACTGGCGGGACCGGCCAGCGCCGGCGTTGCGTTCAAGTAGTCTAGGATTTCTCTGAGATCCTCTTCGATTCTCCTCTCATCATGACCAAGATCATTCGCTCGGTTCTCGACCGCCCTCGTGCGTTCTTCAATTCTCGCGCTCGGCGGCTTAGGGCAAGAAGTGCATCCATAAGGATGCTGTTCCTGGCCGAGCCCGCCCTCCAGGGTGGGACTACTCGCGGAACGGTCGCATAGGTTGCAGGCCAGTGCCCCATAACCGACAGTGAAGCAGGCCCGCCGGCTGACATCGTAGCCGACGGGCCCGTTCTTCATCTACCGACGGATCGTGCGATAGCGACCGAGGTCGCGGTAGCGGTCGAATAGACGTTCCTGCCGGCTGTCGTTCGGGATCTCACGACCTCCGATGAACACGTGCTCGGCGGAGGTTGAGAGTTCGAACGGGTCGCCGGACCAGACGACGATGTCGGCGACCTTGCCTTCTTCGAGGCTTCCCATATGGTCACTCACGCCCCAGACCGTCGCGGGGCCGAGTGTCACGGCCCGTAGTGCTGCTGCATGGTCCATTCCGTTGGCAACTGCGAGTCCGGCGTAGTGCGTAATGGCACGTCCACCGGTCAGCAGCACTTCGACACCGGCTGCTTGCAGTCGTCCGGCATTCTCGAGCGACGCCGACAGCCCGTCAAACGTAGGGAGGTTCGTCGTGGCCCTGACGATCACGGCGATGTCTGCGGCGGTGAGCGCAGCGGCGACTTGCCATCCTTCGGCCGCGCCAACGATCACCATGTGGATGTCAAACTCGTTCTTGAGCTTGATTGCCAGATGCAGATCGCTCCTGCGGTTCGCGGTGACCACCAGTGGGATTTCACCCGACAACACTGCCCCGAGCGCTTCGAGGTCGCGATCTTTCAAACTCGATCGTCCGCCTTTGGCCTGGGGATCGTCATTCTCGTCGTCGTCTTTCTTCTTGTCGTCATCGTCATCGTCGTCATCACCGCCCAGCAGTTTGGCGCGGGCATCCCACAGGGCATCGTGAAGTCGCCGATAGTTCGCCGCCCGCGATCCACCAGCGCGACGGGATCCGGTTTCACCCATGGCCGTGTAGATCGCCACGGACTCAACGCGGATCATGTCGGCAACGGTCTCGCCGTCAAGGGCAATCACCGATCCTTGTCCGGTGAACAGCTCGTTCCCGCCCGGGCGTAAGACGGCAGATGTCAATCCGCGAACGCGTGTGTTGGGTATGTACGTGTTCTCAGGGTTGACTGCCCATACAGGGTTGAACGACGCACCGAGGTCATCTTCCGTGGTTGTTGCATCCATCGTGCCCGGAGCCCCGTTGCCGATCTCGCCGAGACCGATCTGCGAGTAAGAATCCATGAAGCCGGGGGTGACCACCTTGCCGGTTCCGTCTAAAGTCGTAGCACCCGCGGGCACGGAAACATTCGCACCGACGGCGGCGATGCGACCATCGCGCAGGACGATCGTCCCGCGCTGAATCGTACCGGCGGATATCGTTTGGATCTCTACGTTTGTAATTGCGATGGTCTGTGCCGCGGCCGGTACCGTTAGGGTTCCCAGGGCCGCGAGTGCGAGTGCGGCTAGCACCGCGCGTTGCGTGATGTTGTTCATCGTCCCACCTCCCCGTCCATTCCAACCATGAAGTCGCCGAATACGAGTGGATCCGGCGCGTTGCGGTTGTACATCATCGCGCCGTCGATAAAGACGTGTTCGGCGTGTGAGTACACACTGAACGGATCACCCGTCCAGATGACGAGGTCTGCCATCTTGCCAACCTCGAGCGACCCGGTGCGGTCTCCGATGCCCAACGCCTTGGCCGGATTCGAGGTGATCCAACGGATCGCCTGCTCACGAGGGATGTCGATCCCCTCTTCCCGCGCGGCCCGCATGGCGATCGCCGAGTGTTGGTTGAGACGTTGGATTTCCACCGGAGAATCCGAGTGCACGATCGCGCATGCTCCTGCCTCATGGACGAGAGCGACGTTCTCCTCGATGCCGTCGTACGCTTCGAGCTTGAAGCCCCAGTTGCCCGAGCCCCACATCGAGGCGCAGATGTCGTTCTCCGCCAGATAGTCGCGGATCTTGTAGGCCTCGACCGCGTGGTGAAACGAAGCGATCGAGTATCCGAACTCGTTGGCGATGTTGATCATGTTGACCATCTCGTCGCCGCGGTAGCAGTGATTGTGGACACGGATCTCGCCCACGAGCACGGCCGCCAGTGTTTCCAGTTGCAGATCGCGTTCGGGAATGTCTTTGGGTTTGGAGCCGTCGGCCCACCACTCCTGCCACTTGCGCAGGTACTCCTGTGCAGCGATCCAACCCAGCCGGTAACCGGCACCGTTCCCCATTGCCGAGCTGGGCGCGCGATCCTGTCGACCGTACACCCGCTTGGGGTTTTCACCGCACGCCATCTTCAGCCCGTGTGGTGCGCCGGGGAACTTCATCCCCTGTACTGTTCGCGACGGAACGTTCTTGAGCGTCACGCCGCGTCCGCCAAACAGGTTGCCGGAGCCGGGGAGGATCTGTAGTGACGTGATGCCGCCCGCGAGCGCATGCCCGAAGCCGGCGTCCTGCGGCCACACGCCGTGCTCCGCCCACACCTCGGCGGTGTTCGGGTCGGTGAGTTCGTTCCCGTCGTTTTGCGACGCGATCCCCGGAGACGGGTAGTTCCCGAGGTGCGAGTGTGTGTCGATCAGGCCGGGCGTCACCCACTTCCCGCTCGCGTCGATCACTGTTGCACCCGAGGGGACGGAAACGCTTGTCCCTATCTCGACGATCGCGCCGCCGCGCATCACGATCGAACCGCCGTCGATGCGTTGACCTGTACCGGTCAGGATCGTGGCGTTTTGGATCACCGTCGTCGTCGACGGAAACGGCTGATAGGTCGACGGAAACGGATCCGGGAAAAGCGGCGTTTGTGCCAATGCTGCGGCCGGCCCGGTCACGCTCACCAACGCGGCGAGCGCACTGGGTATGGCACGGCGTCTCACGAACTGCCTGAACATTGGGACCTCCTGGTCGTTGGCTTTCGATGCTATGGCAGACCCATCGGTGTCTGCACGTCCCGCGGCGAGTGCCGAAGGGGGGGAGAAGGTACGTGTCACTACGGGACTATGCCAACCGGGTCCCGGTCAACGCGACCAGTGGTCTCCACCGCCCTCACGAGAGGAATGCCTTAATACGCTACAGCAGCAATCGTTTGATCGATTGCCCATACCGAGCGGACCAGCGACATGACCTACGGTCGGCTCGTTGCATCTACCTCCAAAACGAACCGAACCAAACCTTGGAAGTAGGTCTGTTGATCGTCGTACATGGCCAAATGACTGCCAGCGGGGCAATACAGGTAGCGACCGTTCGGGAAGGCACCCGCCATCCACTCCATATGGTCTGGGTCCATCGTGTCGTATGCTGCTCCAATCACGAGCGTTGGCACTTTGATCTGAGCCAGGTCTGCGGTCCGGTCCCAGTTCGCCAGCTTGCCGCTGGCTCCCAACTCGCTCGGTCCCTGCATTGGGATGTAGACGTCGTTGTTGAGCTTTGCGAAAGCACGATTGACGGGATCCGGCCACTGATCGGGGGGCATTCGAAGGATGTGATAGACGTAGTGGTGCTCCATCAGAAGCTCCATGTACCGCGGATTGCCATAGTCCTGTGCCGTGTCCAAAGCCTTGATCTCGGCGAGGACCGCTGGGTCCATCGACGCCATGAGAACATCTTCGGCGTACTCGTTGTAGGCGGGAATGCTCGCCATCATGTTGGAGATGATCAGGCCCTTCAACTTGTCTTGATGTGCAAGAGCGTACTCGATCGCCAGGATACCACCCCAGGATTGTCCGTAGAGGTAGAAGTCGTTCGCGTCTAGTCCTAGAGTCACGCGTACCTGCTCGACCTCGTCCACGAATCGTGGGATCTCCCAGAGTTCGGGCGCATCCGGCTGGTCCGAGTACGCCGATCCGAGTTGGTCGTAGTAATAGTATTCAATGCCGGCACCCGGGAAGTAGGAGTCGAAGGCCTCGAGGTACTCGTGGGTGAAACCTGGTCCACCGTGCAGCAGCAGCACCTTCACGGTCGGGTTGTTTCCGACTCGCTTCGTCCACACTCGGAACCTTCCGCTTGGTGTCTCAATCGGGATCATCTTCACCCCGCCGCTGAGGGTATCGTCTCGTCCGGTGTTGTCGAAATAGGAGGAGCGCGAATTTCCTGAGGGAGGTTTCGCGACACACGCCTGAAGTGAGAGGCTCAGGGCGAGTAGAGAGAGGGTGGTGCGCATGGCTTCAGTTCCTTTGGCCGGAGGGTCCGTGCCCTCATACAGGGGCTGTCTAACGCAAAATCATACAACAGTCTGCTTTGCGGGCCAGGTGCTTGGTGAAACGGCATCCGCGCTCTAACGATCATCCGCGGCAGCGTATCGTTCGCAGTTCTACGGAATCGAGTTGCCTTGAGCAAGCCGATACAACAACACTGCCGCCCGTTTGGTTTGAATGGGCAGCGTTCTCAAGTCGGCGGTTTCGTTCACCGTGTGGCCGTCGCGTCCCATCAACCCGATGCCATCGATAGCCATGTCCACGAGACCGGCCGTGAACGACACATCGGCTGCGCCGGCTTTCCGGGGGTCCACGGCGCTCACGGGCCCGAATCCCAAGTCGCGACTGGCCCGATCGAACATGTCGAGCAAGCGCCGGTTCCCAGCGGTCGGCGCAAGCGGCGGGTAGCCGTCGTCAAACGTGATCTCGGCCGAGGTGTGCGGACGGTGTTGGCTCACGATCGCGCGCATGCGGGTTTTGGCGCTCTCGAGTTGATCGAGAGTGAGCGTGCGGATGTCGCCCGACACCACGGCAGACTCGGCGATGACATTGGTCTTGCCGAATGCCGTGCCGCGGGCCTGGCCGGCACTGAATTCCGCAGCGGTGCCACCCACCACCAGGCCGGGGTTGAACGTGAGGTTGGGCTCGCCCGACAATTCTTCGTAGAAACTGTTTAGGATGCGAGCCGCCTCGTAGATCGCACCGGCGCCGATGTCCTCCCGAAAAACCTGCGACGAATGGGCCGGCGTCCCCTTGGTCTCGAGCTGCCAATCCAAAGCACCGCGGCGCGCGATCACCGCGGTGCGTGGGTCTCCGTCGCCATCTTCAAACGCGATCGCGTGGTCGGCCGCACGGGCCGCATCTATGAGTGCCTTGCGCGCCAGATTCAAGGGCCTGCCTGACTTCTCTTCGTCGCCCGTCATCACCACCGTGATATTCATCTGGTCGAGCAGTCCCGCGGCACGAAGGGCCTTCAACGCCTGAACCATGATCACGTCTCCGCCCTTCATGTCGATGATCCCCGGGCCCGTGGCCGTGGAGTCGTTCAACAGTTGGAAACGTTGGAACGGGCTGTCCGGCTCGAACACCGTGTCGAGATGTCCAATCAGTAGGAGCCGAGGACCGTTACCGGTGCCCGCGTGCTCCGCCACGAGATGCCCGGCTCGCTCGAATGATTCGCCGTCTATCCAGCGTGTGCTGAAACCGAGAGCGTCCAGTTCGGCGCTGAAAATGCGACCCACCTCGCGGACGCCCGCCAGGTTCACGGTTCCGCTGTTGATGTTTACCACCCGTTCCAGTAGGGCGAGCGCTTCCTCGTTATGGTCATCGACGTAACGAGTCAGTTCACGCTCGGGTTCGGAAAGCGATTGCTGCGCCGCAAGCTGTGGGGGAACGCTGAGCCCAGCGATGGCCACGAGGGTTAGACACGACATGAGGTTGCGCATACGTTATCACACCAATCGTCTTGGGATTATTCTGTGTTTACAAATTCTGAATTCAATTATGATATTGTAAGGCTCCGGAAAGATTATCAAGAGGATGCTTTGCTTGGCCGAGCCCGCCCTTCAGGGCGGGACTCCCCAAAACCTGCGTTGTGTTGCATCTTAGGCTTGCCATGACCGATCAATTGGAGCGCCTCACCGCCGCACTCGCGGACCACTACGTCATCGAGCGTCAACTCGGCGAAGGCGGTATGGCCACCGTCTACCTCGCGCACGACGTCAAACACGACCGCAATGTCGCGGTCAAGGTCTTGCGACCGGAACTCTCAGCGATCCTGGGGGCTGAACGGTTCCTCAACGAAATCAAGGTCACCGCCAACCTGCAGCACCCCAACATCCTCCCGCTGTACGACTCGGGCGAAGCGGATTCGTTCCTCTATTACGTGATGCCCTATATCGAGGACGAGACTCTGCGGGCCAAGCTCAACCGGGAGAAGCAACTCAGCGTGGAGGAGACGCTGAAGATCACCGAGGCCGTAGCGGCGGCACTGAGTTTCGCGCACGAGCACGGTGTGGTGCACCGCGACATCAAACCCGAGAACATTCTGCTCCAAGCGGGGCAGGCACTCGTCGCGGACTTTGGGATCGCACTTGCTGTGAGTGCTGCGGGCGGAACGCGACTGACCGAAACCGGATTGTCGCTCGGCACCCCGCATTACATGAGTCCCGAGCAGGCGACGGGTGATCGCGAGTTGGATGCGCGGAGTGACGTATACTCGTTGGCCACGGTGGTGTACGAGATGTTGGTGGGCGAGCCGCCACACATCGGCAACTCGATGCAGGCTATCATTGCCAAGATTCTCTCGGACACGCCCGCACCGATCGCGCGGGTACGGGAGCTGGTGCCGGCCAATGTCGACCAGGCGGTGCAGCGGGCTCTGGCGAGGAGCCCCGCAGATCGGTTTGCCGGCGCAACGGAGTTTGCCGAGGCGCTGGCCAATCCGGCATTCACGCTGCCGACTACCCGGGCCGAGATAGCGGTTGATTCCCGGGCGAGCGGCTCGTGGAATCGCATGACGCTCGCGCTTGCTGTCCTTGCAGTACTCATGACCGTTGCCGCCCTGTGGGGATGGTTGCGACCGGCCCCGCCCAAGCAGGTGACACGCGTTTCGGTCCATTTCCCAGAGGACCAGGACTTCGCCGGGTTCGGAACCTTCGACATTTCGCTAGACGGGTCGGTGACGGTGTACGAGGGCCCAGGTGAATCGGGGCTCAGTCAGCTTTGGGCAAGGCGGTGGGACGCGCTCGAGGCGTTTCCGATAGGTGGCACTCAAGGATCGGTGCTCCCAGCGATTTCTCCCGACGTCCAGGAAGTGGCGTTTTGGGCCGCGGGTTCCGTTCGCGTCGTCCCGCTCCAAGGAGGCGTATCCCGGACCATCGCGACCGACTCGGTGAGATGTTGTGTGCGCTGGAGTCCCGATGGTGCCTGGCTCTACTTCAACAACCGCGCTTTGGGCCTGAGTCGGGTGCCCTCGGCCGGTGGCCCCATCGAGGTCGTAGCCCAAGTGGATAGCGCGGCGGGAGACGTCATCAACTGGTGGATCGATGTGCTCCCGGGCGGAAAAGCTGCGGTCTATCAGGCCGGCGGCGGGTCTGGGCCGAGGCTCATGGCAGTGGATTTGGAATCGGGTGCTGTGAATGAGCTGTCTCCCGGTCGGTTCCCCCGCTACGGCTCGGGATATTTATTGTTCGTGACGCCCGAGGGGACCACCCTGATGGCCGCCCCGTTTGACATCGGGAAGCTGGAGTTCACGGCTGCAGCCACCCCCTTGGCCGAACGGCTCCGGCCTCCCTCCCTAGGCTCGTACTATTTCGCCCTGTCTCAAGCGGGGAAGCTCATTTACGGGGTGGGCGAAGCGGCGGCGGCCAGCTACGAGGTTGTTTGGGTGACCAGGGAAGGACAAGTGACATCAATCGACCCGGACTGGACGTTTGACCCGGGAGGCAACAACCGTGGCTTGGCCTTGTCGCCGGACGGTACGCGGCTGGCGGTATCGATGATCGATGACGGCAACCTGGATGTTTGGATCAAGCAGCTGCCACGTGGACCGGCATCCCGCCTGACCTTCGACCCGGCGCAGGACGTCCGCCCCCGGTGGACGCCGGAGGGTGATGCAGTGACGTTCGTGTCGGAGCGAGACGGCAATGCTGACGTTTTCACGAAACGCGCGTCGGGTACGGGTGGGGCAGAGTTGCTGTTAAACCACGAGCTATCGTTGTGGGAAGCCCTCTTTTCACCCGACGGCGAGTGGCTCGTCGCGCGAACGGGTGGTGCTCAAAACGCAACTGGTGGCAGGGATGTCTGGGGTATCCGGCCTGGAGTGGACACGGTGCCGGTGCCCCTGGTGGTCACCGATTTCGACGAGAAAGCGATCGCGCTTTCTCCCGATGGGCACTGGTTGGTGTACGAGTCAGACGAGACGGGGCGTGACGAGATCTACGTGCGTCCCTTCCCCGAGACGGAGGGCGGGAAGTGGCCTGTATCGACTAGCGGCGGGGTCATGCCGGTCTGGGCGCACAGTGGGCGCGAACTCTTCTACGTGAACGCCGACGCCGAGATGGTGGCCGCCCAAATCCAACTGGCGTCGGACTTCGCGGTAACGGATCGAACCGTTCTTTTCACTATCCCCTCTGACATTCTATTCAGGCAAGGCGAACAGTATTCCCTGTACGACGTGGCGTCCGACGACCGGAGGTTTGTGATGCTGCGGGCCGTCGATGTTCAAGACAGCGCACCCGAACTCATCCTCGTCGAGAACTGGGTGGAGGAGTTGAAGGCTAAGGCCGGGAGATGAGGAATACCCTAACATGAACGATCATTCACTGCGTATCTACGACTCGATCCTCGGTTTGCTATCCAGCGTCGAGAACCCCACGCCGCTGGTGCGTCTCAACCGGGTGGTCCCGTTCGAACACACGCAGGTGTATGCCAAACTGGAATGGTATAACCCGTTCGGAGCGGTCAAGGACAGGGTCGCGTTCAACATGGTGCGTGACGCCGAGGAGCGCGGCGCGATAGCAGCGGGCCAAAAACTGGTGGAGCCCACTTCCGGCAACACCGGTCTCGGCCTCGCCATGATCGCCAATGCAAACGGTTACAGCCTGACCACTCCGTTGTCCGACCAGATTCCACAGGAGAAGCGCACCATGTTGCGTTTCTTCGGCACCGACGTAATAGAATTGGCGGACACGCTGTGCCCTGCGCCGGGTGCTCCGGAAGGTGCCATTGCAAAGGCGCAGGAGATCGCCGAGCAGCCCGGCTTCCACATGCTGAACCAGTACGGCAACGATGCCAACCCGGAGGCGCACTACAAGACCACCGGACCGGAGATCTGGCGTCAAACAGACGGCAAGGTGACTCACTTCGTGGCGGGTCTAGGAACGTGCGGTACGATCACCGGGGTGGGCCGGTTCTTGAAGGAACAAAACTCCGAAGTGCAGGTACTGGGCGTTCACCCAGCCGAAGGGCACGATATCCCGGGTGTTCGGAGCATTCGGCAGCTGCAGCAGACGCGGTTTTTCCATCCCGAGAAGTACGATGGGTTAGTAGAGATCCAGAACCAGGAGGCGTTCGAACTGAGCCAGCGGTTGAACCGGGAAGAAAGCATCACAGCGGGACCAAGCTCCGCGATGGCTCTCGCGGGTGCGTTCAAGCTGATCGCCGACGAACCGGACAACCTGGTTGTGGTGATCTTCCCCGACAGCGCATTCAAGTACGCCTCTTCGGTCGTCAAGCATCTTCCCGGACTCGGTTCGGCGCCGGCGAGTGCGAAGAGCAAATGGGAAGAGTTGCTCGACGAGATGATCGAGAACGCCAGGATCAATCCTGACCTGACGCTAGACGCCGAGGCGGCCCACGAGCTGTGGGAAAAGCACGCACCGCTCGTGATAGATGTGCGGGACAACTCAGAATACAGCGTAACGCATATTCCCGGCGCCATCAACGCTCCGCTTCTCGAGATGGCCGAGCATCTAGCCGAACTTCCTGAAGATCGCGACACAGCGATCCTCACCGTGTGTCAGCGGGGCAACATGTCGTTGCCCGGCGTCCTGTTCCTGCACAGTCTGGGCTACGGATGCGCGCGAAGCGTTACCGGCGGGATAAACGCTTGGCAGGAGATGGGCTTCGCCACCGAGTCGTCATGAACCGAGAGACAGATCTCAGCAGTTAGTCGTCATCACATCTCAATCTGTTGGAGGATGGATGAAAAAATTTTTCGTTCTCGCGCTTTTCGCACTGACCGTTATCGTGCCGGTCGAAATCGTAGCACAGGAGAAGAAGGCGGAGGCCGCGCCTGAACCAGTCGCTTCACGCTGGGAAAGCCATCACTCGATTGTGGTGGCCGGTGAGACCGTCGAATACGACGCGGTGGTGGGGAGCATCATCCTGCGTGACAGCAGCGAGAAGGCGTCGGCGGAGCTTTTCTACACCGCGTATTTCCGCACCGGCGTCAAAGACCGGTCCACTCGGCCGATCATCTTTTCGTACAATGGTGGGCCGGGCTCTGCCTCGTTTTGGCTGCACATGGGAGTAATGGGCCCGCGCCGAGTGGTGACGCCCAACGTCGGCCAACAATCACCGCCCCCGTATCCTCTGGTGGACAACGAATACACGCTGCTCGACAACGCCGACATCGTGATGATCGATCCGGTCGGTACCGGGTTCAGTCGTCCAGCCGGCGAGGCCGAGGGGAAGGATTTCTGGGGGCTCGACGAGGACGCGCGCTCGCTGACACAGTTCATCCGCCGGTTTCTCAGTGAAAACGAACGCTGGAACTCGCCGCGCTATCTACTCGGTGAGAGCTACGGCACTACACGCTCGGCAGTGCTGTCGCGACACTTGCAGGGCGCAAACATCGATCTCAACGGAATCGTGCTGGTGTCCGCGGTCCTCGACTTCAACACGATTCTGTTCCCACCGGGCGCGGATCTGCCGTACATCGTCAACGTGCCGTCCTTCGCCGTCGTCGCGGCTTATCTCGACGCTCTGCCCGGCGGGAGGCCGGCAAATCTCGAAGAGTTCATGAAAGAGGTCGAGCATTGGGCGCTTACGGACTACGCAACCACATTGCTTGCAGGTGGGACAGTCGACGCCGGACAGCGGCAGCGGGTGCTCGAGCAGATGCACCGCTACACGGGTCTCAGTCCTGATTTTCTGGACAAGGCCGACCTACGGGTATCGGCTCCCGAATTCGAGAAGGAGTTACTGCGTGACCGGGGGCTCGTCGTCGGACGGCTCGATGCCCGGTTCACCGGCCCGACAGGTGACCTGCTTCGGACGACGCCGAATCACGATCCTCAATCGACGGCGATAAGTTCCGCGTACACTTCCGTGTTCAACACATACGTTCGGCAAGAGTTGGGTTACGACGGAGATCGTGAGTACGTGCCGAGTGGAATGGCCAGGAATTGGAAGTGGGCCCGTGGCAACAACATCGGCTTCGGTCTCTCGGGCATCCCCAACGTGGCGCCCGATTTGGCCACCGCGATCCAACGAAATCCCAAATTGGAAGTGCTGCTGGTCAGCGGAATCTACGATCTCGCGACGCCGTATTTCGCTGCCGTCTGGACGATGGACCACATGGGACTGCCGGCAGATCTACGCGATAACATTCAGCGCGCGGACTTCGCGGCAGGGCACATGATGTATGTCGAGCAGAGCCTCCTGCCGCAGTGGAAGCGGACGTTGGACGCGTTCATCGAGCGTACGTCGCGGCCGGCGTTGATTCCTTAGGGAATGACAAATGACCAATGTCCAATGATCAATATCCAGTACTAATGATGTGAGTGCAGCAGCGTTGGACATTCTGCCTTGGATATTCTGCGGTTCTCATGACCGAAATCACTTCCCAGGCACGCGGAGCACCGGACTACTTGACCAGTCTGACTAGTCCGTTTACCTTGGCCAGATGAGAGATACCTATTCCCTCTATGAGGCCAAGGCCAAGCTGTCGGCCATCGTCCGTCAGGTCCGAGAGGGACGGCCGGTGGTGATCACTGTCCATGGTGAACCCGCCGTTGAGATCCGGCCGGTTGAGAAGACAGAAGACGGACTCGAGGCGCGGCTGGCGAGACTAGAGGAGCGCGGCGTTCTGCTTAGGCGCGATCCCGCCGCCGCGAGGCTCGCATCCGTCGCGAAGCGGCCCGGCGCGCTCGCGAGGTTCCTGGCGGAACGGGACTAATGCGTGTCGCGTACGTCGACACGTCGTGTCTTGCTTCGATCGTGTTCCGTGAGCCAGAAGCCTCCGCAGTCAAGCGAAGACTCGAGCGGTTCGATGATCTCTTCTCCTCTAACCTGCTCGAGGCCGAGCTGCGCGCCGCTTGTTTGCGAGAAGGAGTGGAAAGCGACCCAGTGATTCTGTCTGCGGTCTCGTGGGTCATCCCCGAAAGGCCATTGAGCGCAGAGATCACTCGTGTGCTGGAGGCGGGGTACGTGCGCGGAGCCGACTGCTGGCACCTGGCCACTGCGCTCCTCCTGGTTGGTGAGCCCGCCGAGATCTCTTTCCTGACGCTCGATGAGCGGCAAGCGCAGGTGGCCCGAACGCTGGGGTTCCGCAAGTGACGCGAGGGAACGTCCAATGTCCAATAATCAATGCCCAAGAACCAAGGATCCGTCAGCCTTGGACATTGGACGTTCTGCATTGGATATTCTGCGGTTGAGATGACTGAAATCACGGGACGCCTGAACTCCGCCCTCACCGGCCGCTATAAGATCGAACGCCGTCTTGGTGAAGGTGGCGCGAACCGCAAGGTTTCTCAGAATGGCTGCAGGGTGTGATTGGTAGGAAAACGACAGCCGGAGACCAAATGACCTCCGGCTGTCAGGCGCAGCGAACTGGCTACGCGAATTCGCACCCCGTACTTTATACTAATCAAGCGCTAGGAGCCAAGTCAATGACGGCGGTGGGTGCTGGCGGTCGGAGTCGAACCGACAAGGGCCGAAGCCCGACGGGGTGCGAACCCGTTGCGTTTACCAGTTTCACCACGCCAGCACCCGATCTCGGTAGCAACCTCTGGTAACCCGAAGGCAAGACGCACGGAGTCACACTCGTTCCGAACTGTTCTGTAGAGGATAACGACAATCTTGGAGAGTTCATCATCACTTCGACGCGTGAAGTGACACGTTTTTGCGAGTGCTTCCCTTCGAGAAGGCAGCTTTGTGGTTTTTTTCGGGACACGTCCCACAGTAGCCGAGCCCGCCCTTCAGGGCGGGACTCCCCAAAACCTGCGTTGCGTTGCATCTTAGTCCCGCCATGACCGAAATCACTTCCCGCCTCTCGACCGCCCTCACCGGCCGCTATAAGATCGAACGCCGCCTTGGTGAAGGTGGTATGGCCACAGTTTACCTTGCGGAGGATCTCAAACACGAGCGCAAGGTCGCGCTCAAGGTGTTGAAGCCGGAACTCGCGGCCGTCCTAGGTGCTGAGCGTTTCGTGCAGGAGATCAAGACCACCGCTAACCTGCAGCATCCAAACATCTTGCCGCTGTTTGACAGCGGGACGGCAGGTGGACCGGACGACGGCATCACGGACGATTCCGAGCACGGGCGAGGCATGCCTCGCCCTTTCCTTTATTACGTGATGCCGTTCATCGACGGCGAGACGCTACGCGACAAGCTCAACCGCGAAACACAGCTCGGCATCGAGGAGGCGGTGAAGATCGCGACGGATGTTGCGGACGCACTCGATTACGCGCACCGCAACAACGTGATCCATAGGGACATCAAGCCAGAGAACATCCTGTTGCACGACGGGCGTCCGATGGTGGCGGACTTTGGGATCGCGCTGGCGGTGAGCGCGGCAGCCGGTGGGCGCATGACGGAAACGGGTCTCTCACTCGGCACGCCGCACTACATGAGCCCCGAACAGGCGACGGCGGAGAAGGATCTTACGTACCGTTCGGACATCTACTCGTTGGGCAGCGTGCTCTACGAGATGTTGACAGGGAGCCCACCGCACGTCGGCTCGTCTGCGCAGCAGATCATCATGAAGATCGTCGCGGAAGATGTGCAGCCGGTGGCAGAGTTACGGAAGTCGGTGCCGCCCCATGTGGCGGCTGCGGTCGCGAAGTCGTTGGAGAAGTTGGCGGCCGATCGGTTTGGGACGGCGCAGGAGTTCGCCGAGGTTCTCGAAGGCCGACGTCAGATAGTGGTCTCGACGGATGCTGCCATTTCAAGGCCGGCGCTGCCACGTCGTTCTGCGTATCCTATGGCGGTCGGCGGCGCGGCTGTCGGTGCCCTCTTGGCGACGACGGTTTTCTTGATCGTGAATCGCGCGGCGCCGGAGCGGGTCGAGCGCTGGACGATCGCGTCCCTGCCGTACGTGGACACGATACCAATCGATCAAGTGCTGGACATCTCGCCCGACGGCACGCAGCTCGTGTACGTTGCTGCCGATTCCACGGCACGGCAGGTACTTGAGGTGCGCGCATTAGACCGGACCGCCGGAACCCCGCTGCCCGGAACGGCCAATGCCCGGTTTCCCCGGTTCTCCCCCGACGGAGGGCGCGTGGCCTTTCTGGCCCCGCCGGGGGCGGTTAAGTGGATGGACATAGAGGGCGGCACGCCACAGACGCTTGCGGAGGCGGAATCGTTTGGCCTGTGCTGGGGCGACGATGGGTACATCTACTTCCCTCGGCCCGCAACGAAAAGCATTCCGGCCGGGATCTCGCGTGTTCCGGAGCGGGGCGGGCAACCCACCGTGATCACGACCATCGATTCCACACGAGGGGAATACGTGCACGCCTGCCAGCAGGTGTTAACGGGGGGGGGCGGGCTCTTGTATCTGAACGCGCCTGCGGGAGGCATGGACGCTACGGAACTTACGACCTACTCATTCGCGACCGGTCAGAGTGAACTCCTGCTACGAGCCCCGTTCGGCCTCGTTGCCTCCACCGGCCAGCTCGTCTACATCACCCTCGACCACACGTTGACCGCAGCCCCGTTCGACGACAAGACCTTGAAGCTCACGGGCCCGCCGGTCAGCCTCGCCCCCAACGTCTTTGCGAATCAAGACTTCACTGCGTTTGCGTTATCTGCCGCCGGTACGCTGCTGTATGCCGATATGGAACCGCGGCTGAGCCGGCTGGCATGGGTGGATCGCGCGGGCGTTGCGACCGGCATTGGCGAGGGCCGCACCCAGGAGTTCACCAGTTTTGCCCTGTCACGGGATGGGAAGCAGATTGTCGCGGCAATAAGCCGGGATGGAGTGTCCGCACTCTGGGTGTACACGCTTCCGCTTGGTCCGTGGACCCGGCTCTTCGGTGGGGTCTCCGATGCTGATGCCAGCGGCGGCCGCCCTGCATGGGACCCCAGTAGGGAGAGGATATCGTTCATGGCTACGGGCGCAAACGGCCGGAGCACTGCGTGGAGCGTTGCGGCGGACGGCCAGACGCCCGCGCAAGAGCTGCGGCACGTTACATCGATTCCCGTTCAGGACGGAGAGTATTCGCCGGACGGCCACTGGTTCGTGTTCCGTCAAGGTCCCGTGGGACCACGGCAGCGTGATATCCTCTATGCGTGGCCTGACCCCGACAGCGCGGCATATCCCTTGGCGGTGACCGATGCGGACGAGTTCGCGCCCACGATCTCGCCCGACGGACGCTGGCTCGCCTACGTATCGGGAGAGGAGGGACAAGAGGAGATTGTGGTACAGCCGTTTCCGGACCCAGGACCACGGACACGGGTGTCCCTCGACGGCGGCTTCGAGCCACGGTGGGCGCATTCCGGGCGCGAGTTGTTTTATCGTGACCGCGCCGGAAACCTCGTTGCCGCGGAGGTCCGCATCGGGGCGAACATCTCCATTGGCGAGCGCCGTGTGCTCTTCTCCGCCAAACGGTTTCTCAACGATCGCAACGCCGCGCTGTACGACGTCGCGCCCGACGACCAACGGTTTCTGTTCATCGAGCCCGTCTCTGGTGGAAAGCTGAGGTGGAAACTCGTGCGTGGGTTCTTATCCGAGCTGAAGGCGAAGGTGGGGAGCGAATGACGAATGACCAATAATGAACAAGGAACGATGAAGTCGAGCTGCGCTTACTTCGACATTCGACATCCCTTGTTCGATATTCTACGGTTCCTATGACCGACAACACCGTCCGTCTCTCCACCGCCCTTAGCGGTAGATACAAGATCGAACGCCGCCTCGGCGAAGGCGGCATGGCCACCGTCTACTTAGCAGAGGATCTCAAGCACAAGCGCAAAGTCGCACTCAAGGTGCTGCGTCCCGAACTCGCAGCGGTCTTGGGTGCCGAGCGTTTTGTGCAGGAGATAACCACCACTGCGAATTTGCAACACCCGCACATCCTCCCGCTGTTCGACTCAGGCGAGGCGGATGGGTTCCTCTACTACGTGATGCCGTTCATCGACGGCGAGACGCTGCGCGATAAACTCAACCGCGAAACACAACTGAGCATCGACGAGGCGGTCAGCATAACGACCGCCATTGCGGACGCGCTCGACTACGCGCATCGCAACAACGTGATCCATAGGGACATCAAGCCCGAGAACATCCTGCTCCACGACGGCCGGCCGATGGTGGCGGACTTTGGGATCGCCTTGGCCGTGAGCGCTGCAGCAGGTGGTCGCATGACCGAGACGGGGCTCTCACTCGGCACACCGCACTACATGAGCCCCGAACA
>JAZDCZ010000292.1:0-35692 GCA_036679605.1 Gemmatimonadota bacterium
AGCTGAGATTGTTCACGAGCAGTCGCCGTTCTTTTATGACGGTCGTTTCACTCTGAGCGAGAACTGAGAAGAGAAAAGTAAAATCCGTGTCCCGTGCTGGGCCGCCCACAAGGCGTTCGCTCTATCGCGTTCAGCGATAGGTCGAACGCCTTTTTTCGTTGGCAGAGATAGAAGTCGATGGCAGCTTTTTCCACCAATCCGTTGTTCCGCCGCGCCTCCAAGCGAGTGCAGAGGGAAGCTCGCGCGCAATGGAAAAAGACAACCGCGGCCAAGTCGGTGGCGCAAGTCCGGTCTGCGCTGAGCGCTGGCAAGCAGGGCGCTGCCGGCGGGGCGATTGGCAAGGCCATCAACCAGTGGAGCAAAGCGGGCTGGACCGACCTGGTCCGATCCTCCCTCTCCTCGTCCGACTTTGGAAGCATGGTTCGCGAGGTGGAGCGATACGCTCGCATGAGCGGTTCTACCGGTCGCTTGGTGAGCGAGTTTCTGGGGTCGATGGGCCCGATTGGATCGCTCATTCGATCGGTGATTTCCAGTCGCGGCTCCGGCCGCAAAAGCGGTGTGGGCGGCGACATTCAGGCGGCGATCGACTTTCTCGACGCCGTGGCGCCGGAGAGTCTCTCGGGCCGTGGACGGAAGCGTTCGACATTGCACAAGCCGGCCTCCAGGCGGACTGCCAGCGAAGTGGCCGCTCAGATCGACGCGGCCAAGCAGTTTCTGGAGACGCAAGGATTTGAGGTCAAGCCACAAGAGGGAAAATTGGTGGGAGGTGAGCCTATCCCACCGGGCGCCGTGATGCCAGGCGATCCCACGCCTGAGAGCCAGGCAACCTACCCGGGCGGCGTACCGAAAACGACCGGCAGGGGAACGCCTCGGAAGGTGGTCGACGTCGACATCCAGGGGACCGGGCGCAGATTTCCGGTCAACCATCCGATTGTCACCAAGCGCATGGTCCTGACGCCGCAATCCTCCAATGTCTTCAGCTACTCCTACGACGTCGACACCTGGACGCTCTACGTCCGCTTCCAGTCGCACATGGTCGTGGGAGTCCCGGGCAGCCTCTACGGCTACTCAAGTGTTCCACCGGACGTGTTCCTGAAAATGTACGCGGCGCCGTCGAAGGGAACTTTCATCTGGGACAACATTCGGATCCGCGGCACGGTCTCAGGCCATCGATACGATTATCAGCTCGTGGGCATCCGCAACAACTACGTCCCCCGCAAGGCGACGATGACCGCCGAAGGGGAGAGGTACGTGCAGCGAACTGTCAAGGTGAAGAGTGTGAGCACCGGCAAGATTCGAGTGCTCAGAAGCGGCGGCGATATGCAACCCGCGCCTAGCCACTACCGGTAAAGGAGTCTAATCATGGACGCTACTCAAAATGGCCAGCACCGGATGGGCGAAGATCGCCATGACCTCAACACCGATCCGGCCTCCGGGATCCAGGGAATGCCGCCGAACCTGGGCGACTGGGCACTGCGTCACACCTTTACGTTTGTGGGCATTGCCGGTTCCCAGGCCAAGGTCTATCGGCCCAGCGACGAGGCGATTCGCGACTCGTTCGACAATGCACAATTCATGCGCAACGACATCACCGTCATGGAGTGTGTCGAGATGCGCCAGCGTGCGGTGGCGCTGTTGGACTGGAGTATCGAACCGGAAGACGCCCAGGACGCGGAGCAGGTGGCAGTCGCCGATACGCTCACGAAGATTCTCAAAAAGATTCCGCGTTTCATGCAATATCGCGAAAACCTACTCCACGCCACCTGGTACGGAAAGTATGGCATCCAGCACAAATGGGGCTATCGCTGGGTGGCCGGCAAGATGCGTCCGATGCCTTTGAAGTGGCTGCCCGTGAGTGGCGACAAGATCGTCTATCGTTACGACGACGGCATGACCGATCACCGTCCCGATCAGATCGGCATCCGCGTCGGCGCCGGCATCTACAGCGGCCCCGACCTGCGGAACTCCCTGCAAAACGAAATGAAATCGCAAGGCTTCCGGGGGAAGATCGAGTCCACCGATCATGGCTTGGCGTATTTCCTGGATACGTGGGAGAGGACCCTGCTGGCCGTTCACAAGTACCGCATTGAAGACGGTGAATATCACGACCCGTCCCACGCTGGCCGCATCCACGGCGTAGGTGTCCGGTCGGTCCTCTACTGGACCTGGTATCAGAAGCAAGAGACGCTAGCCAATCTGATGGAATTTCTCGAGCGCTCCGCCACGGGGACGGAACTGTGGTACTACCCGATGGGTAACAAGCAAGCGCACGATGCGATGGAGAAGGCAGCCCAGGAAAAGATCGGCAACGGTCGAAACATCGTATTGGTGCCGCGGCCGTTAGGCGAAGATGGGCAGCAGTACGGGGTCGAACACGTAGAGCCTGGCATGGCGGGCGCCGAGCAGATTAAGTCGATCATCACCGAATACTTCGGCCACGCGATCAAGCGTTACATCCTCGGTCAAACACTTACGACCGAGGCGTCGGCCACGGGACTCGGCAGCAGCTTGGCAGACATCCACCTCGACACGTTCATGCAAATTGTCCGTTACGATGCGATGCTTTTGGAAGAGACAATTACCACGGACCTGCTTGATCCGCTCAAGAAACTCGGCTTCCCGAAGCACGCCAACGTCGACTATCAGATCCGGATCCACACCCGCGAGCCAGACGCCGATCAGATCATCGAAGCGATGATGAAAGCCTACGACATGGGCCTGCGGCTCGACGCGCAGCAGCTGCGCGACTTGATCGGATCGCCAAAACCGGAAAAAGACGCCGAAGTGCTCGACAAAATGGAACAGATGAAAGCCGAGCAAGAGGCGGCCCAACCTCCGCCGGAGCCTGGCGGGATGCCACCAGGCAACATGATGGCCCCTGGGTCAAGCATTGGGGCAATGAACGGCGACCAGCAAGCTGGCGTCAACGGCGACGCGCAGTCCGCGAAGAATTCCGCACCGGCCGAGGCGACTGAGCAGGCCGAGTACGTGGCCAATGGTAACCCCAGCGAGAACAGCGATCGGCAGCGGCTCGTCGGCAGCGACGACCAGCGGGTCGATCACTATCGTCGCTTCCGTTACGACGGTGAGACTGACCTTGACGATCGGATCGACAAGGCGGCTAGCGAAACGGACACTAACCCCAGCGACAAGCAACGTGAAGCGGGCAACTACCGCAAGGGGCGATTCCATTGGAACGGTCTGGAGCTGGTGATCGAGACGCCGCGCGGAGTGAAACGCCGTCCAGAATGGCCCGCGATGCCGGCACACTACGGATACATTCGCCGGTTCGAGAGCGAAGCGGACGGAGACCACATTGACATTTTCATCGGTCCGAAGCCAGATAGCGAACTCGTGTTTGTCGTGGACCAGGTCACGCCTAGCGGGCGCTTCGACGAGCACAAGGTGGTCCTCGGCTGTATCTCCGCCAAAGAGGCCGACACGCTTTATCGCGAGGCCTACACTTCCGGCTGGAAGGTGGGGAAGATCACGCCGATGACGGTCAGTCAATTTCTGACGTGGCTGGAGAACGGCGACAGCAGCAAGCCGATCGAGAAACAAGTCGCGGCCTATGCGGCCGACTGGAATGAACCAGCCCACAAGCGGGGCCAGGGCGGCCAGTTCGTTCCGGACCTGACCGGTTGGGACGTCGAGCGCAAGCAAGAGCCTTCCCTCCCCGGTCAGACAGGTCTTTTCTCGGACGTGGATCCCGGCCTGGTGGGAGCAGCACAGCCCACCAAGAAAGCAGGTGCCAAACGCGACCCCAACCAGCGACAGATGTTTTTCCGCCGCCAGGTGCAAGAGGCACTGCGCGGCTGACAGCGGTTTAGCAGGGAATAATGGCAAACGTACTCGAAAAATCTATCCGTGATAGCAACTCGGCACGCAAGCTAACCGCCATTCGCAAGCTGCAGCGCCTGCTGGTGGCCATGGAACAGCCTGGATTTACCGGGTCGATCGAGATATTGATCCACGGCGATCTCGGGAAAATCGGCAAAATGCGAGCCCGGCTCGACGATTGGGACAATCCGAATCCGCCGCAAGCGAGAAAATAGCTTGACAAATTGCCCGGCAATCGCCAAGAATGCACACTGACGGCAAAGTGCCATCCACAATTCAATCTCCGGTACTTTACGAAAAAGGCCGGGTTCGCAACCTCAGCGGTTGCGAGCCCGGCCTTTTTTATTTGCCCCGAGGCACTTGAGCAAACCGATGCGATGGACGCACTGCTTGATGCCCCCGACGTGCAAGCCTCCGACGCCGCGTTGGAGTTGCCGCAGGGCAACGTGCGAGAGCCGGGAGATTTTCCCGAGGAAGAGTTCCTGACGATCCCCAACGTGCCGGTGTTCGCCGAGCACAAAACCATGGCCAGCGATGATCGCGAGATCAACTTTGGATACCACGAACTCAAACTGGTTGCCGATCGATGCAATCGTCGCATCGCCGAAAGTGGCGACTACGCCGCCGTCTGTATCGGGCACACGCCCAAGCCAGAGGCCAAGGCGTCGGGAGCAGCAGATCCTGACGTGGTTGGCTTTGCTGGGCCTTTTCGCATGGGCCGTATCGGCCAAGCTGGGACGCGACAACGTCATGCAATTCTCGCCGACTTCCACATCTTCCGAGATGACGTCACTCGATTCAAAAAGCATCCTCGCCGCAGCCCGGAGTTGTGGCTGGAGGACAGTTACGACGAAATGTTTCTCGACCCGATTGCGTTGCTCGGTGCCGAAGCGCCACGTCTCGACCTGGGGCTCTTGTATTCGGCAGTCTTGCACCGCAACGGGCGTCAGGTACTACGCGAAAAGTACACCGCCGTCGCGCCTGGCCCCAGCAACGTGTTTATTCCCGATGCCGGCGACCAAAGACGCTATTCACCCTCAGCAGACGAGGATACTCAAATGGACGTAAACGACGATCTGGTCGCCAGAATCTGTGAAGCAATCGGGCAAACCGACGAAATGAAGTTCGTGCAAAAAATGATGGCCGAACAGTCGGGTGGCATGGCGGGCGGCGAAGTCGCCATGGATGTACCCAGCCCTGCCATGGCATCGGTGGAACCTCCCGCACCTCCTGCCGCGTCACCTGCCGGACCGGACCCAATGAATCAGGGACCTCCCGAGGGACCTCCCCCGGTCCCACCGGAAGACGAGGATCCCACGCAAAACATGCGTCACATGAAAACCTACGCGGCCATGGACGAAATGGAGGACGACGAATTGGAGCAATATATGTCCCGTCGTCGCAAAGGGCATCGCCGCATGGGCAGTCAGGGCAAGTACGAAGCGGGCAGCGGCAACGCGGCCGGCGAGTACCAGACCGCCAACCAGAGCGAGCTTGGCTCAGGAAAGCAGGAGCGATCCGAGACGAGCGGCGCCCCCACGCCTTATCAGGCCGAAGGGTCGGCGGACGGTAGCCGGGAAAATCCCAGCGGCACTGGCACGGCCAACGGCTCGATGGAGATTGCCACCGGTTCGGTTGACGAGGCGAATGGGAGCGGCAGTAACGCCGCCTCGACTTACTCTCGCAACGGCCATGGCAATTCGGTGCTCTACCAGCGTCTGCAGGTGGAACTGCGAACGCAGTCCGACCGCAGCGACAAGCTGGAGCAATCCCTAGTGATCGAGCGAAACAATCGGATCAATGCCGAACGCTACCAGCGTCTCCAGGGATTGCAGCTGGAGGGTTTCACGCTGGATCCGCAAGACGAAATGGAGCGTCTTTCCGCCGACAAGATGTCGACCGAACAATTCGACGAGACGGTGAAGTCGATCACGGAGCATTACCAGCGCATGCCGACGGTCGGTCTGCCTTACTCGGCGGAAGCCGTGATGAATGATCCAGGGCGCCCTGGCAGCCGCAACGAACAGGAGCGGTACAGCAGAGCCTGCGGGCAAAGAGCGGAAGAGATTTGCATGAGCATCATCAACCAGGGCGGTGATCAACCAAACTTTGTCACGATCCTGGACGAGGTGAAGGCCGGCAAGCACGGCGAAGTGTTGGTCGCTTAACAGAGTTCACGAATCACAACTTAAACGTAATTGCAGTCGTACCCGTAACGGGTTCATTCGAGGAGTAAAACCATGTCTCAGCCCACCCAACGCATTGTGGCAGGCGGCAACATTTTGCCGTTCCGTTTCGTGAAGCCAGATACCACGGCGGATCACCAGGGTCTCCAGGCGTCCGCCAACGCGGAAATCATCGGCGTGGCAGGTGAAGAAACCAAGTTCGCGCCGCTCTCTGATTTGGTAACCACCAACAATCACGCGGAGTCGGGTGATACCGTCAACCTGCACGGCCCTGGTGGGGAGGCGCTGGTGGAAGCTGGTGCGGCGTTTGCTGCCGGCACGCGACTCAAGGCCGACAGTGTGGGCCGGGCCGTGGCCATCGCCACCTCCGGAACCACCGTTCAAGAATACGGCGGTCGCTCGCAGGAAGCTGCTGCGGCCGCAGGCGAGAAGATTCGCATCAACGTGGAGCCCGGTTCTATCCGACCCGCGCTCTCTTAGCATTTGAAAGTCACATTGTTTGTTGATACCCCGAAGTTAAAAATCACAAATCGACGGCTAGGTTGGCCCCCGAAAAACCGGATTACCTGTCCGGTTGCCGTCGAACACAAACGGGTGCCGTGGGGACGGTGATGGAGAATTATTCCAATGGCCGCCGTCTATCCGGGCCCCCAAAACACGTTCGTTCGCGCCCACGAACATTCCAATAAGATGGTAATCGACTTCGCACGCAACATTAAAAAGTTTGCCGTGAACAAGTACACGAAAACCGTGCCGGTCAAAAAAGTGGCGGGCTACTACCTCGAAATGACCATCGAAGAGGCGGGTCGGATCATCAATGCCGATCTCCGCAACTTCGTCTGGTACGACGGCCAGGCGGCGCCCGAGGGCGTGGACGGCCGCGAGTCGTTCGAGTTCAAGCCGTTCGAGTCGGTGCGTTATGCCTATCCTTTCCAGCTCGGCGATCTGACGATCGACCAGGCGAGTTGGAACATTTTGGATCACCATTCCTCGATTCACAGCCGCCAGGCCATGACGGGTCGCACACAGCTGGCGGTCACGCAGCTAACCACCACGGGCAACTATGCCGCGAGTCACGTGATGGATGTCACCACGATCAGCGGGAACACGGGCAATTGGGCTCAATCGACAACCGCGCGGCAGGATATCAAGCGGTCGCTCACGACGGCCGGCGAGAAGATCCTGGACGATACGCTGGCGGCGATCGAGCTGGATGACCTGGTGTTGGTGATCAATTCGGCGATGGCCGCAGAGCTGACCCAAAGCCAGGAAATCGTCGACTACATCAAGGGCTCGCCCGAGGCGCTCGCGCAAGTGAAAGGCGAGTTGTCCGGAACCAACACGATGCACGGTCTGCCGAACAAGCTGTACGGCTACCCACTTGTCGTCGAGGCGGCTCGCAAGGTCACCACGAAGAAAGGCGCTACGACCAACCGGTCGCAGGTGCTGGCCAAGGCCACGCCTTTCTTGTGTGCTCGGCCGGGAAGCATTGTCGGCGTTGCCGACGCCCCCAACTTCTCGACCTGCGTCTGCTTTGCCCAGGAAGAGCTAACGGTCGAGACCCTGAGAGACGCCAACAACAGACGGACTCAAGGGCGGGTTGTGGACAACATCGTTTACAAGATGGTTGCTCCCGTGAGTGGAGTTTTGTTCCAGGCCGCAGCGTAACTGTTTGCCGATTGCCCCGGCCCATGTTCTTCCGTTTGCATTGGGCCGGGGCATGAGCAATCACGGGATGACTTGAGACATGGCCGCCTATGCCAACTCCGCTGACATGACTGCCCGCTTCGACGAGCGGACGCTCAAGGAATTGGTCGTCGACGACAACACGCCAGAGACCAACCTCGCCACGAATGTGAAGATGACCGCCGCTTTGGCGGATGCGACCGGGGCGATCGACGCGGCTCTGTTGGTCGGACAGATGTATGACCCGGATGACCTGGATGCCCTGACCGATGAATCGCTGGCGTACTTGAAGCGGATTACGTGCGAAATTGCCCTGTGCTATCTCGTTCGTCGGCGCCCGGAGAAGTATGGCAAGGCTAGCAAAGAGATCAAGGAAAATGTGGACGCTATCCTGGACCAATTCCGCAGCGGTGTGCGGGTGTTTGACATCGATGCCAATCGCCAGGCGGGGCTGCCGACGGTCGACGGCCTCACCGTGGTTCAGTATCAGGGACTGGGTCTGCATCGCGACATCAGTCATATGTATCCCCGGCGCCGACTGCCCGTAGGAAGAGGGACGTAAGCCATGGCCGAAGTCGTTTCAGTTGCTGGCGCCTGTCAAGTGAAGATTTCTTCGCCTTCAGTGGCTGCCGGTGCGTTGCAGGTGCTGGGCTACAACCGCAACTTCGCGGACGTTCGGAAAGAGGCGTTTTTCCTCGATGTCCCTGGCGACCAGAACGGCGGCGACGATGGCCCGCCCATCGAGATTATCCATTTGGGCGAAATCGCAATCATCCGACTGGAACTCACCAAGTACGACCTGACCGTCGCCAATGTGGTCCGCAGTCGTGTGGACGGCGCCACGGCCGGTCAGCCGACTGCCGCCGGCTCGCTCATGTTCAGTGTCCCCAATACCATGCGGCTCTTACTGAATGCCGCGAACGATCCCCGCAACTTCACGCGGGTGGTTCCCCGCGGTGCGATCGAGATCGGGCGGGGCACGAAGTATTCGACCTTGGTGTGCGAGTTTGAGGCCCACAAGGATGGCAGCGGCGTCCTTTACAACGCGGTGACTTCCTAGCTAAGTGAAAAAACAACCATGTTTCGACGGATCCACCAATGGTTCACGCGCAGACGCAATCGGCGAGAGCGGAAAATCTACCGGTTTTTCGATGGCCGGCGGTGGGTAGGAATCGATCCGATGCAAGTCGAGATTGCGTTGGAGCTGCACGACTCTTTTTCGTTCAGTCTCGGCCAGGATATCTCCAGTGGCGACGGCCCGGCCATCCAGACGGCCGCCCAAGCGGTGCGAGACGTGTTCGGAGTCCAGGCGTGGGATCCTGTCGCCGAGACCGGTCTCACCTTGGAAGAGCAACTCGACATTCTCTACGGCTACCTCGATTTCTGCGAAGACGTAAAAAAAAAATCAGAGTCTGGTCCGACCTTGCCAACACCTACGGACCTGCCGTCCTCGGCCAGCCAGGCGGACCAGAACGAAGTTACGAACTCCTGTTCGGACTCCATCTCAATGCCGACCGTAGCGAACTCCGCCAATCCATGCGGGTAATTCTCGGCATCCGAGAAGCCTTCGCCGAGGTAATCAGCCTCGAAACCATGACGGCCTCGGTGGTCAACCCGCTGGAAGCTATTGCCCTGCACGAGCGCCATGAGGCCGAGGCGGCCCTGGATCGTCAACGCAGAGAACTCCAGGCCGCTGACGATCCCACGGAGGCGGCGTGATGGGAGCACTACTGCGATTATTGGGCGGCGCGTTGCTGATGAAAGCCGGCAGTGCGATCGGTAACAAGCTCCGCGGCGGGGCGCGGGAGCAGCCCAGTCCCGAACGGACTGATCCTGGTGGCGCGCCTAAGCGACCGGCACACGTCGCCAAGCAAATGGCCGACAGTTCGCTGGCGAGTACCTTCCGCGACCTGAAGGCCGGGCCCCGGGCCCGACCGGTCGACCTGGAGCAGTACGACGCGGCCGCCCTGCGGCGCAAGCTCGGCACGCCTAATCCGAGTCCGGAGCAAATCCAAACAGAACAGCAAGGAATTGAATCGCGCAACGAGGCGAAGGTCGAAAAGGAGAAGGAACGATTCAAAAAGTCACTCAAGAAACTCACGGGCGGCTTCTTGAAGGTGGGCATAGCCGCCGGCCTGATGTTTCACGCCTTCCAGCGTCTTACTGAGGCAATGAACAAGCTGGATCTGGAAAAGCTCCGCATGTTCAGCCCGCAGATTGCCCAAGCGGCCGCGCGGCGCGACGTCTTCGACATTCGCCAGAAAGCCCAATTCGGGCAACTGACGGGCGGCACCACCAGTTCGCTCAACGACAAGCTGATGGAACTCGATAAGAAGCGGTTGCCTTACCAGGGAGCTGCCAAGAATCTCACGAACATTGGTGGCGAGTGGGCGGCCGACATAAAAATCAAATTCTACGAAGCATTGGAAGAGATCGGCATCCGCGGAATAGCCGCTGACATCAACAAAATGGCTAACGAGGGTGATGAAAAAGAAGGCAAGGCTAATCTGCTTGGTATTATCAAACAGTTAGAAAGGGGGGCCAGTATTTACCCCGGTGAGCGTGCCATCAACATGCGTCCGAACGAACGGGCTGGGGGGCGCATTTCGGGGGGGGACTTTCCCTGATGGCCACCACTGTCACGTACAACGGCATCACGATGCACAACGTCATTACCAGGCGTTGGGAACAGGAAATTGTCTACGACCCCTCCAACACGGACGCGATCGGCCAGAAGTTTAACCTCACTTTTGAAGGTGTGCTGCACGCGCAGCGGGTGCCAATCCAGGCGGCGGAGACCTACATCGCCGGTGCGGAATCGTCAGCGAGCATTTTCAGCATCCTGGAGAATGTGCAGCGACTACTGGGCACGCCGCGGGCCAGACTAACCGTTGCGGTGGGCGGCACGACCGTCATCGACATCCATTCGACGCTGGCCATCTCCACGGGAGTCGACGGCAACTCGACCGATATCGACAACGGACCCAAGCCAACCAATATCACGGTCACCCCCATCGGCAGCACGGTCTTCCAAGTCAGCTTCTCGATCGAGGCGATGGTCGGAAATTGCGACGCGCTCCGCTCCGGCAAGGGCCTGGTGCTCAATAATCGCTGGAGTGTGCGGGAAACGATGGACCAGAATTTTCACACCACGCGAGTGATTACCGGTCACTTGCGCGTGGCGGCTGGCGTGTTTGCGGTGGCTAAGGGCTGGCCAGCGCACATGCACAAGCCGATCGTGATCCCGCCTCTGGAGGATAGTTTCCGCCGCTCCAAAGTCTCGTTCGGAGTGGAAGAGGATGGGCTGTCGTGTAGCTACGAAATCATTGACACGCAAGTCCACACCGCGGCGCCCTGGCCGGCCACCAGCATGGAGGCCACCTACAGCGAATCATCTACTCACGGCACGTTTTTCGTCTCAGAAATGAATGTTCGCCTGCAAGGAAACCCGTCCACCGACAAGCGGCTGCTGATCGAACGGGCGATTCAGATCCTCAATGCGCGTCTCCAGCTGTTCGCCATAAAAGACAGTTACAACGTTGAGTCGCTGATGCTCACCGAGCATATCGGCAGCAGATCAGCCATCGATATGTCGGCACGGATCAAAAGAGTCGATGCCTTGTCGACCACCATGACGCTCGGCCTGCTGTACGTCCAGATGGGAGAACCATTGGTGTTGGCGCCACTCTTGAACTCCAATGGCCTGATCGAAGGCACAAACTACGACCACCAGTTGAGCCCCCTGCCGAAGCCCTACGGGTTCAAGCACAATTCCGCTGCGGTCGATCGCGAACGGCGTCCGGTCGTGCTGTTCTTTTTGCACTGCTATCTGCAAAATCCCTGCGACACCGAGCACTCGGTGGGGCCCCTGACCCCATCAGAGACGCCCTCAAAGGCGAAGCCTCCCCAGCGAGAAGATGAGCCTACGGGCAGCGAGTATCCCTACACGCCCGTTTTCATTGACGACGAAAACACGTTCTCAGAGGAAACGCACGCGGGCATCTACACAATGGCCCAGATGTCGAGTCGCTACAACACCAACCGCATGTTCGTGCAAATGCCGATCGCCAACATCCCCGAAAAAAAGGACTCCGAAAAAAAGGACTCCGGCAATGACGCCACCTCAGAGATTTTGCAGCTGGCCGGGAGTCAGAATTATCGATTCATCGAGGTCAATTTCGAGCGGGTCGGGTTGGAGCCCGATATTCCAGAACCGGTCCTCGCTTATACCCATGAGGATGGGAAAGTGAAAGCGACGTTGGCTCACTTCGACGTCGAGATCCTGTCTCCGGTGCGATCGACCGACGGTCGCCAGGCGGTCTTTCGGTCGCTCGCCAAGTACGTCTATTTGCTCGACCGAACTCCCGATTTCACCAAGGCCGTTCCGGTCGGCATCAACCCAGTGACGCATTTCCCCGATCACGACGGCACGATCAAGCTGGGCCTCAAAGGCGATATGGGAATTGGCGGGTCTAGCAATCAAGAACAAACAGGCTAAAAAACCATGACTATCAATTACATCGACGGCACCGATATCATCAGCAATCTCTCCGCCCATTGGAAAATGGACGAGATTGCCGGCGCAATGGCCGACGCCTCGGGCAATGGCGAGACCGGGACGATCAACGGCACGATCACGCAAAACCAAACCGCGCTGGGCGGGATTCCAGGCAAGTCGGTTACGATCGCTCGCAACGTGGCGAATTTCGTTGACGGATTTTCAGCCACGATCGTTGGCGACTTCACCATCGCGGCCTTCATTCAGATCAGCGACAACTCGGTGGCCAACGTGATTTGCGGCGACGCGGGCGATACGTCGGCGTTCTATCTCACGGCTGGGGCCACTACCGAGATGGGGCTGCGCGTCGGCAGTGCCAACGACACGGTCACCGTCGCGCCCTTTGTGAACGATACGACTTATCACGTTGCCGTAGTTCGCAGCGGCACCACGCTCACGTTCTACGTCGATGGCGTGGCGGATGCTGAAGCGCCGACGGCGGCGTCGAGCAATCTGATTATCGACCAGATTTTCCTGGGCCGCACGACGCCCGACCCCTTTGGCGGCAAGCTGGACGATCTGCGAGTCTATGCGAGAGCGCTGTCCGCCGCCGACGTGCTCAAACTGAAAAACACGCCCTACCCGGCGTTGTCCGATGGGCTATTCGACATTCTGGGAAAATACATCCACGCTCGGAACACGCTCGACACCTCCCGGGCGACGACCGTCGCCGCCGAGGTGCTCGACGCGATCGACCAATATCGCCTGAAGGCCGACGCGACGCTCAGATTCGACGCTGCGATGGCCGGAGTCGCAGCAGCAGAAAAAGCGTGGCGGCGGACCGGCTCGACGCTTTCGAGCGCACTCAACAGGTCGATGAAGAACTTTCTGATCGAGGTCGTCAAGGCCGATTCCAGCAATGCCAGCGGCACTCTGACCGATGCGCTGGAGTATCTTATCAGCGAAATGACCAGCGACGGCTATTACGTCACGCCCTCGGTTCCGACTGTCGGGTCGGCTTTCGACACCGGGGTCATCGGCGACACGACCGTCACTACCACGATTGTCAATGGAGCGGGGCGTGACTCCGAGAACGCCTATGCCGAGGTGATTCGCCTGGAGGCGACCGCAACGGGGGTCTTTGCCTCTCTCACCGCCAAAGGTGAACGCAAGGCAGCTTCAAATCTCAGCGAAGAGTGGCCGGCCGGCTCGAATGTAGCAGCTACGATCGCACCGCTCACCCTCGGCGACAATCTGCTCTCCAATGGCGGTTTTGACGAATACAATCCGACCAACTCGCCGCAGGGTTGGATTGTCCAAGCAGGATCCGTGGGCACCGATTTACGTGCCGGTCTGTACAAAGTGCAGACCGTGACGATTTCCAACGACACGACCAACGGGACGTATCAGCTCCGCCACACGCACTCGCACCTGAACATTCTTTACTGGACTTCCTCGTTGGCCTGGAACGCCAGCGGCGCCGAAGTCCAGGCGGCGTTGCGGCTGCTACCGCAACTGGCAGACATAACGGTTACCACCTCCATAACCGAGGGCACGATCACGCACACCATCACCATGACGAATGTGCCGGATCAGCCTTTAACCATGACCTCGACGAACAACACCGACGGCACGATTTCGCACGCCGTTGTGGTTGCCGGTGACGCCGGATCGGTCACTAAGCGTGGTTTGGTAATCCCCAATTCGGATAACCAGGTGACACTCTACCAACAGATCACTCTCGACGTGCAGACGGTCTACGCCTGCGGATTTTGGTTGCATTCGCTTACTTCGTCCGACCCCGCCGCCGGGAGTCTGAAGCTAACCAGCGTACTCGGCGGTGCGGCGTTGGTTGACGACGAAGGCGTAAGCCAGTCAATCTCTTGGTCCAACACAGGCAACGGCCGGGGGCACCACGACGGATTCTTCAGGCTGAAAAAGACGCAAACAATGCCGGTCTTTTTGGAGTTTGACAGCAATGGCGCCGACATCTTCGCGATTAAGTTAATGATCGACGATCTGATCCTAGCGCCAGCACAGCGACTGTACGCCGGCGGTCCGTATGTGGCCGTCTACCCCGGAACGCTGGAGAACCGCCTGGGAAACAAGTGGACGCTCACGGTGGGGAATGACTACGCGGGCCTGTGGCAAAAAGATTTCGATCGCGAATTCGATATGAAGGCCAAAGGGCTCTTCTTGCCATCAAGTGGCACTACGCTCATTAACAATAACCTGATTGGATAGCTATGACATTAACCTATACAGACGGCGTCGATGGGCTGTTCGACATTCTGGGCAAGTACCTCTTTGCGCGGAACACGCTCGATACGGAACGTGCTGCCACGGTCGCCGCCGAGGTGCTCGACGCGGTGGATCAATATCGCGCCAAGGCCGACGCGACGCTCGACATGGATGCCGCCATGGAGGGCGTGGCGCAAGCAGAGCTGTCGTGGCGGAGTGGAGGCTCGACGTTCGCTTCGGCGCTGAAAACCGCGATCAACAATTTTTTGACCGAGGAAGTTCGAGCCGATTCGGAGAACGCCGGCACGTCGGTTGTCGAGGCACTGGAATATCTGATCGACGCGATGATCAGCGACGGCTATTACGTCACGCCCTCGGTCGTCTCAGTTACCCCGGCGGCCGACGCTGGGAATGTCGCCAACGATTTGGTGGTGAAGGCGACGATCATCGACGGCAAGGGGCGCGACTCTGAGAACGCCTATGCCGAGGTGATTCGCCTGGAGGCGACCGCGCGTTCCAAGACCTCTCCGCTGTCGGTCCTTGGAGAGCGAGCTGCCCCGTCGGCCCAGAGCGAAGCGTGGCCGGCCGGCAGCGCGATCAGCTCGACCCTGACGCCGCTGACCATCGCCGACTCGCTGCTGACCAATAGCGGGTTTGACGATTTTACCGTGGCCGACATGCCGGACGACTGGGCGGCGACTGCCGGCGTGCCTGGCACCGCGTTCCGCGCGACACTCTATACGGTCCAGACGGTCATTATGTCGGGTACGCCCACCGCTGGCACGTACCACCTGAAATACACCGACAACGTCACTGGCTTAGTCTACGTGACAACTCCGCTGGCCTACGACGCCAACAGCGCAACGGTGCAGGCGGCGCTGCGGCTGCTGCCCGGCTTGTCGGCGATCACGATCGTCGAATCGGGGTCCGGTCCCAACTACACGCACACGGTCACTTTGACTGAGGTGCCCGGACAGGTAGCGGCGCTCACCTCGATCAACAACACGGTCAGCGGTTCGATCGCCCATGCGGTCACCGTGGTCGGCGATACCGGAGCGATCACCGACCGGGGGCTGTTGATCCCTGACAGCGACGTCCAGGTGACGCTTTACCAAAATGTCACCCTCACCAATGAAACCGTCTATGCGTTCGGTTTTTGGATGTATGCCAGCGGCGCCGGAACGGTCAACGGGACCGTTTCGCTGGTCGACGGCATTGGCGGCACGATCTTGCAAGACGACGAGGGGGTCAATCAGACGCTTTCGTGGTCGTCCAGCGCGGCCAACTGGACCCATTACGACGGGTTTTTCCGAGTCGCAAAAACGGTCACTTCCCCGGTCTATCTGCGGTTCGACAGCCCGGGGGCCGAGATCGAGGCACTCGTCCTGGTAGTCGACGATCTGATCCTAGCGCCAGCACAGCGACTGTACACGGGCGGTCCGTATGTGGCTGCCTACCCCGGCAGGCTGGTCAACGCGATCGAGAACAAGTGGACGCTCACGGTGGCCAATGACTACGCGGGTCTGTGGCAAAAAGATTTCGATCGCGAATTCGACATGAAGGGCAATGATTTGCTGCTGCCATCTGTCACGACCACGACGCTCATTAACAACAATCTTATTTCCTGACCCCTGGTTTTTCAAAGGAGTAGTACGATGGTAGCTTTATTCCAACGACCGAGCACGGTCCTACACGGCGCCGATCAGGCCGGACTGTTCGCCAACCGCCCCAAGAGTGCCAACAACGGGCACGCCTATTTTGCGGACGACCTGCAGCGTCAGCTGGTGTTCAACAGCCGGCTGCAAACCTGGATGCCCAGCGATGGGCAGAATTTAGTGGTCGGGTCGACCGACAAGTATTTGGTCGACGGGTTTCGTGGGCCCGTTCTCGACGGCGCGTATGTCGTCGACAGCGGGACCGACGCCCAGGCCCTCGATCCGGTGATTCTCACTACCTCCAGTGGCGGTGTGGTCAACGGCGTCACGGGCAATGCTGGCACCGGCCACCCGGCCGATGCGAGTTTCATGTCGTACCCGCTGGTGTTCAAGCCGAGCGACGGACGCTCGGTGCATCATTTTCGGTTCAAGATCAGCGCGATCACCAACGTCGCCTTTTTCGTCGGACTGACCGACTTGGGGACGTTGGAGGAGCCCATGAGCCTGTCGGGCACGACCTTAACTACCAACGCGACCGATGCGGTGGGCTTCCTGTTCGACACGGCGGCCACCACGAACAACATCTGGTTGGCCGGCGTGGCGGCCGACGTCGACGACACAGAGGTCAACTCGACGATCGCCCCGGTGGCCGACACGTTCCTCGACTTGACGATCGACTTGTCGATTCTTGGTGTTGCCAAAATGTATATCAACGAGACGCTGCGGGCCACGTTGGCGGCAGCGATCAATCCGGCGATGGCCGGCGATATGCACGCGGTGATTACCGCCACGGCCCGCTCGACTACGAGTCGGACCTGGAGTGCCGAGCTGCTGGCCAGTCACCCGTTGCTAACTCAGGCGTAACCAAAGGAGTCTCGCATGGCGCGGGTCGACGTCACACAACTCGATGCTTTGAATGCCATCATCGCTCATTTCATCAGCGATCTGAGCCTGGATGCTTCACGAGTTTTCTTGACGATCGACCCGCTCGCTGTGCGTGTTCCACGTGGAGCCGATTGGTGGCTCACCGTTTCGGTTGGCGAATACACTTTCAAGCAAGAGTTGCTCACGGGCGGCGTCTTCGAGCAATGCACCGAAGAGACCACCTTCACCGTCACTGCGTACATGCGGATGCACCTCGACCAGGCAGACCACGACGATCAGCTGGTGCTCGATTCGACTCGTGGACTGTTTGAGTTGAAGCGAATCATTCTCAAGTCGATGGCTAGCGTCGATCTTCAGGTCGCCGGTAATGAATTTTCCCGAGAACTGATCACGCCGCAGTTCTCCCGCGCGCCGATGGTCGTTTCGGTAGCGGACGCTGAGTCCGCAGACGATGGCCTGCAAATCGGCGTGATTAGCGTGACCTTCGGGTTGATTTTCGATTGGGATCTAAGCTAACAGGTTGACGGCAATGGCGACGATCACCTTTGCAGGCGTACCCCTCTTGCTGGAAGATCCCGGCTTCGAGTTCCAGGTCTGGCTCGAGCGCACCCTCTCGCTGGAGGGCCTCACGATCTTCGGAGGCGGAGGCACGAGCGAGCTGGTGGAGGGTCGGCAGCGCCCGCGGGACGGTGAGGTCGGGCTGCCGGTCCACAACTACACCAGCTATGAGCCGCCCGAGTGGCGAATCAATACGCTCTGGTGGCCCACCGGCGCCACGCGCCATGCGATCGGACTCTTTCTTGCTAGCGGTTCTCAGCTCGACAAGATTAACGAAGAACTCGGAAGTGACACTTCGGAAGCTACCAACTCGGCCACGCTAGTCATCCAAGAGGGCTCAGAGGCCGCCACAGAAGTCTCCACAACGATGACGCTGTTGCCGGCGTACAAGGTCACCCACCCCTTTGTTGGCAAGGACACCAGCCCCTCCGACCCGACAAGACCCGAGGATTGCTGGCTGTTGTGCCTGGTCGACGAGCGGTATCTGTGGAAATTCAAGTCGATCGGCGACATCGCGGTCGACAAAGACAGCACCTGGACGGGCACGTTTTCGGCGATGGGATCCGGCCTGGGCGTCTCGATCAACCACGACACCGTGTCCGCTGATTACGGAAGACCTGACGAGGTCGAATTGCTTCGGAAATACGACAACGCGGCGTTGCTGCTGGAGGCCGTCAGCGCTTCGGTCGGGCAACGATTCGTGAGGCGGACTGACGGGTCGCTGCTGTCGATGGACGCCGATGCTTCTAAAAACAGGCACGAAACTAACGCGGGTATTGCTGAACCAACTGGCGCGCAGAAATCCAAGGCAGCAGCAGGACCAGACCAACTCTTGGGTGGAGGGGAACACGACGAGTTCCAGCCAGATTCGGTGGAAGTGATTTTCCGCAAGAGCATCGACGGCAAGGCAATGGATCCCGACGATCCGTTGTTTTTGGAAGAGGTGTCCCCAAGTACGCTTGGCTTCGATTCCGGCACCGCGGACACGGTCAAGACATTCCACACGACCGCCTTCGCCGAGGTGGATACCGGCGATGCTACTGAGGCCACCAATGCGAGCGACGTCACCGACCTCGCCACAGCGATCGCTGGATCTTACTTGGGTTGGCTAGAAAAGCATTACGACTACAGCTACTCGGGGATCAAGACGTGGAGCATGACGGGGTTTGACGATTGGGTCTGGTGGCATATCGGCTACCAGCATTCCCCGCAGCACAGTCAGCTGCAGCGGCGACTGACCGACCAGACGCGAGACCTGCCCGTGCCGATTCGCAACCAGGACTACGCGACGTTCACTCGGGTGCGCAGCCAACCTTTCGATTTCGGCGTCACCAGTCAATTGCAGCAGATCGGTGATCGGCCTCCCAAACCTTCGGGCGGGAAGGTCACTATCGAGTATGGCCGCGTGGTCGAGCGAGTAGTGCGACCGGCAATGATTGATGATCCAAATTTTGTTCAACCTGCTCCACCTGATCCACCTGTAACTCCCACGCAGATTCCTAATCCTGATGTGTGGATGGATGGATTACCTGAGAAAGTTATCAAGGCGGAGGATGCCCCGGCAGTATCGACAACCAGCCCACCGCCCGGCCCTGCTTGGATGTTTGACACCCCTCCCGGCATTGCTCAGGTGGGCTTCCCAGTGATCTTTGGCGAAGTGTCAGTCGTTGTTTACGAAAAAGTACCCTTGCCAACTCTAGAGGAATTTTTGGGGCATCCGCCAGACCCGGCAAACACTCCTACTGATGTGTTTCCCAGTTGGTGGCCTCCACCTTGGCCCGATCGACACTGGGAAAAGATAGAAACCATGAAAGAGGGCGACGTAATCCCAGCAAACCCGGAAGGCATTGCAACAGGCACTATTCCTGCCAGTGACCCACGAATAGGAAAGCCCCATCCGCACTTGATTAACAATCCTAATTGGACTGGCCCGCCCGACCCTGACGCTAACGGTGAATTCCAGTTCATAGAAAACGAAGCCAGATTCATCAAAGAATACTGGACCAATCCCAACCTCGTTTGTCTGATGACGAATATGTGGGTGACTGGCATTAACAAGGAAATCATAACTGCTTCACCCACCACTTTCAGGTCGTCCGAAATAAGGGGCAATCTGGGACCGCATCCGCTTCCACCATAGACGAGAACAATGGCACACGAACACGTAAAGCCAGTTCACGTAGCTGCCCAGGACAATCCCGCTGACTTTAATACGCGGGTTTGGGATTCGCTGTCTCCGTATACGGGAGATGTGGGAGGTTTGTGGTGTCCCTGCCACGTTTCCTATATGGATCCTTTTGGTTTGCCTAGTTCTAACCAAAACAATAATGGGGAATCTGACCAGTGGGCTTCGGGAGGGCCAGAGGACCCTGGGAATTACTTCTTTGGATGTTTTACTGTAACTCAAGGAATTATCAGCGGTGATATCGTTGCCGATCTGCCAGGATTAGAAAACCCAAATTGGGTTGATGATGGATCACAGACCGACCCAGACGTATCAGGACAACCAAGGTTTTTACCTGGGACAGCTAATGGAGGAACGGCAGAGGCAGGCATCCTGCAAGTAAAGGACAGTTGCGTTCGCAAGGACAAATCTTTTTCTAGAGGAACTCTGGCTAGATTCTACCCTCCAGGTATGAAAACATGGGAAACTTTTGTAGCCCCCAACCCATTATGGAACGACGACTTTAACATTCCTCCTGCTGATCCTGACACTTTTGGTAATTCAAGATTTATTAGTCCTTTGGGGCTTGATGAATGGCTTGGGTCAGCAGGGAAACCGTTTTTGTGCCGACAACGAGGAACCAAACTTTGGATGATGACATTCGCAGGTAGTTTGTCTTTCGCTGATAAGTATGAAGGGGTGGAGTCAGAGAGGGATGACCACAGTCAAGGCTACGACTTACTGCATTTTGGAGAGAGAGTGCTGGTCGGGGATATTTATGAAACCGAGGATGCTCCAGAACTGCTAACGGAAACCAGCTACTTGGATTATAGATTTATCGAGAATCATCCAAATGGTTTTGACTATGTAGTGTATCAAGGCAAACAATTTGAAGCATTGTATGAGCACGTTTCACTTAGAACTATTTCTGAATCGTGTTGGACCCACACCTCCGAGGTAGTCATTGAAGCCTTTCCTAATGTTATCGGTGATTTGTACGGGGTAGGAAATGATTCTTTGTTTTATATCCATCACCAAAACTACGGAACGCAAAAGATACCAAAAACACCTGAAGGATCAAGTCCGCCGTATGGAAGTGTTTGGAACGAAATTTACATTGACGCTGTGGAAGTTGTGCCTTACCAAAGCAATAGACAGGGCATGATAACAATAGGAAACGACCCTGCGATTTCCCGCTCAGAACCTCACATGAAAGAGGGCAGAATAAACATCGGAGGGATGCTCTACCCCACTGAATATCCAGATGGCTTTCCTGGACCAAACGGAGCAGGTGTTGGGTTTGTTCCCAATGATCTTCTTAACCACTACCCCATCAAACCCGCACTGAGGGACACTCCCTGGATGGTGGGAGCTACACACAATAAGAAATCACTTTGTTGTGGCAAGTTCATCTGGTTTGAAGATGACCCAACGGCAACGGCAGGCTCAGAGGTGTTTTCTTCGCAGGACTTTCGCATTGACCCCAGATCTGAGGAAGGTTTTGCAGTCATAGAAATTGATGATGGTCCGGCGTATCCTGGTACTTACGTTCCGCCCACTCAGCCCACTACAGTTCCTAGAACTAATCTTTTAGAAGGCACGATGGCGTTTGAGACGCACATTCTAATCCCTGCAAACAATTTTACGACCATCTTCGAGAGGGCGTTTGGTGAGTGGGCTGTTTCTTATACGATGGAATGCCGGGGCTACGACCGTCGCATTGCCAACGAATGTGACGGAGCGATTGATTGCGTTTTGTGGACTAAAGGAATGCTACTGAAGAATGACGTGTTTCATTCAGAAGTCCAGTTTGAGAGCTTGCCTATTGATATACTGACTACAGTGAGGGGACCAACAGGTGATTTTTCTACCCTCGCTAGAACAAAAGAAAGAGAATCATACTTTGATGATTACCATGTTACTGTGCGTAATCCTATTGTCGATTTTTCTCAGCTTACTGGGATACCTATATTCACTTCAACTAATGTCACACTGGAGTATGAGTATGAAGGTCGGGGGTATGGTCCAGTAATGAAGCAACCCACGGAGGCCGGTATTTGGATTCGCAAATGGAGAGTAGACGCAGAGGAACGCAAGGCAAGCAGAACCCCGCAAGAATATCATCCCTATGATGAAAGCCTACCGGCCGATGACCCAATAAACTTAGACGCTGATTGGATTATAGAAAGACATAATGTACTAGATGACAGGGAAACAATTCCTGATCCCCGATTTACTGGAAGTGGTACACCCCCGCAAGTTCCCAACCCTGATTTTGGTTGGGTTCCCGTTGCCTGTTGCTTGACTCCTTATGGTGATTTCTGCTATGTGATGCTTCAGCCTTGGCCTGAAGGTACATACCCATTTTCTTACTCAGAACCAGAAGTGCTCCCCAATACCTCAATACTTACAGGCGATAGACCCCCAAGAACTCCAAGAAAAGACAGATACTTTAGAATAGTCCGTCCTGGTTACTGGGATATAAAGACTAGGTTGGCAATGCCCCAGAGAACGAATCCTACAATAAATGGTGTGCTGGACGATGATGATCCTGCCAATTGGGTCAACCCCACTACTCCGGGACCGGGTGACCATGTAGACACGGTGAATGGGTACTTTGTACCAGGAGGAGGCGGGGCTGCTCATGGTGGACTATTTGGAATTGGAAGGCCCGAGCAAGACTTCGATCAGAACCTCCACAGATCAAAGTTTCCAGTAGGCATGAAGTGTAATGGACATACGTTATCTATCACCAACATGCCGGCGAGAATGGCTGGTGGTAGAAGACTCACAAAAGTGGAACAAGAGGCGTTTGATAAGTACCCACTCGTGTCAGACCTCAAAGACTTAGAGCCAATAGTATTTGCTTCTACTGATCCTGCGGTAGATAAATACACTCCCCTACCATTAGATGTATCTGAACAGAACAGGCTGTTGGAGTGGGATGAGACTGAGTATGAAAATACTGTTGCCAATGAATGGAACATTGACCTAGCTACTGGGAAGATAAGGGTTCCTTGGAGGTCAATTCAAGTTTTTTCTGCCTCCCTTGTTCCTGGTAAGGATGATAAGTCTCCCCATGAGACAGTCACAGTGGAAGAATTAAATGATAGTGGAGCAGTCAATGATTTTTTAACGCTCGTATGTACTTTTGATGTTTCTCTAGTCAACAAAATGTACCATGCCTCAGTCATACCAACAGAACAGGTCGATACTAACAACCCCCTTTTCACTTTTGCAAGAAGACATTTTGTCAACTTTGGTTCAACAGGCAGACCAGTTCACGAAGCACATATGAACGCTGCGTCAGGGTGGGATACAGTTCAGTTTGTCGAAGGCTATACCCCACCGCCCGTAGATCATTAAAGGAACGGGGCTATTCCATCGCGGCGAGCACTCCGCCTAGAACTCGACGGGCGACTGGGTGGGGCAAGTGGGGATGCCCAACTCTACGTCGATCCTCGATATCTCGATCAAGAATTTCGGGCATCAAATCTAGCGGACGGCGTGACTGATCGTAAGCGTGCGACCGCAACGCGAATCGCTTTGCGCCACCGCGGCGAGCACTCCGCCCACCAGAGCAGACGCCGATGGTGGCAGCGGCAGTCCGCGAACTCTTCGCACTCCACGCAGACGACAGCGAGGTCGGACCAGGGGCAGCGGTGCCGCAGGTAGCCAGCGTGGTGGGCGTGGGGGCAGCGCGGTCTGGGCATCCGGTCACTCGGCCGAAGGGGCTGCTGGCGCTACCCCCCTACAGCTCGAAAGGAGCATGGGGGAACATCCCATCCTTCATGGCCTGCTGGATCGCCGGCTCGATCTTTTTGCGGAATTCCAGGGCCTCGGGCGTGGTGATTGTCGGCTCGACGCCGAGCGTCACCTCGTTCTGGATCTTAATCACTTCTTCGCTGGTGAGCGCCATGGTCACACCTGCCCTTTCTGCAAAAAACCCTCCCACAACTGCTGGTCGTGGACCTCCAGCTGGGAGCCCTGGGCACTAGCTATCAGTTTACCAGGTTTCGAGGATGTGTCGAATAGCCGGAACTCGTCAAAGAGGCCTTCTGAGATCGCCTGCGGAATGATCTGGGACACTCCGGCGTGGATGGTTCGGATGACGTCGGCATCGACAAAGCGGCCCGTCTTAGCCGCCCTGGCGTTGGCCCTCTCGATCGCCACTTCCGTGGGCACGGTCGCGTAATTGGCGACGATCCGATGACCGCTCTCCCGCCACTTTCGAATCTTGCCTCGCAACTTCTCGATCGAGCTGTCGCCGGTCGTGTCGAGGACCAAGTCAAAACTGCTTTCAAGCCCGCGGCGAATGAGCTGCTTGCTGACGTCGGACGACTCTTCATGCACGAACGGCGCGGCCAGCAAATCTCGACCCTGGACCATGGCACCGTACTCGGGTATCTCGCTCTTGATCTCGTCGGGGTCGACATGAACCGCGTTGTCCGGAAGCACCACCGCGCCTTCGCGAACCATGGTCGATTTTCCGCTGGCGCTTCCTCCGCCCAACATCCAGACGGTCGGCTCGTCACTCTTGGTGACGCCTTGCAAACGCTTAGCAATGATCGCCGAGTGCAGCCGTTGTCGCTCTGGCGTGTAGTGGTCTCCCACCTTGTACTGGCTCTGCGTGTCGCGACCAGCGGGATTGGCCGGCGGGTAGTGACGGTGGATTTCGCTAAGATCAGTCGACTGACTCTGCTGGCTGGTAGGATCCTGCGCATCCTTGCCGGGCGTGTTAGATCCGTTGCCAGAGCCGAATTTCCCATCGGCGTCTCGCGGGTGAAGCTCTTCACGCCAGGCGGCGTAGTCGATCTGTCCGCTCTCGTCCAAGTCGTAGCAGCCGCCCTCGAAACAAGGGGCGTCGATGTCCCGGTTGGCACCGTAACGGTTTTCCTTGTCCCCCGAGGCGGGCGTGAAGACGTCGCCATTCTCGCTCCAGCTACCGCCGCGGGCTGGCGGCTGCGGAGGAGCAGTCCAGGCGTGAGGCTTGCCCGGCTCGACCTGCGTGGCCGTGGACGAGGCCGCCCGAGACTTTTCCAAGTTGCTCGTGGCGAAGCGACCGGCGTCGTCTCGTGCCTGCTGATACCCGTACCGCAGCAAGGTGTGCTGGATGCGAGCAAACATTTCTTTTTGCCGTTCGCCATAGTCCCTGGGCCCTGCCCCTTCGTCGATGCCCGCCTTGAACGACTTGGGAAAACTCGCAGCGGTGGCCAGCAACTGATCGATCGGCAGGTCGACCTCCACCACGGAAAACATCGAATCGGGGTCGACTTCTCGCTGGGCTCGCCAGCGGTGGTGTCCGTCGAGAATGAAACCATCGTTCGAGGCCAGCATGGCAGAGCCGGGCCGCACGCCGTCGCGGCGCATTCCTTCAGCCATGGCATCGACTTTTTCCTGGGAGAAGTCTTTTTGAGTCCCCTTCAAGTCGCCGACGCGGACCTCTTTCGTGCGATAGTCGATCCCCTTGCTACTGAGGAAATCGAAAAACTCTTTCTTGTCGGGGCCGGCGATTTGCGGCATGTCCTGGCGGGGGATGCCAAGCGTCTTGGGCCGACGCGGATCGTCCGGCTCTTCGACTACTTTTCCTTCCCACACTTTTCCCCCGGTCGACCAGGTGGTATAGCCGTGCTCTTGCAGCCATTGTGTCTGGGCAGGCGTGGCACCGTTTGGCAACTTGATTTGTGGTTGGTGGCTCGGATTACTGCCTGGCGTAGGAAAAGCACCGCCGACCACGGGATGCTGTGCCTTGTGGTGTCGGATGGAAAACTCGGAGTCTGTCCAAGATTCCGGCGGACGAAACTGTCGCTCCAGTTGTTGCTCAATTGACGGCGATTCCGGCTCGGACGTAACAGGCTCGGGACCGTAACCGGCAGGCGTGACGTCGGTCGTCTTGAAACCGAACCCCGACATTCTCTCGTTGTATTCGTCGAGACTCTTTCGCAGGTGTGGCGGCAATCCTTGGCCGGCCTTCGCTGGTGGGACATCGCTCGGCGTTGTCCCACCGCCCGAGCCAAATTTGCCATCGTCGGCGCGCTGGTGCTTCGATTCGTCAAAAGGGCGACGGTATCGGAGAGCCTCCAGACCGTGACGCAGCTGCATCGAGAACCGCAGCCGAGTCAGGGACTCCCGGAGTCCAAAGCGGGCCCGCTCTGGGTCAGGCCGGTCGCCTTCTGATGGTCCTGGATTTCCTTGTAATGGCGCAGCATCTTCGTCTTCTGCGCCTCCGTTAGTTTGGGATAGAAGCGATCGGATGCGTCGCGTGGCGTCTCGGATGATTTCTTTTTCTCGCTTGGGCTCGTTGGCGAGCTGTCTGGTTTCTTCGTTGATGGCATCGCTGATTTCTCCTTTGTGCGTGGATTCAATGCGGAACAGCCCATGCAGCTGCTGGGCCGTCTGGGCTCGCTGGCGATTGGCTTCTGGATCGAGTACGTTGCCGGCCTGCTCCAAGGCTGCGGCCCGGCCGCGACGCCCTACCTCGGTAAACGTGCGGGCTTCGCCGCCGAGGTCGCGCATGATCGCGGCGGTGATCGTGGCCCGTTCGACATCGAGGCTCCGCTCAACCTCTTCTGTACCGAACATATCGGTCTGAGTTTCGACGACGCTCTCGGTGAGCCCCTTCACCCGGGCCATTTCTTCGACGACGTCCTGGCGTAGTTTCTTGCCACTCTGCTCGGCGTTGTGGATCTGGCGGAATAGCTGGTCCTGCTTGTCGTGCTCCTTCACGTTCCGGGCGATCGACAGAGCGAATTTCTCGTCGAGCTGGTCGTTTACCAAAGCAGCGAAGGCGCTGTCGGAGAGCTTGGCCAGCACGACGCCCTCGTCGGCCATCCGCCCCTTCATGGAAATCCCTTCCTCCCGGACCTTCTCGACCGACATATCCATTTCGCGGAAGAACTTCGCCGCGTCGATCGACGTCCCGTTGCCCTCGGCGATGTTAGCCAGCGCCCCCATGGCGCGAGCCTCTTTTTCGTCTGCGGCGTCGATCAGGAACGTGGGGATGGGGCCCTGGTAACCGCTCCGCATGGCCAATTCAAATCTGTGATGCCCGTTGACTATGTAAGTCTGCCCGTCTTGGGGATCGTGCCACGCCAGTAACTGGCCGGCAAACTCAGGGCGAAACTTTTGTACTTCCTTCAAAGTTTCGGTCACCCCTTCGTTGCCGATGCCTTGCACCTTGTATTGGAAGCGATCTGGTGCGCTCGACAGCTCGTCGACGGTGAGCATCGTCACGCCCACCTTGCGACCGTCGGGTAGCGTCTGAATCGAAGGCGCGTCAATGCCGCCAATACGAGCCGGCTGCGCTATCGGCTCGGCGACTTTGGCGGGAATCTGATTCTCCTCCTCGTCGAAACGGTCATCAAGACTCTTGGATGGATTGAGGATCGCGGTTTCCGCAGGCGGTTTACTGGCTGTCTCGCCAGCGATCTGATCGGCCTTTTCCAAAGCCTGTAGCTCATCGAAAACTCCACCCTCTTCGGCAGCAAAGCCTCCGCCTTCCGTTTCCGAGAATTGGCCACCAGTGTCGCGGGGATGCTGCTCTTCTTGCCAGTCGAGTGCGTAATGCTGCCGGCGCCCGGACCGTTGCAGAGAAAACTGCTCGTTGATCGCGTCGACCAGCGCTTCACGGGTTTTGATCGCGACCTTTTGCGAGAAGACTTCGTCATAGCGCCGGCGATAACGCTGGACTCGAAACGCTTTGCGGATGGCTAGCGTGGTGTTCATCCTTAACCCCTGTAGAGTGACTCGGGATAGCTTGCCTGCCGCTGCCCCATTGTACCGTCTGCCGGCCGATCTTGGCGAGTCATTTTTCTGCTGTCATGCTGGCGTCCCGCCCACAGGTTCCGTCTTCGGATCGAGCCAGTTTAGCCACGCCTTTTCGGCGGACTTCAGGTCTGGATATGACCAGGTGCGGACAACGGAGCCATGCTCTATGCGGGAAATCTGGGCTGTTCCATCCTCCAGCGGAATTAGGCCACTGATCGCCACGTCTTTCCCGAGTGGCAGCCAGTCCTTGGCAGCGCCGCCGGTCGCTTCGATCACCTCGCGCTCATACTTACCCAGGGCTCGGAAGCCGGTGAACTCGCCACAGAGGTGCCCAATCTCGTCCAGCCGCCCGTCGCTGTCGTAGTAAAAGAGTCGCTGGCCGGCCTGCAAAATGCCACGATCGTAAAGATCCTTCACGACGCTCTCAGCGTCGTTGGTGACCGACCTTCTGCCGGTGTTTTTATCGCGGATAATCACCGAATACGTGTTCTTGTAGACGAGTTCAAAATCGCTGCTAGTCATGGTTCATCTCCACGCTTCCGCTCACTCATGGTGTGCCTGGCCACGGAAAACACAATTGCGCCGTTAGCCAATTTGCTCTTGCCGCCTTTATTCAGCAACGCTTGCCTGGCGTAACGACTTAGTTTATCCGTATTGATAATCAGGTCGACGTGACCAACGCGATCGGCAACGACCCGGCAGACCTTGCCGCGGCCATCCTCTGTGGGAACCATTTTCGTCACTTCTGCTTTGTGACTGCCAAGGGAAATGCTTGTGTGCATGTCAATCCACGCTCCAGCAGTAATTAAAATAGTCGGTCATGCTGTCGGATCGATCCCGCAGATTGGGAAATCCCTTCCAAAGAATAGCCTCGATCCGCTTCCGCATTTCCGCAAACTCGCGGCAGGCCGGGCAACGAGTTTCGTCGGTGTGGCCAGCCGATCCGCAGCAAGCACCGTGATCGTGCGGCCACCGGGTCTGAACGTGTTCATTCTCCGCAATTCTGGGCAGCCTTACGTCTACGCTTTGGGCCATTGAATAGTTCGGCGCGGTGACGCTGATCCCCTTCAGCCCGAGCTGCTTGAACAGGGCTCGAAACGCCTTGGCCCGATCTTTGCGCCGCTCGCAGCGACCAAAGTCGGAGACCGGCACACTGTCCAGGTCGATCGCTCGCAATCGTGCCAGCAACGCACTGGCCATGGTGTGCTGAATTTCAGCTGAGCCTATGGCTGCCAGCGATTGACAGATCGTTCTCACGAGTTCGCTGCGCGATCCCTGCGGGTCAAGTCCGCGATTTCTAGCGATCTTTCGCAGTGTCGCGAGCGTCTGCTGTGCGATTCCCAAACACTTGTATCTTAAAGAGCTGGGCGGATTCTCGTGTTTTTCACGGGACGCTTCCAGTAAAGCCCACGACTCATCTGCCGCTTCTCTCACGGTCAGCGTGTGTATCGCTTTGCCTGTCATCTCAAACCTCGCTTTCGTCTAGTCGCGTGTCATCACCGCTTCGATGGTTTCCTCGTAGTCGTCTCTGTCGGCCACCAGTCCGTGGTCGACGGCCATCTCGACCGCATCGCGGTACTTGTACCGGCTGGCGATTGCCCGCAGGCAATAGTCTCGCACGTCGGGATCCAGGTTCCGCCCTTGCTTCCGGCTCAGGATCGTGACAACGTGATGGCCGCGTCGCGTGAATGTCGTCGGTGGTCCGCTACCTCGCATGGGTCACCTCCTTCATGGCTCTTCGGGTGTTGCACACTGGGCAGAGCGCCAAGTGGATGTTGGGCACGTTCATGCAACCGCTGCAGCCGATACGCCGACACTCCCCGCACTCGATTTCCTTGTAGTCCTCGATGTGTTGATTGCAGAACTCACAGCGGTATCGGGTTAGTGGGCCGTTGGTTGCTGCCACGTCACACCTCGACTTTCGTCCAATCGTCAGGCCCGTACCGACCACTGAGGAGATACCTCATGGTCCCGCGGGCGTTTCCGTTCAACAATCGCTGCCAGACGCCCAGCGACCTGGCCCAGCGGAAACCGTTTCCTTTTAGCACCTTCCGGACCGCCTCGGAAGGCTTGCCGGGGAAACTCAGCTGCAGGCGGTTCTCGTCGACGTTCTCGGTCACTGTCACCGAGTCGCCGGCCACGCTGATCGCGTACTCGACGTCGCCCTCTTCGGCCCGGGCAAATTCCTTTTCCAGGCTGGTGAGCCGGTCACGCATCCGCTTGATGTTGGCGGTCGCGTTGCTGATCGAATAGCCGGGGATTTTCACCATGTCGCCGTAGAGGCATCCGATCCGCTTGAGCGTGACGATCTCTTTCATGCCCTCGCCTGAAACCCCTGCCGCCTTGAGATCGTCGACGGTGAAACCTGCGGTCGGCAACTTGGCCTTCCGCAGCTTGCGGTTGTCCGCCTTGTCCAGGTCGCGATCGGCTTCGGCGTCGGCGATCTTCTCCCGCAACTTGACGATGGCCTCGGGGTCGTCGCTGCTGATCGCCGTATTGCTCTCAGCACTGGTCGCCCTCGCGCTGGCCACAGTCGCCGCCTTGTGCAGCTCGAAGCCCTTTTCCATCTTGGCACTTGCCCGGTTCCGATATCTGCGGTCCCGTCCGTAGCTGTGATGGTCGACAAGCAGCGGTTGTCCGAACGGGATCGCGTCAAACATCCGACGGCCGGCGTTCAGAGACGATTCCGACTCGCTAGCCAATCGCTCGGCTCGATTCTCCAGCCGCTCGATTCTCGCTTCGCGTCGCCCTTCGTAGTCTACTCTTGGCATCGTCTTGCCCTCCGAACCAGAGCCCCCGGAAACTGCCGGGCCGGGAGGAGAGGAAAACCCTCACCCCACAATTGTATTATCGTACTACGATAAAATACTGTCAATAGGTATAGCCGTCTTTTTATCGATTGTCAATAAAACCTTCTCTTCTCGTACATGCCCCTTTGGGGAGGTCCTCCAGTGCTGGCAAAAGAGGCCCCGTTTGCCCATTGACTGGGTTTTCACGGCAGGCAATAATATGGCATGGGTCGTCCGCAGTCCGAAAATCTGGATACCAAGACATTTGTGGGCCTTGTCGCCTACAATATGCGACGGCTACGCAAGGAATTTGGCCTGGGGGTGAGCGAGTGTGCTCGCGACATCGGCATCTCAGCCCCCAAGTGGTATGTGCTGGAGGCCGCCAGGCGGGAGAAGATTGACGGTGCCACACTGGACCGGATTGCCTTCTATTTCGACGTGGACGTCTCAGAGCTTGCTAGGAAGCCACGGAAGTGATGCCATGAAAAAGCATGAAGATCGGCAAAAAGAAGTTGTCACGAAGTGCGTTTGCGTTTTACTGAAGTGCGACGTTTGTGGGTCCGAAGCTGAATGTCCCCAGAATGACTGCTGGGACTGGGGTGGAGTAGGTTCGGCGAAGGGGACGCTTGAAGTGCATCATTCCATTGACGGTGACTACGATTCCGATGAAATCGACCTCTGCTACGATTGTGCCACAAAGTTAATCAAACTGGCGAAGTACGGCGTACTCAATAGCTTGCTTACGAAAGATTGACTTCAACCGGTCCGGAATCCCTCCCCAACCTTCGTGATCGCGCGCCACTCAATCTCCAGCGCAGCAAGCGGCTAGGCAAAGTGCGCTAGGAGGCTAGCCACTAGCAGAGGCAGCAGTTGCACTTCTTACATGCAGCGCTAATCAACAACTCCGCCTCGAAGTTGTTATGTCATTTGGAGTTGTTTCCGAGAATGACGATTTCTCAACGATTGGCCTCAGACTTGCGTTGCAGGGGAGGCGAGGTGGTGTGTCTATGATTCGCGTCATTGAAGTCAAGCCGGATGGTCGAGCACTGATCGACACTGAAGGTCTCTATCGAATCCGACTTGAGCCAGGCGGCGAAATCGTCGACGAATTCTGCACCGCCAAGGAGGCGGAGTACATCATCCGTCTATGGGATGAACTGGAGCCTGACGCCGGGGCGACCGCCATTCCCTACTCGTCAGCCCAGCGCTCGTGAAGCTCCCGCTCGATCTGTTCCAGCTCGGACTTCTGTTTTTCGATGTAGATGCCAGTCGTTTGCAGGTGCTCATGGCCAGCCCAGCGCTGAGCGGCCTGTGCGCCAACATTCTCAGAGATGTAGGTGGCGATCGCGTGCCGGAGTTGGTTGGGGCTGAATCGTTTTAGCGCCAGCCCAGCTTTCTCGGCTCGATCAAAACCCTTTCCCAAAGACCGCCGATAGGAATCAGTCGTGTAGTGTTCGCCCGGCTGTTTTTTCTTGGTCCGGCGACGCCGCAGGGCTTTGTCCCGTTGAACCCGTTTCGCTTCGCTCGGAAAGAGCGTCGTTTTTCGCGACGGCCGCTGGGACATCGACCATCTGTACGCCTCGGCCGGTTCGAAGAGATACTTCGAAGCGTTGCCATTCAGCAGCGGCGCGATCAAGCCCTGAGCGATTCTCGGGATCGCTTTGACGAGCGACTTGTCGCGCCAGCGGTTCTTGTGGCTCTCCGGCGTGTACCACCAGACGGTCCCCTTCGTGTCAACGTCTCTGCCTCGCATGATGCAGACTTCTCCGGGACGCATGCCGCACAGATACTGGACTTGAACCATGACGCCGACGGTCGGCGGTAGAAATGGTAGCACTTTGTAGAGGCTCTCTGGACACGCTGGTGTAACCCGCTTCGTGTCACGGACACCGAGTTCGCCCCTTTGCAATCCGCGCACGCAGAGGAGCTTGTGGTAGTGCTCAGGGGCAATCAGTTCTTCGCTAGACGCCCAGCGGAAGAAACGCTTGATCCGTGAGATCGTGTGATTGATATGGGAGCGGGCGTAATTCTCGCCGGCCATCCACCGCAGGACGGTCTTCAAGCACTTGGGCCCAAACTCACATGCTAGCTCGTCGCCGTAGAGGTCCAGCAAGATCCGCAGGGCGTACCGCATCTCGTGATACTCTTGGGCGATGAATGCTTCGCCGTCCGCGTCGCGTCGCCGGTAGTGGAGCTTGGCGTATTCGCTGTAGACCACGACCAATTCCAAGATCGACGGCGTACCGTGGATCGCCGGCGGTTCCTGACCGGCCCGATAGACCTCCAGCCGCTTGAGGAACTGGCGATAGCGTCGATGGCTCTCTTGGGAGCCGTACTTGCCGAGCGTCATCCGGTGATCGTTGGTGTCGATCGACTTGTGATAGACGAAGGCGTAGCCGCTGGACGTGCGCCGAAGTTTGGGAAGATGCGTTTGCGACATGGGGAACCTCCACAGTTTGGGCGGGGGTAAATCTTCACCCGCTGTACACCAGGTTCCTTGTCGCACCGCCGACGGTATCGACGTGATGCAATTGCTGCTACCGACAAGAGTTAAGAACAGTGGAGCCGAGGGGGCTCGAACCCCTAACCTCCGGCTTGCAAAACGGGGCTGGGGCAACTCTTGGCGAGTAGCAACGCCGTGCATCGTAACGACTTAGGTGTCGCTAGCAACGCGCATGCTAGTGTACAAACAAAACGTCTTGATTCGTAGGGTTTAGTGGCTCTTACACCCGGCCGGGGGTAAATGGATTTTCAAACCTGCGCGGGCAAAATGGATTCACTCAAGGGGGAGGCGTAAATCTCACGCCACCAGTTTCCGGATCGCTCCAGATTCTGCCGCCAGGTTGCTCGTTGGGACGGTAATTGAGATTCGGGGGAATGTGCTTGCCTTGGGCAAGATCGGTAATGGCGCTTCTGAGATTCTTTTGCAGTTCGAGCGACTTTTTCTTGTAGCTGTTTTTCTCAAGAGTCACGGTGACTTGCGTGCAGCGATACTCATTGATTTGGAAAACACCATCGACAACCCAAGTGCTTCCTTCGTCTCTGACTTGCGGGTCCAAGTAACCGCTATGCCACGGGTCCAATTCGAGATCTGTGCCGGCCCAAGTGGTTGAGAATAATTCGGCTGCGTGTCTCTCGGCATGAACAATGACGGCTTCACTTGGGGCGCTAGTGACGGAGCTAATCCCGGGAATCGAAACGATTGCCAGGAAAGTGAAAACCAAAATACTGGTGCCGTTAATCAGCAGTCCAAGCTTCGTTAGGGTTTGTTTGCGATCTGGTTGGGTAAATCCGACCAGGGCAGCGATCAACCCGGCCAGATTAAGAGGGACACAAACAAACCAAGCCAGCGCCAAGCTCTCCGCAGCATCCTCTAAGTCCATGGGAAGACTTTTAAGGCCATGTATTTGTGCCAACAAAGCAAAGAAGCCGATGGCCACCGTCAATGCTCCTAGGAAAAACGAAAATGCCCCCCATCCGGAAGGTTGTAGGGACGCTTTGGAGGGATCAGTCTGCAGAAGGTTTCTGATCGTAGAGATAAGCGTCTTGATCAGCGGCGGCATTGGAGGCGACACGCTCCTCAGCGGCGCTAATCCGAAGGCGAACCCAATCACTCCAAACAGCGAGCCAAATAGCACCATGTGTCCGCGGGCGAGCATGTCCCGAGCTGGGCTGTATGGCTCACCCATCGTCGCTAACCCACCATAGAACGGGAAGTGATGTCCGGCGAAGTAGCCAAGTACCACGCCGACAGCGACTCCTGCCACAGTTGCAGAGGCGACCAATCCGTAGTTGGTGGATCGATTCACCTGTCGATCGCGAGTGGTCGACGCGAGAATTGTCGATGGCGGATCCGGAGGAGGCGTGAATGGCGGGGGAATGGGCGGGGGCTGAGGCTCAGAAGGCGATTCGGCCCGTACCGTAAACTGCTCGCTGCACTTCCCACATTTGACCGTCTTCCCCAGGTAGTGTTCCGGGGCGTCTATCTTCGCTTTGCAGCTTGGGCATTCGACTCGGATTGACATTTGGAGTTCTATTCAAGGCCATATTGCGATTTCGAAACGAGCTTGTCGTCGACGTAAGTGGCGAAAATGGCGGCTGGGATGCCTGATGGCCATCAGGGGCGGCACCGGGCTGAATGGCGGCGGTGTTGGAGTCGTCATCGCAGCCTCTGGGGCCACCAAGCGGCCAGCAACAGTAGCACGATGGTCGAAGGTTCTGGGATTGAGCTGGATGATTGCGCGGGCGCCGTGCCGTAGGCGTTTTCCCAGGTTGTCAGGTCTGCCGAACTCCATGGGTCCGGCGACTCGCCGCGCTGCCACGCTAATAAGTCCATGCCGTCGATGGTGGCGTTCCCATCGAAGTCGCCCGTCGACGATACGAGTTGCAGATCGACCGAGAGGGGTCGATAGAGTTGGAAATCGCTGATGTGGAGGAACGGTTCGACACCGATCCAACCGGAGTTTTTGTCGGCGTGCCACCTCCAGCCGCCGGTAGCCGTCGCATTATCGGAAGGGTTCCAATCTAACTGATTCGGCCAGTCGTCAAACTCTATCCTCCAATACTTATTCCAATAGCTGGCGTTGAATGGCAAGGTGCCAGAGAACTCTTGCGTGTAGCCGAGGCCAAAGTACGTGCCTGAAACTGACAGCGAACTGGGAGGGATCGACAAGGGCTCGACTGCCCAGAGGGTTGTCGTGGTCGGGTTGATGTCCAACGTCTGCGGAGGCAGAGAGGCCGAGACCTCGATGTCGAACGAGACAAAGGAGTTAATCTCCACGTGGCCCGACCACTCGACGGTGACGCTATGAAGCTCCAGTGATTGGCCGTCTGTGGAGACATCGACGGTCCAGGTTGGTTCGTAGAGCGCCTTATTGATCGTCCCCGAATACTCCCCGTCGATAGTCAGGGTGCCGTCGTATGGGACGCTGTAGCCCGGTCCTCCCGTTCCGCCGCCGCTGAACCGCAGCATTTCGGCCCGGGCTGAACTGGCTGCTAGTGCCAGCACAATCGCGATCGCTAGTCTGGTTTTCATTGCTTGGTTCTCCAGGTCAAGTGAAGAGTGAAACGACCGCTGGAATCGCCATATCTCCCTTACTCAAGGCTGGCCGAGGGCTCGCTTACACGAGTGAATAAATCGATCCACATCTCGTAGGCCGTTTGTCACCATAGGCCGGCCCATGGCCCGGATCTCATCCAAATCACGCCGCTTCATCAACTGCTTTAAGAGCGTTACCGCCCTGAGTCGAAGGCGAATCTCCTCCTCGACTTCACTAAGCGTACCCACAGTGACGGTTTTCTTTCCCTTTCCCGCCATGAATCGCACCCAAAAGAAGAAAACTCAAAAGATTTTGAAGATTATCAAATCATAACGCTTCAGTTTTTAGACGCAACTCCTTGCGTGGAAACAACTTAAGCATGGT
>JAZDCZ010000293.1:0-16177 GCA_036679605.1 Gemmatimonadota bacterium
GACCGCGTGCGCAGATTGGGTCGATTCGTTACCGGTGAGGAACTACGGATATTCGTGGAGCAATACTTGGTAGCCGAACATCCGACTTGCGTTCTTAGTCCACAGGACGGAGATTCGATTGACGGTTCCGCGTCCGAAACATTACTCAACATGCGCGTCAACGAGACTTTACGCGACTTCGTGCGAGCACGACTGCCTCGCACGGATCCAGGCCTCCATCGCTTTCTTCAGAGGTCATCGCGTGGCCGGCTCACAGTGACCTTCGATAGTGAAGAAGCAAAAGTAAATCACCGGGCTGAACTAATTACATCATCTTATCCAATGGTTCGAGCCATCGCCAAACGATACGATGATGAACCCTCTCTAGTTCACCCTGTTACGGCCGTGAGCGTAGCTTCAAGTGCCGTGCCGACCGGGCAGTATTTCTTTATTTGGGCCTCAATAGAAGAGACAGGCGTACGTAAGGGCCGGTCTCTGTGGGCCATAGTTGTTCCCGCGAGTGGGAACGAACCGGTCGACTCGGAAGACTCCGAAACACTCCTTCACCAGATGGTGCTCTTCGGCGGAAGGTGGGAGGGCTTTGAATCTCCACCAAGTGATTTCACAGCAGATCTTTTTCAAAAAGCAATGTCGTGTCTGATGGAACGGCAGTCCACTTACCGGCACGAGATGCGAAAACGAAACGCTACGCGTGTCGATCAGCGACTCAGCTCGTTGGAGTCATCCTATCGTGCGAAGCGTATCGAGAAAGAAAGGCGCCTCGACGAGAGTCGTATTCGAGGGCACAAGCGTGCGGTTCCCCTGTTCGAGGCGCAATTACGCAAGCTTGACTCAGAATTTGAGGAACGGTGCCAGCAAATGGAGCAGAACCGAGCGGTTTCAGTAAGTTCAACGGTAGAGGGAGCGGGATATGTCTGCGTGGTGGCATAGGTTTATTCCAGGAAAGAGGCATCAACCGAAACCCGAACAGCCGGGGACGGACGCCCTCGCGCCGAAAGGCCGGATACCCGAGCACCTCCGTAGAGTAACCGTCGGACTTGACTTTGGTACATCAACTACGAAGTGTTGCTTTCGAGAGGATGCGGACCAGAAACCTTTTGTGCTCGTGGGCTATGATGCGAAAAGTCACGTCCTCTTTCCCAGCACAATCGCGTTCGAAGGGGGAAGGCTATTGTTCGGGCATGATGCGGAGATCGATGGCTCATCGACTGTTATCCGTTCGTTCAAGATGTGTTTGCTGTGTCAAGCACGGAAAGAGGCGTGTCAGAATAATACCGAGGCGAACACCTGTCCAAACTGCTTGAAGGACCGTCCTGGATATTTCCTGTTGGGCTCCAAGCAAGTATCGGCCGAGACACTGTCCATTCTCTATTTAGCTGTCGTGCTTGGGGCTGCGAAAGAGCGTGTTGCTGCGGCGTTCGGAGTGCGGCAGGACCAGATTCGCTATGTCATCAACTCTGCTGCGCCGCTCGACCAGATGAGCGAATTCGGAGAGGTCGGTGAATACTTTGAGAATGCGTTGTACTATGGGTGGTTATTAGCAGATGTTTCCAAGCAAGCATGGCTATTGGACGATGCGATCGCTGCCCTCGAACGAAATCGCCTTGAATTAAGACCACCCGTTGAAGAAAGCCCAACTCGCGTATTTCCGGAAACGCATGCGGCAATGACGGCCTATCTCCTGTTACCGCAGAGTGAGAGTGGGCTTTATGGTCTTGTTGATATTGGCGCAGGTACGACTGACGTAGCTTTCTTTTGGCTGCAGAAAGATGATGAAAGAACGACCGCGTGGTACTACTCGGCCGGTAGCAGGCGAATCGGTATGGACGATGTCGATTACGCGTTGGCCGTTCCTTTGGGAATTGCACCAAATGTCGCGCGCGCGGCACGAGAAGCATTGAGTGAAGTGGAAATAGATGCACACGATTCCTTGATTAAGCCGATCGCCAGTCGGATCTATCAGCACCAAGCTGTCGTGCTTGATGACGCGATGCGAATAGACCAACGACCACGGGCTTGGTTCAATAAAGGCAAGGCGTTGTACAAGTTGTTTCTAGTGGGTGGCGGTTCAATCTGCACCCCCGTCACTGAACGAATGAAACGCGATCCACCACGTCACATGTCTCGTTGGGAGGAGCCACCGTCGCAGCTTGCGATTCCTGGTCGCACTAGCGTAATGCTCCCGACGGGGGAAACGGTTCCGCTTAAATCGCTGCAGGAGCCTCATTCAGCTCGCCTCTTGCTTTTGGCTTGCGGTCTCGCATTTCGCCGCCCCGATATACCTAAGTATGAGCGTGACACAGAAGGAGTGAAAATAGTTCTCAGGGAACGCGAAGTCCCTGACGAATTCACCGGCCATTGGTGGTAGCAGTAAATTGTCCCTCTCGTGGTTGCTTGCCACCATCGGAAATAGTGTCCCCAGTCAGTCCCCAGTAAATGCGGTCTACAAACGGCTGCAACGGTCAAGAGTGGTCTTGTTGAGTCTGTTCGTAACCACGGCATCTACCGAAGGTTATGAGTTAAATCGTTATCAAATCAGTACTTATGAAACAGGGGGGCACGGAATTCGATTCCCCCCGCCTCCAATGTAAGTGCTTGTGAACAAAGGAGTTGCAGGCGATCAAAAACACTTCCTGGCTAGTTCCTGGCTGATTGGGGTCGAAATGCCCTAACGGAAAACGAACATGCGGCCCATTCGGGGCGGGGGGAACCGGCAATGCCGTTGACGTAAGCCACACTCATTTTAACCGCTCTTCCTTTGATACACTTGTTTATGTTCCGCTTGGTGGCCCGCGGTTGTGACGGTCGTGGATGCTTGGGACGGTAGTACTTGACCCTTCCGATCTGCTCCAGCAATTCGGTAAACTGCTGCAAGGCCTGCCCGATCGAGACGCCGGTGGAAGACGCACCGAGCGGCTGGATCCGGAACAACGTGGCCGAAAAAAATTTCTCCACAGGCCGGAAGAAACCCGACCCTTGCCGCATCTAATTGGTAAGGCCGGTCGTAGCTGACGGCTCGACTCATCGTGAGTCGGGTGGCACGATTGGCCGTTCGGGCTGGACCGCAGGTGTCGAAGATCGGGTGCGCTGGTGCGGTCAAAACTCACTGAAGGAGATTGTGGAGATGAAAAGTATTGTGAAGGCGATGATGTTGTCGGCTGCGGTGGTTTTTGGACTGGGCGTGAACCCTGTGTCCGCGCAGCATGATCACGGCGGACACGATCATGGGGCTCATGAGCACGGTGAGGGCGCCGGTCACTCGCACGGGCGGGTCGAAGGTCACGGCGGGGTGGTCACGATGTCGAAGGAGTTTCATATCGAGACGGTGTTCATGCCGGATGAAGTCCGTCTCTATCTTTATGACGGCTCGCAGAACCCAATGCATGTCAAGCATTGGAAGAATGGGCTGGTAGAGGCGACGGGCGTAGTGGATTTCCGTGATAGCGGCCGCAGAGCGAAGACGCTGAAGTTTGTGCGCGGTACACCGGTCAGCTACGCCTGCCCGATGTGTACTGGTCAGGAATCCAGCAAACCCGGGAAATGCCCCAAATGCAGCATGAGTCTCGTTAAACAGGACATACCTGAAGGCACGTTGTGGTCATGCCCGATGCATGCCGACGAGAATGGCAAAGCAGCGGGCACGTGCGCCGATTGTGGTATGAAGTACACACCACAGGACTACCTTGTCGCTCCGGCAGATCTTTCGGACCTGAAAGCGGGCGACGCGAGAGTCACTTTCGACTTGAAGAATCTTCCCGGCAAGAGTGAACGTACGCTCCGGTTCACAGAAAAGTTCACGCCCGGCAAGATGCATGATGAGCATGAGGACGGCGAACACGGACACGGTGATCATGACGACGATCATGACCACGATCATTAATGATAATTACGACAGCAGCCGCTTGATCCAACGTGTGATGTTCAGGCACTCAGCTTGACGACATGTTTTGTACCTACGCATGGTGTACATCGGAGTTCGTATCTGATGAAAGAATCGGAACCGTCCAGAAGAAGATTCCTTGCCCGCGTTGTAGTGGCGTTGAACGCCTTCGTTGCGATGGTCGTTGCCACGCCCGCGGTCGGCTACTTGTTGTCGCCGCTGCTCAGACGGCGATCCAGCCAATGGGTTGCAATCGGTAAGGCCACAAAGTTTGTGGCCGGAATCCCGAAACGGGTTATGTACGAGTACGACGATGAGAGCAGCTATAGCGTCGAGCGGACACGCCGTGTCGCTTTCGTGGGCCGTAGCGAAGACGAGCTCATCGTCCTGTCACCCGTTTGCACACACATGGGCTGCAACGTCGCCTTTAACGATAAATCGAGCTCTTTCGAGTGCCCATGCCACGGAGGCAAGTACGACATGTCCGGCCGCGTGGTGGACGGTCCACCGCCGGAGCCGCTGAGAAGGTTTCAGACACGTTTGCGCGATGGGAACTTGGAGATTCAGGTCACGTGAGCAACGATCGCGATTCAACCAAGGACACCACTGCAGGCAGGGCCTCGATCCTGTCATGGTTGCGGATTCCGCATGTCGTGCGTGACCTGTTCGATGAGCGATTGCCCAAGGGTGTCGGTTGGCCGCACGTCTTTGGCTCGACGCTGCTCGCCCTGATTGCGCTTCAGGTGGTCACAGGAGTGCTTCTCTCGCTGAACTACACCGCTTCAACATCAACAGCATGGGAAAGCGTTCGTTACATTCAGGATCGGGTGGTCTTCGGAGCACTCGTCCGCGGGATACACCATTGGGCGGCATCGGCCTCCATCGTCGTGGCTGCTCTGCATCTCGGGAGAGTGTTCCTGTTCGCCGCATACCGATCACCGAGGCGATGGACCTGGGTCGCCGGCGTGCTGCTTCTGTTCGTGCTCCTCGGGTTCGGCCTGACGGGCTACCTACTGCCCTGGGATCTGAAAGCCTACTTTGGCACGAAAGTGGCTACCGAGATACCCGGATCGCTGCCAGTCATTGGTCCGTACCTCTTGCGGATCATCCGCGGCAGCGCGGATGTCGGTCCCTTTACGCTCACGCGTTTCTACTCCGCTCATGTTATTCTCTTGCCCGCAGCACTGGCTGCATTGTTGACGGTTCATCTTTACCTTGTGAGACGGCACGGTATCACGCCGCCGTGGACACGGAATGGCGAAGCGGGCAAAGCCGAGCAATCGTTCTTCCCGTTCCAGGCTGCGAAAGATTCGGTAGCCATCCTCGTCGTGTTAGTAGTCGTTTTTGTGACGGCCTTTTGGATCGGCGCTCCGTTGGAGGCCAAGGCCGATCCGACCAACTCGTCTTACGTGCCACGCCCGGACTGGTACTTTCTCGGTCTTCAACACCTGCTTCGCATCATTCAAGGAAAGTGGCAGATTCTCGCTACAGCGATTATCCCCGGTGCCTTCGCGACGTTGCTTCTTGCATGGCCATGGTTGGATCGCAATAACGAACGCCGACTTCGATCAAGACCCATCGCCCTGATGCTTGGGGCGGTATGCGTTGCCTCGGTACTGGGGATGACGTTCGCGGGCTACGCCGCAGTACAGGAAGAAGTACGTCGGATGGCGGAATTGCAAACGGGCCCATCCACGTCCGCACAAGCGCCGGCGGAGATTCTTGCGACAAGTCCTGACGACCGAGCGTGCAACGGCGAGCGGTTGTACGCCGCGATGAGATGCGCCTCGTGTCACGGTCCGGAGCGTCAAGAGGTAATCCCCGGTCTGCCGCCGGACTTGAACTATGCGGGCAGTAAACTTCGAGAGGATTGGATGCGGGACTATCTTCTTGAACCCCATCCAATTCGCTACCAATCCGACGGTGTCCGACCGTTACTGAGGATGCCGGACTATCACCTGTCGGCCGACGAAGCCGTAGCCCTGTCGGCGTATCTAACTACGCGGACCGATGTGGCTCGTTTTGGCTCTGCGGTTCCCGAGCAAGGATCGGCACGCGACCAGATAGCTGAAGGGAAGCGGTTGTTCGCCAATTATCAATGCGTTGGATGTCACGTGCTCCGGTCGGAGGGTAATCGCATTGGACCTGACCTGACCCACGTGGGCACGCGACTCAAAGCCGCCTACCTGGACGTGTTTCTTCGAGAACCGGAAGCGGTAATACCTGGGACGTCGATGAAGAACTTTGATCTGTGGAAGGAAGAACGAGCCGCGCTGGTAGCGTTTCTTGCATCGCAAGAATGATCGAAACAACGGTGTGGTTTCCGTTGGCTTCCGTGTACCTGATATAGGGAAATGAACTAATTTACGTTTCGCCGGGAAGAATCTAACGTTACCAAGCATCTAAAAAATGTGGTCCCTATCAAGCGCGTTGTGCCGATAGGGCTACAAGAAAGCGGCGAGTGCTGAGGCGATTGAAAACCTGCACAGCACTCCTCCGCTTTTTGAGTACTGGGCGCCGTGGCGTTCCAAACGACGGCCTATGAGGTAAAGGGAATGACGAAGTTTATTGCATTGAATGGATACACTGGAAGTATGATCGGTCTCGTCGCGACAACCATACCCTCTAGGATGCGGCCGCCAAGCCGACGGAGACCATCCGGGGTGTCAGAACGACTTTCTTCCACGGTGTTTCACGAAAACCGGTCAACAACTACGTCCCTTGGTGTTATGCTTCGCGCAGAAGACTCCGAGGCGGCGCGGCCGATCCTTGAAAGTTTCAAGCGACGTGCTCGCCAACTAACACGCATTTTCCTGGGGGAGGCTACTCCGAATGGATAATTGGCACATTCGTAACAATCCGGTTTTGATCTGCTCGGTCACCGTGGCGACGCTTGTTTTCGCGGTGCATGGGTGCGCGATATATCGGGACGGGGCGAGCGAAGTCTCTACATACATCAGCCAACGGGTGGAGGAGGACGTAGCAGGGGCCTACGCCCGGACACCGCAAGTACAGTCCGGGGAGACAGCGCCGGAAGATTCAGCGTCTGATGATGCTTCCATCGAACCGCAAGCGCACCAGCGCCTGCGCGATTTCATCGTGCTTGCGCTCGATCGCAATCCAGATATCAAAGCCTCCGAAGAAACTGCTCGCTCGAAGGTAGAGCGGATCCGCCAGGTCACGGCACTGCCCGACCCGTTCTTGAACATGAAGATTCTGCCGGAGCCGGTCCGGACGGCCGAGGGGGACAACTTCTTCATCATGGGTGTGTCCCAGAAGCTACCCGTTCCGGAGAAGCTCGACCGTGCCGGTCGCGTGGCCCTTGAAGAGACACGAATCGCCCTGCAGCAACTGCAGGCCACACGGCTGCGCGTCATCGCCGATGTCAAACGAGCCTATTTCCAACTCTACGTCGTTGATCGCAGTATTGATGTTACGCAGGCCAATAAGGATCTTATGCACGGTCTCATCGACGTTGCCCGCTCCCAGGTCGCCGTCGGTCGCCGTAGCCAGGACGATGTTTTACGGGCTTTGGTGGAGCTTTCCAACCTCGAAGCCGAGCTCATCACTTTGCGACAACGGCGCGCCACTATCGTCGCCCGTTTGAACGAGGTTCTTGACCGCCAGCCGCAAACCGAGATCGATACCCCAGACGAATTCGGCATCCGGGATGCTGATCTCGCCATCGACGATCTGATGGTAAAAGCTGCCGACGCTAACCCGGACCTGAAGCGGTTCAAACATCAGATCGAGCGCGACCGAGAGTCATTGGAACTTGCCAAGCTCGCTTACTGGCCTGATTTCGCGCTGGGATTCGAGTGGATCAAGATGGAGTCTCGGGATGCGTTCCGTCCAACGCCTAATCCAAATACCGGTGTACGGCCTATTGGGTCACGCATGAGCCAGGACGGTAGCGACAACTGGGCGATCACGTTTGGCTTCAGCCTGCCGATCTGGTATGGCAAAATCAAGGGCGGAATCGAAGAAGCCTCACGGCGACTTGCTTCTTCGCGTGCACAATACAGATCCACGGCGAATCGCGTTGAGTTTGCCGTGGAGGATGCCTTGGAACGAGTCGGGTCTCAACAGGAGCTTGCTCGGCTATTTCGAGACACAATCATTCCGCAAGCCGAGCAGACTTATCACGTATCGCAGGCCTCGTACACGGCGGGGACGAGTGACTTCCTGTACGTCATCGACAACTGGCGCAAGTGGCTGGTCTTCACGATCCAGTACTATCGCTCGATGGGCGACCTTGAACGAAGCGTCGCCGATCTGGAGCAGGCACTCGGCCTGAGCCTTACCGAAGTGGGAGGACCATAATGGGCAAGACTTGGAATAGAGAATTCATCATGATAAGAGCCAAGAGCAGTGATCGAAAAGACAGGTTCGCTGTTCACTTCTCACCGCCTGACGTTCAGCATACGTCGGCCCGTCGAAGTGGGCGTGCGTCCGTAACTCTTTTGATCGCTACTGTTACGTTGGTGGCGGGCGTCGTAGGCGGATACACGCTCTCGCAGCGTACCGGCACCGGGTCTTCGATGAATATGGAGATGGGGGGCGGTGCAGTCACGCCAACTGCAGACGGTGAGCAGTGGTACACCTGCGGCATGCACCCCAACGTGATTCAAAAGGGTCCGGGTGACTGCCCCATCTGCCAGATGAAGCTCACTCCGCTCAAGAAAGACGACGATTCGGGCGGCGGTGCCGGCGCATCGAAGGAGCGGAAGGTGCTCTATTGGCGTGCTCCGATGGACCCGAATTACATTTCCCAAAAGCCCGGTAAGAGTCCCATGGGAATGGACCTCGTTCCTGTGTACGCGGACAAGGAGGAATCGGGTTCCGCGCACACCATCCGCATCGATCCCGTCACCATCCAGAACATGGGCATCCGTACTGCAGTTGTGAAGCGCGGTCCGTTAATCAAAACCATACGAACCGTGGGACGCGTGGATTATGACGAGCAGCTTGTCAGGTTCGTTGACACCAAGTTTGAAGGCTGGATCGAAGAGTTGGATGTGGACGAGACCGGCCAGCATGTGGCCAAGGGGCAAAAGCTTTTCGGTGTGTATTCTCCCGAGTTGTACGCTGCGCAGCAGGAATACCTTTCCGCTGTGCAAAACCTGCCGCGTCTGAAGGCAAGCAACTTCGCGCCTGCACGTGAGGAGGCCGTTAAACTTGTTGAATCGGCCGTCACCAAGCTCAAATACTTCGACGTTTCTGATGAACAGATCGAAGCGATCCGAGAGTCAGGGACGATCGAGAAGACACTGACCATTCACTCACCGGCTGGCGGTATTGTCACAGAGAAGATGGCTTTGGAGGGCATGTATGTGAAGCCGGGCATGCGCTTGTTTACGATCGCCGATCTGTCGCGCGTCTGGGTTTACGTCGATATCTACGAGTACCAGCTTCCCTGGATTCGGATGGGACAAAACGCCACAATGACTCTCCCTTATATTCCGGGTGAATCATTCGCCGGCAAAGTCGTCTACATATACCCCTACTTGGAGCAGCAGACGCGCGTGATTAAGGTACGCCTTGAGTTCCAGAACCCCGACCTCCACCTTAAGCCGGGCATGTACGCCAACATCAGATTGGAGTCGGAGTTGCAGCGCGACGCGATTCTCGTGCCCCGCGAGAGTTACATCGACTCAGGAATCCGACAAGTTGCATTTGTGGCTCTGGGCGACGGGAAATTCTCGCCGCGCGACATCCAAGTCGGTGTCGAAGCCGAAAACGGCATGGTGGAAGTGCTTTACGGGCTCGATGAAGGCGAGGTCGTCGTCACCAGCGGCCAGTTCATGCTCGACGGAGAAAGCAAGCTGAAAGAGGCCGTAGCCAAGATGATGGAGGTGGAGCGGGTCAAGACGACAAAACGCACGCCGGCGTCCGACGACCACATGGGGCACGACCACGGTGCCATGGCGATGGGCGATGCCATGATGATGCCGGAGGAAACGGCGTACGCTTGCTCGATGGAACACCATCCTGACGAGACCAACCCGGCGAATCAAGGCCCGTATTTCTCCAGCCAGCCGGGCTCATGCCCACGCTGCGGAATGAAGCTCAAACCGATTGACGGGTTTTCTTGGGCCGAGAAATATAAGCCCGGAGGTTCTGCGGCGGTCGCATCGACCGGTGATGGAATTCCGGCGGACGCAGCGTATGCGTGCCCGATGGACAAACATGCCGATGAGACGAAGGTCGGGGACCAAGGTCCTTACTTTTCCAACGTGCCCGGGAAGTGCCCGCGCTGCGGCATGAAGCTCACCCCGCTCGATGATCTCGATTGGGTGCGCGCGCGACGGGCAGCGGAGGGCGGCGATGTAGCGTACACCTGCCCGGACCACCAGCATGTCTTTTCCGAAACCAGCGGCGAGTGCCCGCGCTGTGGCAAAGCGCTCACGCCGTTCAAGGTGATGTACACCTGCCCCGATCCCGAGCACGCTTCAGCCATCAGCGCTACACCGGGCAATTGTCCGCATTGCGGGCGGGGTATGGCCGCATTTCGCGGTGTTTGGCTGGACGAACACATGGCCAGTGAAAATGTCCCGGAATTACCAGGTCTCGCGGAGGCTGCTACATACCGATGCGCCACTCATCCGCTCGTACATAGTGACAAGCCAGGGGCATGCACGATTTGCGGAACCGAACTCGAACCGACTTCCGCGGTTTCCGATGCAGTGTCCGTGGTGACAACGATAGCCGATAGCGCCGACTATGTTTGCCCGATGCATCCGGATCAACAACGCTTTGAACATCCCGCCGTGTGCTCAATCTGCGGCATGCAGCTGGTCAAAGAATCGGCGCTGAATCGACCGCAGGCTGCGCCTGGGCACGTCGCGGCGCAGATGGATTACATCATGGAGCACTACCTGGAATTGCAACGTCTTCTAGCGTCGGATCGAACCAAGGGCTTGACACTTCAAGCATTGGGGCTCGTCTCGGCATCGGAGGCGCTCGCCAAACATATGAGCGATCCGGGGATGAAACTCCCGCCCGTGGCGACGGAGGCCGCGAATCGATTGCATGATGCGGCGCTAAAGATCACCGGAAATCTCGACGCTGACCGAGTGACATTTGTCGAGCTGAGCGCGGCTGTCGCGGAACTCGTTGAGCATGCCAGACCGAACAGCACGCGGTGGCCGAAGCTGTATCTATACCACTGCCCGATGAGTAAGGGGGACTGGCTTCAACCCGCGGAAGGGAAGGCCAACCCCTACTACGGATTCAAGATGCTGAACTGCGGCGAGCTGAAGGGAATCAAGTAGAACAACCGACGCCATCGCAGCCGCAGGTTGATCCCCCGGTGCGCGCCGTATAAGGAATGCAAAATGATTGCCAAGATCATCGAATACTGCTGCCGCAACCGGATGCTCGTGACGCTGTTCACGGGGTTCATCGTGCTAGGCGGCATCTGGACCATCTTCAACATACGTCTCGATGCCATACCCGACCTCTCCGACGTCCAGGTGATCGTCTTCACGGAGTATCCGGGGCAGGCGCCGCAGGTCGTCGAGGATCAGGTCACCTATCCGCTGACGACTTCGATGCTGGCCGTGCCCTATGCCAAGATCGTACGCGGCTACTCCTTCTTCGGCTTCTCTTTCGTCTACATCATCTTCGAGGACGGCACCGATATGTACTGGGCGCGATCGCGCGTCCTGGAGTATCTCAACTATGTGGCAGGCAAGCTTCCCAAGGGGATCACGCCGCAGCTAGGTCCGGACGCGACTGGCGTCGGCTGGGTTTACGAGTATTCGCTGCGCAACGGCTACTACTGCCCGCATCATGTCAACGGCATGTACCGCCATCCGGACGAGCCGGACAAGTGGTATGGCACTAGGGAAGAAGCGCCGGAGAAACTCCGCGATAAGCTCGATCGCGTGCGCATGTTTGAACACGGCGGAATCTGTCCGTGGGACGGTGAGACCGAGTTGGTCCACGCCGAATACGATCTTGCGGAGCTGCGCAGCTTTCAGGACTGGTATCTGCGCTACGAACTGACGACCGTCAACGGTGTGTCAGAAGTTGCAGGGATCGGCGGGTTTGTGCGTCAATACCAGGTTGTGGTCGATCCTGACCGACTGCTGGCGTACAACATCCCCCTCAGCACCGTCAAGATGGCCATTAAGATGTCCAACAATGAGGTGGGCGGTCGTGTGCTGGAGATGTCCGAAACCGAGTACATGGTGCGCGGGCGCGGGTACTTGGCCTCACTGACCGACGAACAGGTGCTGGAAGCGAAGGAGAAGGGCATTCCGCTCAGCCGCGTACGATCTCGGCAAGGAATCGAAGACCTCGAAAAGACTGTCATTCGTGCGACAGCTACGGGCACACCGGTCTACTTACGTGACATCGCCGAGGTTCAACTCGGTCCTGAACTGCGTCGCGGTATTGCGGAGTCGGAAGGTGAAGGCGAGGTTGTCGGCGGTATCGTCGTCATGCGCTTCGGCGAAAACGCGCTGAAGGTCATTCGCGACACCAAGCTCAAGCTCGACGAACTCAAGCAAGGGTTACCAGCCGGTGTGGACATCGTCACGGAGTACGACCGGTCCGCGTTAATCGAGCGTGCAGTCGAGAACCTTTGTGAAAAACTCATTGAAGAGCTAATCGTCGTCGCCCTGGTCTGCGCAGTGTTCCTGCTTCACCTGCGTAGTGCGTTGGTAGCGATCTTCGTCATTCCGACGGCTGTACTCGGTAGTCTGATTATCATGCAGATGATGGGACTCAATGCGAACATCATGAGCTTGGGAGGTATCGCGATTGCCATCGGGGCGATGGTCGATAGTTCCATAGTCATGGTGGAAAATGCGCACAAGCATTACGAGCGCGATAAGGGAAAAAAACCTCACGTCGAGATCATCATTGACGCCGCCAAGGAAGTCGGCCCGACGCTGTTCTTTTCCATCCTGATCATCACGGTCAGCTTCATACCAATCTTCGTGCTCGGGGAGCAGAGCGGTCGCCTGTTTAAGCCGCTGGCCTTCACCAAGACATTTGCGATGGGTACGTCGGCGATACTCGCCATCACCATCGTGCCGATCCTGATGATCTACTTCATCCGCGGCCGCATCCCCAACGAGCAAACCAACCCCATCAGCCGCATTCTTCAGCACGCGTACGAACCGTTTTTCTGGACAGCTATGAAGGGGAAGTACGTCACGCTCCTGATCGCCGCCGCACTCGTGGCTACCGCGATTCTACCGTTGCAAGAATATATCTTTGGTCGTCAGGTGATCGGCGAGGCATTCCCCTTCCTCAAGATGTCGAGCCAACTCGGCAGCGAGTTCATGCCGCCGCTCGATGAGGGCGACCTGCTCTACATGCCAACCACCGACCCCGGGATCAGTGTGACCAAAGCGCGCGAACTCCTCCAGCAGACCGACGCGCTCATTGCGAGCTTCCCGGAAGTTCACCATGTGTTCGGAAAGATCGGGCGTGCCGAAACTGCCACCGATCCAGCCCCGCTGAGCATGATCGAAACGACCATCATGCTCGAACAGGACAAGAGCAAGTGGCGCACACGGCACTTCGATCGATGGTTTTCTTTCCTCCCGGTGCTGCTCAAGAACTACTCCGGACTGCACTATTTTTGGCCGGAAGAACGACCAATCACCATTTCCGAATTATCTTACGGTTATGAGGACCGTGGTGAGCACATCCCGGGAATGAACGAGGTCGTGTCGTTCCCCGGTCTTACGAACGCATGGACCATGCCGATCAAGACCAGGATTGACATGCTCTCCACGGGAATCAAGACCCCCGTGGGCATCAAGATTATGGGTGACGACTTAAGCGTTCTCGGCGACTTGGCTGAACGCATCGGCGCAGCCGTGCGCGTCATGGACGGAACCCTCAGCGCCTATCCCGAGAAAACCGTCGGCGGAAACTATGTGGACTTTGACATCGACCGCGACGAGATCGCCCGATACGGACTGCGCATCGATGACGTGCAAGACGTGATTCTGACGGCCATGGGCGGAATGAACATCACCTGGACGGTGGAAGGGTTGGAGCGATATCCGGTCAACCTTCGGTACAAGCGCGAGCTTCGCGACAATTTGCCCGCTCTCCGGCGGACGTTGGTGGCTACCCCGTCCGGTGCTCAGGTTCCTCTGGCTCAGCTCGCGGACATTCGGATTCACAAAGGACCACCGGGGATCAAGAGCGAGAATGCGCGCAAGACCGCATGGATTTATGTCGATCTGACAACCAGCGACGTAGGCGGTTGGGTCTATCGCGCGAAGCAGGTCGTTCTCGATCAGGTGGCATTGCCGGCTGGTTACAACATCGTCTGGTCTGGTCAATACGAATACATCGAAGCAGCCAACAAGCGACTCGCTGTGGCCGTTCCAGCTGTTTTTGTCCTGATCGTCATGCTGCTCTACATTTCGCACAAGAGTTGGTTCGACGTGGGTGTCGTGCTACTGGCGGTACCATTTAGCCTGATCGGCGCGGTCTGGTTCATGCACTTTGCCGGCTACAATATGTCACTGGCGGTTTGGGTGGGATTGATCGCACTTGCCGGCCTCGATGCGGAAACCGGGATGGTTATGCTGCTCTATCTGCACAACAGCTATGACAGGCGTAAGGCCGAAGGCCGGATGAACAGCCTGGCCGACCTAAAGGCGGCGATCCATGAGGGGGCCGTCATGCGTATCCGCCCCAAAACGATGACGGTCATGACTACCATGATGGGACTCGTACCGATCATGATCGGTACAGCCACCGGGTCGGATGTAATGAAACGCATGGCCGCGCCGATGTTTGGCGGCCTATTGACCAGCTTCACGATGGAGCTGTTGATCTACCCTGTTATTTTCTTGGTCGCCAAGCAGTTCGAGGTATGGCGCAGCCAGCGCCGCGAGCAACGGGAGGCGATACAATCGGGATAAAGAATTCAGCGACGGTAGTAAAGCTCCTGACTCTCGCCATCACCAGTTCGGCGTTAGGCGTCCAAGGTTTTGTTGCTTCACCTCGACGCGGGCCTGGACCGGGCCAGGTTCAAACTGTCATGGGTTGCCAGCGATGCCACGATTTCGCGCTCGCGTTTCAGCGGAATGTGGACAAACGCTGGCCTTGGGCACGTTCAAAGTTCGGTGCCACACACATGTGCGAGGGATGCTCATCACACATTGAGCTCTACACGCTCGATGGGAAGTCGATGATTCGCTGTCCAAACTGCGCCCCGGCCGGACAGGCATGTGACAAGTGTCGGTCGCCGGAGCCGCCGACCGAAGACGAACAAAGCACGAATGGGAAATGATAATCGGCCGACATGGCCACTCGTTACAGAGGTGAGAAGATGAAGAGCAAGAATCGAGTACTAACTTTGGTGGTCGCGAGCGTCGTGCTTGTCTTACAGACCGGATGTTTGACGCCGATCGATGTTCAGAGCATTGCGCAGGGTCAGTTGATCTCGTTTATCAACGCCCTGATTAACACCGGAACCAGCGACGCCATCCGCGGGGCGCTCGGCGGCTGAACGCAGCGGAGCGGGCATGCGGCTTACGAGCGAGGCCCGGCATGAATGAAATGTTAGCCCCCGGCGTGGCTGGCAACATGCCCCCGAGATTGCGTGGGGCAGTCGTTGCGCTATTTGTAGTGGCCGTCACCGGTGCGCACTGGTGGACGCCCCAAGGACAGGACTATCTTCACGCAATCCACATCCCCCTCCGGAAACTCTACATTCTTCCAGTGGTATTGGCGGCGATATGGTTCGACCTCCGCGCCGCATTGCTGACGGCAGGGGCGGTCACGCTTCTCTATACGCCCCATGTGATCTGGCAATGGGATGGCTAACGCGCGGAGAACATCAACCAAGCCGGCGAAATCGTGACGATCTGGGTGGCCGCCGCAATCGCCGGTATCTTCGTGGGTGCGGAGAAAGGAGCACTCTTGCGCCTCGCCGGCGCGTACGAGGGAACCGTGAAAGCGCTGGTTGCCGCTTTGGACATGCGTGAGCACGACACGGAACTCCACTCGCTACGGGTCCGAGCCTATACGCTGCGGCTTGCGGAGGAACTCGGAGTTAAAGCCGGAGACCGGCGGGTCTACGCGCTCGCGGCTCTGCTGCATGACATCGGAAAGATCGGCGTTCCCGATGCGATTCTTCTCAAGCAAGGCCCCCTAAATGAGAACGAGTGGGTGTGCATCCGAGAGCACCCGGCGATGGGACGGAGAATCCTTGAACCTGTTCGCTTTCTGAACGAGGCCAAGGAAATCGTCTACGCCCATCACGAGAAGTACGACGGAACCGGTTATCCCAGGGGCCTGGCCGGGACGGATATT
>JAZDCZ010000294.1:0-40714 GCA_036679605.1 Gemmatimonadota bacterium
CCCGGTGCAAACGGGCACCGATCAGAGTGCGGATGGTAGCCAATCGATGAGCACAGGCGTAGCCGCCACGTCGGCGAACTTGACAACTTGGCCTTCTCATGGTAGCGAGCGTTTTCTAACGCTCGGATAATTAGGAGAGAGATCACTCTCTCCACTCTGCTCGCATTGACACCTTTCAAGTTCTATGTTTCCTGAGTGATTCAGGGGAGACTGATGGAGTCCATTGGAATTCACACCTGTCTAGATCGGCCGGAACAGCTCGGCCAACTCCAGCGTGAACGGCTTCGCTGCGCCCGCCGGGCTCCAGGTTACAACTCGACGCTCAACTGTCGGGAAGGTGTCGTGCGGCGTCCAGACCTCGACCAATTGTTGATCGGTATCCACGATCCAATAGACCGGGACTCCCACTTCCTGATAGAGGTGCCGCTTCGTGAAGCGATCGTAACGGGTCGTGCTGGGGCTCAGAACCTCGATGGCCAGTAGTAAGGTCTGGATGTTCTTCCACTCGCCTGTCCGCCATTCGTCGAGATCGGCGACGAACACGTCGGGTTGGACCAGAATGCCGCTTCCCCACGAGATATCCGCCGGTGAACCTACCACGAACCCGACCCCGCCGTCCCCGAGGTACCGCTCAAGCGCTGAGATCAGCCGCGTGACGACTTGTTGATGTGCAGGACGGGGTGCCGGTGTCACCAACAACTCCCCGTGCACGGTCTCGTAGCGCTTCCCGTCGTCGGGTAGCGCACGGACCATTTCGGCCGAGTAATAGATTGGAGCGGCCATACCCATAAGCTCACCTCGGCTGTACGGATGGGGCAAGAGCATTGCACGCACTAGGGTAACGCGGGTGGGTCAGGAACCAGGTACCATGCGAGCGCAGTTAGGTACGGAAAATCGGGAAGCGGGAAGCGGGAAGCGGGAAGCGGGAAAAGGGAAAAGGGGGGAGTACCTACCCGGGCTTGCATCTTGGCCCCGCAGCGCCAAGATTTCCCCACATGCCCAAGCCCGCGTTTGACTACCGCAAGCTCTCAGTCGCCGAGCGGCTGCAGCTGGTCGAGGACATCTGGGATAGCATTGCCCAGGATACAGGTGCCGTCCCGGTTCCTTCTGAGGTCTTGGACGAAGCCGAGCGGCGACTTGCGGAACATCGTCGCGATCCCGATTCTGCCATCGCTTGGGAGGACGTAAAGGCTGAGTTGTCGTTCTGACGGTTCACCATCATAGGCGGGCCCCGACGCGCTGGCACGCGGGGCGTGATGCCTAACAACTGATCGTGCTGAGGGACGCTGTAATAGAGCGGCCGTGGGCTCCCTTTAGGGTCTTCCAGCGTGAAGTCCGCGACATGAGAGTCGCGTCTCGGCTGTTGCCGCTCAAGCGGCGTTTTCTTCAATGTCCGGGGTGTTACGACAGTAGGGTTGGAATGCGTCGCGCTCTAGCGTTGTACATTTCACTTTTCACATTTTATTTTTCCCGCTCCCCACTCCCCACTCCCCACTCCCTTGTCCCTACGTAGTCTCCGACCTCGCCCGCCCGCCTATCTCGAAGGGCTTGATCCAATCTCCGTTGCCGGTGACTCTGGCTTTGCGCAGCGCGATGGTGGCGTGGAGCATGAGGTCGCGGGCTTCAACGGGGGTTTCGCGCACGTTGTTCACCGCATCATAACCGGCGCGCATTCGCAGCGGGTGTGCCTCGTCGGTTTGCTCCCGGATGAGTGTCTCCAGCCGTTTGGCCAGGCGCACGGCACCGGCGCTGTCAGTGCTGGGTGCCATGATCGCGAACTCGTTCTGCCCCAATCTGCCAATGGCGTCGGACACGCGGCCCACGTCCTTGAGTGCTTTGCCCACGCGAATAATGGCTGCAAGCAGCGCCTTGTCGTCGAGCGTCGGAGTGGTTTCGTCTTCAGGTGGCGTTTGGGTAGGGGCGATAACTACGCAGGCCAGGGCCTGATGATCTCTGTAGGCCTGGGATCGGAGTTCACGAGCACGCTGTTCCAGGCCTCGCAGGTTGTAGAGTCCGGTAGACTCATCGACCAGACAACGCTCCAGGGCCCGGTCGGTCTCGAACTTGGCCCGGACGTACGCATCCAATCGCAGCAGCAGTTCCTGGGCATCGACGGGGAAGGATAGGAATTCCCAGGCACCCGCTCGCAACGAGGCCAATCGCTGATCGCGGGTGAGGCGTTCCGAACTGGTGACCAAGATGGGGATGCTGGCGCTGAAGTGGGCGTTTTCGCGCAGTGTGCGGCAGAACTGAACCCCGTCACTGTTGGGCAGATTGGCACTCACGAAAATTAGATCCGGCGGTTGGGCTTGTGCTCGATCCAGCCCGGCCTTCGCCGTAAACGCCCGCATGACCGCATATCCGTTGGGTGCTAACACGCTCTCGAGCGATCGTGTCGACCACTCTTGATCGTCTACAATTAGCACCACTGGTGGACGCGCATCAATACCGCGGTCAGACATTTCCCTCCTAATAAACGCGATTTTCGGAGTACGGCGTGGACAGCCGGCAGATTTCTAGCGCAGACTTTGTGCCGGGTCCCGAACTTAGGAAAAACATTGAGCCATAAGGGCTTAGGTATCTCAGAAGGACCGCCGGGAGCCATCAAATCGCTGCAACAGGCCTACAAGAGACCCTGTTGTGCCGCGATGTTGCAACGCGACAACGCGTTGATCCTGCCCGGTTGGTCTCTCATGGATACCACAACTCGTTGTCACGTAACGCTCTAGATCATGCGACACGCGTCCGATATCACTCGGCCTCAATCTTGAACTTGCGTAGGCAGGTGAGGGCGGGTCCCTCAGAACGCTGGTTTGATAAGGTACTTAGAGAAAGCTTTACCTTTGCTCTGTCCTAGCTGTGAAATTGTCGTTACGAGGCTAAGTTCGGGTCCCGACCGCCGAGTTCGGTGGTCGCGCCTGGGAGATCCCTTGAGTGCGCTTCTCTGTGCGCGCTGTGGTGCGGTCTTGCCTTCTAACGACTCGGTGGATGCGATGTTGGCGAAGTTGTCGCAACTTTCACGCTTCGGCCTAGGGGCTGACGACAGACCGCTACTGAGCGCGTCGCGCCCGGGAGACTGACTATGTGCGGCATAATTGGATACGTCGGAAAACGCGAGGCAGCACCGATCCTCCTGGAAGGATTGCGGCGTCTCGAATACCGCGGCTACGACTCGGCCGGAGTCGCGATCCAGAATGGGCAGGGTCTGAACGTGCGGAAGTTGGCGGGCCGAGTGCAGGGATTGTCCGATTCGCTGGCCGAGATGGCGCTTCAGGGGTCCGGGGGAATCGCACACACCCGCTGGGCAACCCACGGCGCTCCTACTCAGACGAACGCTCACCCGCACACCGACTGCTCCGGCAAGATCGTGCTGGTCCACAACGGCATCATCGAGAACGCCGATGCGTTGAGGAAGCAGCTCGAGCAAGACGGCCACGCGTTTGCGACCGAGACCGACACCGAGGTGCTTACCCACCTGATTGAGGCGTCGTCCGGTACCACTCTAGAGGACAAGGTGATCGCCGCGCTCGAGTTCGTGGAGGGCGCATACGGCATGGCCGTCATGTGGGAGGACGAGCCGCGCAAAATAGTGGTGGCCCGCAAGGGATCGCCCGTGCTCTTAGGTATAGGTGACGGCGAGTACTTCGTGGCCTCAGATGCGACCGCCATTCTAGAGTACACTCGCTCGGTTGTCTACTTGGACGACGGCGATATCGCGATCCTGACGCCCGACGGTTACAGGGTGGTAGACCGAAAATCGCACGACCTCGATCGCTCTGTTGCGAACATCGATTGGGATATGGGCGCCATAGAGTTGGGCGGCTATCCCCACTTCATGCTCAAGGAGATTTGCGAGCAGCCCGAGAGCGTGCGCAGCACGCTGCGCGGCAGGCTGGTGTTCGAGCAGGGCACCACTCGACTCAACGGTCTCAACCTGCCGCCCGAAGAGTGCGAGAAGATTCGCCGGATCGTGATTCTGGCTTGCGGCACGTCGTGGCATGCCGCGCTGGTGGGGCGACACTGCATAGAGGAACTGACAGGCATTCCGGTGGATGTGGAGTACGCTTCCGAGTACCGCTACCGGCCGCAGCTCGAGATCTCCGGAACGCTGGCAATCGCCGTGTCGCAGTCGGGTGAGACGGCAGACACGCTCGAGGCCATGCGTGCCGCACGAGCGGTGGGCTGCAAGATCATCGGTATCGTGAACGCAGTCGGTAGCAGCATCGCGCGGGACTCGGATGGCGGGATCTACCTGCATGCCGGTCCCGAAATCGGCGTGGCGTCCACCAAGGCGTTTACGTCGCAGATCGTGGCGCTGTTGCTGTTCGCGATCCACTTGGGTCGCCAGCGCGGGCTGTCCTTGGCGCAGGGCCAGGAACTGGTGTACGAATTGGCGCGGTTGCCGGAGCTGGTCGATCAGGTTCTGGAACTCGGGCCGGTCACGGAGGGCCTGGCGCGCGCGTACGCCGATGCCGGCAATTTCCTGTACTTGGGACGAGGAGTGAACTTTCCAGTGGCGCTGGAAGGTGCGCTCAAGTTGAAGGAGATCAGCTACATCCACGCCGAGGGGTACCCCGCGGCGGAGATGAAGCACGGCCCCATTGCCTTGATCGACGAGAGCATGCCGGTCGTGTTCGTGGCTCCCAAGGACCACGTGTACCAGAAGGTGGTGGCCAATATGCAGGAGGTGAAGGCGCGGGGTGGTAGAATCATCGCTATCGCTACCGAGGGTAACGGTGATCTCCGCAATCTGGCCGATCACCAGCTGCGCGTGCCGAAGACATTGCCGCTGCTATCCCCGGTAATCACGTCGATACCGCTGCAACTCCTGGCATATCACATCGCAGTGCTGCGCGGGTGTGATGTGGACAAGCCGCGCAACCTCGCCAAGAGCGTCACGGTGGAGTAGCCGGTATCTTTGACCCCTACTAGGTTGCAACTCATGAAGGCTGTTCTCCTTTCCGCACTGGTCGCGATCGGCGTGTCGCTGAACGCGGGCCCACTCACTGCCCAGGGCCAGGACAACTGGGATCCTCGGCGAGTCTACATGACCCGCGAGGCGTTGGAGGGGCTGCTCAGCCGTCTCGAATCCGCGTCCAGGTCGACAGTGTACACCGCCTCGCTCAAGCGGCGTGGCAGCTTCGAGGCCGCGCTCATACGCACTCGTCTGGACCAGGGTGATTTTCAGGTGGGCGACCGGATCCTCTTGACCGTGGAGGACGAGGAGGCGTTGTCCGACACGTTCACCGTGGCTCAGGGCCAGGTGTTGCGGCTGGAGACGGTGGGCGAAGTCCCGCTCCGGGGGGTCTTGCGGTCCGAGTTGGAGCCCCATATCACCAAGTCCTTGTCACAATATCTGAGAGATCCCGTGGTAACGGCGCGTTCGCTCATTCCCATCACGATCCACGGTGGTGTAGGGCAGCCGGGGTTCTATACGGTGCCTTCCGAGGCGCTGCTGCCTGCTGCGATCATGTTGGCGGGCGGGTTCGCCCAAGACGCCGAGATCACCGAGGTGCGGGTGGAGCGAGGTGAAAACCGAATCTGGGAAGCCGAAGCGTTGCAACAGGCGATCGTGGAGGGTAGGACACTGGATCAGCTCAATATGCGCGGCGGTGACCGGATCTTTGTGCCGCAGCAGAGCGGTGGGCTGGGTGGGGCGGAGAACGGGTTGCGGGCGATCAGCCTGCTGTTGGCGATTCCGCTCACGATAGTGGGGCTTGTGGCGATTTTTTAAGCGGGAAGCGGGAAGCGGGAATAACGAACATCGAACAAGGAACGCCGAACATCGAAGTTGCTCCCTACTCCCCACTCCCTCTCTGTTGCGTTTCACCTTTCACTGCGACTCATTCATGTCTCACATTTCAGTTCTACCCTGAGTCGCTCTTGATCCAACAAATCATCCCCATAGTCGAGTCTGCGGGCCGCCTGATCCAACAGGTTGCTTCGCGCGACTTCGACGTCGAACAAAAGGGCAACCAAGGGCCCGTGACCGAGGCGGACCGCGGGGCGGACGAGCTGCTCAAATCAGCACTGCTGGCGATCGAGAGCTGCGGCTGGCTCTCGGAGGAGACCGCCGATGACCGTTCTCGGCTCGATGTCGAGCGGCTTTGGGTCGTGGACCCGCTGGACGGCACGAAGGAGTTCGTACAGCGGATCCCGGAATACACGGTGGCGGTAGCATTGGTGGAATCGGGTCGTCCCGTGCTGGGCGTCGTCCACAATCCCGCTACAGGTGACACGTATTGGGCGGTTAAGGGCGGCGGAGCGTTCAAGAACGGAGTAGCCGTGCACGTCTCCGATGGAGCGGCGCTGCTCGCGTCCCGCTCAGAGATCAAGCGTGGCGAGTTCGAGCCTTTCACTCATGATTGGGAAGTGACCGCCCTAGGCAGCATCGAGTACAAGCTCGCGCTCATTGGATCCGGCCGCGCCAGTGTTACATTTTCACGCGGTCCCAAGTGGGAGTGGGACGTGTGCGCGGGCTCGCTCATAGTCGAGGAGGCCGGAGGTATCGTGACAGACCTGTTCGGGGCGCCGCTAGAGTTCAACCAGTCGTTCCCCAAGGTCAAAGGAGTGCTGGCCGGCGCGCCCGAGGCGTACGAGCGCGCTCGTGTCCAGCTCGCGACGATCGGGGCGTCCGATCGGATGGGGGAGTTTGGTATGTAGGGGCCGGGAAGCGGGAAGTGTCAAAAGTGAAATGTGAAAAGTGAAATGTGAAAAACGGGAGTAGGGAGTAGGGAGTAGGGAGTAGGGAGTAGGGAGTAGCTTCGATGTTCCATCTCCCCACTCCCCACTCCCCAGTAAACCTGAACCAACCAACAACTAGGAGTTATTTCTTGCCTGACCATCTTATCACCCCGCACGGCGGGGCTCTAAATAATCTGATCGTAAGCGAAGATCGCGCTGCGGAACTCAAAGCCGCATCGCGCGACTGGCCGTCGTGGGACCTCACGCCGAGGCAACTGTGCGACTTGGAACTCTTGTTGAACGGGGGTTTTTCGCCGCTGCTGGGGTTCATGACACGCAAGGATTACGATGGTGTCTGCGAGTCGATGCGGCTGGCGGACGGCACGCTTTGGCCCATGCCGATCACGCTGGACGTTACCGACGAGATGGCCGAGAAGCTGGAGTCGGGCGACACCTTGGCACTGCGGGACGCTGAGGGCGTGATGTTGGCGGCGATGAACGTGACTGACAAGTGGACGCCCGACCGGGAGTCCGAGGCTCAGTCCGTATTTGCAACCACCGATCGCGAGCACCCTGCGGTAGCCTACCTGCTCGAAAAGAGCCACGCGGTTTACGTGGGCGGCACGCTGGAAGGACTGACCCTCCCGGCACACTACGACTACAGGGAATTCCGCGCTACGCCGGAGCAGGTGCGGGCAGAGTTTTCCCGCAGAGGTTGGCGCAGGATCGTGGCGTTCCAGACTCGGAACCCCATGCACCGGGCCCACCAAGAACTCACACTGCGTGCGGCCAAGGAGGTCGAGGCAAATCTCCTGATTCATCCCGTTGTGGGGATGACCAAGCCGGGCGATGTCGACCACTACACCAGAGTGCGTTGCTACCAGGCGCTGCTACCGCGCTATCCCAAGAGCACTGCCATGCTGTCACTGTTGCCGTTGGCGATGAGAATGGGCGGGCCGCGCGAGGCTGTGTGGCACGCCATCATCCGCAAAAACTTTGGCTGCACTCATTTGATAGTGGGTCGCGATCACGCCGGTCCGGGCAGCGATTCGAGTGGGACTCCGTTCTACGGACCGTACGACGCCCAGGAGTTGCTGCAACAGCACGAGGAGGAGCTGGGCGTTGCGATGGTGCCGTTCAAGATGATGGTCTACGTGGATTCCCTGGACAAATACGTGCCGGTGGACGAAGTGCCGGAGGGCAAGCGGTCGCTCAGCATCTCGGGCACGGAGTTGCGGGCCCGTCTGGCTGAAGGCCGTTCGATCCCCGAGTGGTTCACGTTTCCCGATGTGGCGGCGGAGTTGCAGAAGAGCCACCCTCCGAGGCCCAAGCAGGGCTTCACCGTTTTCTTTACCGGTCTGTCGGGATCGGGCAAGTCCACAATAGCGAACGTATTGATGGTGAAGTTTCTGGAGATGGGCGGTCGGCCCGTGACGTTGCTGGACGGCGACATCGTTCGGACGAATCTCTCGTCTGAACTCGGATTTTCCAAGGAACATCGCGACATCAACATCCGCCGGATCGGCTTTGTGGCTTCGGAGAACACAAAGAACGGTGGCATTGCGATCTGTGCGCCCATCGCGCCATACGACGCGGTACGCCAAGAGGTGCGCGCCATGATCGAGCCCGTTGGCGGGTTCGCTCTGGTGCATGTGGCCACACCGCTCGAGGTGTGCGAGCAGCGCGATCGCAAGGGGCTCTACGCAAAGGCCCGTGCCGGAATCATCAAGGAATTCACCGGGATCTCCGATCCCTACGAAGAGCCCGAGCGCGCCGAGGTCGTGATAGACACGACCAACGTGGAGCCCGAGGAGGCCGCGCAGCAGATCATACTATACCTTGAGCGGGAGGGATATGTGGGGGCGAGTGGGCTGTGAAAGGTGAAATGTGAAACGTGAAAAAAAGGGAGTAGAGAGTAGAGAGTAGGGAGTAGGGAGTAGGGAGTGGCGCACTGGAAGCGGGACAAGGGAAAAGGAGCGGTTTGGCAGAATCAAAGAGATGGCACGTCGCTGTTAGCGACATCAGCCGAGCCGCGACTCTCACGTCGCGGATTCCGCATTGACCGGCGACGGCTGGATAACGCTCGCAGTTCTGGTGGTGGTCGTTGTGATTCTGGCGCGCGACGTCGTCGCTCCGTCGGTTGCGGTGGTTGGGGCCGTAGTGGCTCTGCTCGTGACCGGTGTGGTCAATGCGCAGCAGGCCTTCATGGGTTTCTCCAGCCCCGCGCCGCTCACCGTAGCGGCGCTCTACGTGCTGGCCCGGGCGATCGAAAAAACCGGTGCCCTGCAGCCTGTGGTGTCGGGCACGCTGGGTGAGGGAAAGGGCACGAGCATGACCCTGGCGCGGCTCCTGTTGCCCACCGCGGCGGCCTCCGCGTTTCTCAACAACACGCCGATAGTTGCCATGCTGGTACCGCAGATCAAGAACTGGGCGAATCGGCACGGTCACTCTGTTTCATGGTTCCTCATGCCGCTCTCGTTTGCGGCGATCCTGGGCGGCATGGTCACCTTGATAGGCACGTCCACCAATCTCGTAATATCCGGCATGTTGCAGGCGACGGGGCACGAGCCGCTGGGGATGTTCGAGTTGACCCGCGTGGCGTTGCCCGTTGCGCTAGTGGGGATCGTTGCGATAGTGGTGTTGGCCCCACGGTTGTTAGCGGACCGTAGCACTTCGCGCCGCGAGATCGAGCAAGAGTTCCGCGAGTTTGTGGTGGGGATGACTGTGGAGCGTGGTGGGCCGCTAGACGGCAAGACCGTCGAGTCGGCAAAGCTCAGAAACCTCCAAGCAGTGTTTTTGGTGGAGATCGAGCGCGATGGCGAACTGATCTCGCCGGTGGGACCTCACACCAGGCTGCATGGTGGTGATCGCCTGACGTTCGCGGGCAGGGTGGGGCAGATCGTGGATCTTCAGGGCATGCGAGGTCTGGTGTCCGCCGAGCAGGAGCACCTGGCGGAGTTCGACAGCGCGCGACACACATTTCTGGAGGCTGTGATAGGGCCGGCCTCGCCGTTGGTCGGCCGGACGCTGAAGGGCGCTGGTTTTCGCAGCACCTACCAGGCGGCGGTGGTAGCGATCCACCGTGCGGGCCAGCGGGTCGAAGCAAAGCTCGGGTCGGTGCGTCTCAAGGTGGGTGACACGCTGTTGCTGCTGGCGGACGAGGGATTCCAATGGCGTTGGCACGATCGCAATGTGTTTCTCTTGGTGTCGCGTCTGGGCGGTGCTCCGCCGGGGGTGACGCGCAAGGCCTGGGTAGCGGGGCTCGTTGGATTGGGGATCGTTCTGGCGGCCAGTTTGGGCGTGATGCCCATTCTCAATGCCGCGTTGGTCGGAGCATTCGCTCTCGTCGTGTTTGGCGTTCTAACGCCGGGCGAGGCCCGCACGGCAGTGGATCTGGATGTGGTGCTTACGATCGCCGGAGCGTTCGGTCTTGCGAGCGCGCTCCAGGCATCGGGCCTGGCGTCGGCCGCTGCGGGTGTGTTGGTAGACGTGTTCGGTGGACTCGGACCACATGGCGGGCTGCTGGCGATAGTCCTGGCAACGGTGGGCCTCGTGTGCGTCATCACCAACAATGCCGCCGCGGTCCTCATGTTCCCGATCGCCATGTCTACTGCGACTGAGCTGGGGCTCGCTCAACGGCCGTTTGCGATAGCGCTGGCGCTTGCCGCCTCTGCGTCGTTCCTGACACCTGTGTCCTATCAGACCAACCTCATGGTCTACGGACCCGGCGGCTATAAGTTCTCGGATTACCCCAGGCTTGGGTTGCCGCTTGTTGTTCTCATCGTTGTAGCGGCGGTGCTGGTGGTGCCGGTGTTTTGGGGACTATAGAATATCGAATCATGAACAAGGAATTCTGAATGTCGAAGGGAGGCTGCTATTCCCCACTCCCTCCATTTCACATTTCACTGTCAAAACTGCTTGCGGTCACTATCTGGAGATTCGCCCTTGCGACCAGTTGCTGTCCGACGGGCGTCAGCCGCCGCAGCAGATCTGCATCACCGGTTACCAACACAAGCGCCTGCCCTGCGAGGACAACTCGTAAGACATGATCGTCCTCGGGGTCGGGGCAGAGCAGCCCGCCTGACGGAACTGGGTGCGGGTCGGGCACCCAACATCTTACCCACTCCATGATCTCTCGGCCCACTCGATCGGAGCTTTCGAGTGAGAATCCGAGCTTGGCATAGGCGAGAACCTTACGCAGCCGGTCGAGCATCGCGGGACTCATCACGAGTTCGATTGTGCCTTGGCGTGCGTCGGCCAAACAGCGAGCCGGTGGGGTGTCACGCAGGCTGCGTTCTGCCAGGAGGCCCGAGACCAGGATGTTCAGGTCTAGGACGACGCGAGATGCACTAGCCGGCAGTGTCCGCTCGGTGGTCTAGGGAGACAGTGGGCTGCGGGTCACGGCTTGGGGGTGTGGGTGGGGTTGCGAGACCGAGTGGCGCGCACCGCCTCGTCTGCCAAAGCATCGATCTCTTCGTCTGTCATCGCATCAAACCTTTGGAGATCGGCTGATTCCGTGGCGGCGCGGAGCTGCGCCATCGACTGTTGCCAGCGAAAATCCAGCAACGCGGCCCGCAGACGTGTCGCCAACGCCGGTGCGAGTTCGGGGGTATCCGCCACAGCAAGGTCCCGCAGCAACTGCCGAACATCGCTGGGTAGGGCGGTATAGAGTGACAGCGCCTCTGCCACCACCGCGCTTTGCTTGCGTCCGTCCTCGCGTGCGGTCTGCTTGGTTCGGTCGTACAGTCCCGGGTCGAGCGACGCGCTCAGTGTTTTGGTGGTCATTATTGAATCCCATGAAAACATATTGACTATTGTTGAATATAGCAGCGCGGGGAGGGGAGAGTAGGGGTCCGGCCTACGGCAAGCGTTGACCACGGTGACTAGCTAGCCGTCATATTTCATGGTATTATGACGGCATGGTTAACAAACCCCATTACCCGCGGCTCACCCAGCTTCCGCGGGGCAGCTTCTTTCTCTTCGGTCCCCGTGGGATCGGGAAGAGCACGTGGGCACGAGAGCGGCTCGGCGACGCGCATCGGGTCGACCTGCTCGACGAAGCCCTGTACCACGACCTCCTCGGTGATCCCTCCCTCTTCGCAGCAGAACTCCGCGCCGTGAAACAGGGACGCTGGGTGGTCGTGGATGAGATCCAGCGCATACCCGGACTGCTCAACGAGGTCCACCGCTTCATCGAGGATCGCAAGCTTCGCTTCGCGCTGCTCGGATCGAGCGCCCGCAAGCTCAAGACGGCCGGAACCAACCTGCTCGCCGGCCGGGCCATCCGGAAGACCATGTTTCCGCTAACTCCCGAGGAGCTGGGAGCCGATTTTTCCTTCGAATCCGTGCTCCGCTATGGAAGCGTCCCTCTCATCTGGAGTGCGCCAGACCGACGGCTCGCGCTCGAAGCTTACGTGCAGATGTATTTGCGCGAGGAGATCAGAGCTGAAGCACTCGTGAGGAACCTGCCCGGCTTCATCCGCTTTCTCCCTACTGCCGCGCTGTTTCATGGACAGGTGGTCAATGTATCCGGCCTCGCTCGCGATGCCGGAACTGCTCGCACCACGGTGAACGGTTATCTCGAGATCCTTGAAGACACGTTGATGACCTACCGGCTTCCGGCATTCGAGGCGCGCTTGCGAGTGCGGGAGCGAAAACACCCAAAGCTGTACTGGGTGGACCCTGGCGTCGTTCGGGCCATCAAGAAGCAATTCGGTCCCGTATCGGCGGAGGAGCGCGGTGCGCTGCTGGAAGGATGGGTGCTGTCCTTGCTCCGGGCCTACGAAGAAGAGAAACGGCTCTTTGACCACATTTACTATTGGGCGCCCGTCCAGGCCAAACGCGTCGAAGTTGACTTTCTTCTCAAGCGAGGACGCGAGTTCCTGGCCATCGAAGTGAAATCACAGAAGAGATTCTCGAATTCGCTCTTGACTGGGCTCAGGGCCCTGGAAGACCTGCCGAAGGTCGCACGGAGAATCCTCGTCTACAGTGGGACTCGGAAGCTACGGACGTCGGACCAAATGGACGTCTGGCCGGTTGACGATCTGGCGAACGCGCTGGCAGACGATACGCTGTGGCCGTGACCTTGCAGCTCATTCACCTTTCGCATCTCACGTTTCACCATACTCCCCGCTCCCAACTCCCAACTCCCTACTCCCCTAACAGTTAGCCTTTCCTACCGACATCAATTGACTATATTAGTCACATCAAACAGGTCAGACAGGTCTTAAAATGGGGGAGCCATGAAGAAGGTCGCCAAGGTCTCGGAATTGAAGGCTTCGTTGAGTAAGTACCTGGCTCGGGTCAAGGCCGGGGAGGAGGTGGTTGTGACGGAGCGGGGGAAGCCCATAGCCAACGAGGACTCGCAGACGGAGCGAATGAACCAACTAGCGCGGCGTGGTGTGATCACACTTCCGAAGGGCAGATTGCCCGAAGATTTCTTCGATCTGCCTCGGCCCGACGATCCTGAGGGGTTGGTCCTAAAGGCTTTGCTCGACGAGCGCCGGACGGGCCGTTGAAGTTCTGGGATTCTTCAGCCCTGGTTCCCCTGTGCGTCATTGAGCCAAGCTCCGACCAAGTCCATGCGGTGCTGGCGAGCGATCGAGGCATGACGGTTTGGTGGGGCACGGTTGTCGAGTGCGAATCGGCTCTCGCACGCAGGCGGCGCCAAGGGAGCTTTCCAGAAGCTTCCTTTCGGGAGGGACAGGTACTGCTGCGAGATATAGAAGCGGCCTGGTACGTTGTCGAGCCGAGTGCGGCGGTTAGAGACAAGGCTGTCCGACTGCTGTGGGTGCACGGGCTAACTGCCGCTGATGCTCTCCAGCTTTCTGCTGCGCTCGCGTGGTGCGAGGAAAGGCCGAGCGGTCACGAGTTCGTTTCACTGGACGAGCGCTTGGCTGAGGCGGCGGCGCTTGAAGGGTTTGAGGTGCTGCGATGGCAGGAGTGAGAAAAGGCAAGAGGGGGAGTAGGGAATGGGGAGTACCGTCATGTTCCACCATGGTGAAGAGCGAAAAGCGAAACGTTGAAGGCGCCGGTTTCTTACTCCGTACTCCCTACTCCCCAATAGTTGCCGTTCTCAATTGGGTTCATAGGTTCGTCGCATGAAAATACTCTCCGTAGTGGGCGCGCGTCCCAACTTCATGAAGCTGGCCCCGCTGGCCCGCGAGTGCGACGGCCGGGAAGGGATCGAGCACATCGTCGTGCACACCGGCCAGCACTATGACCGGAACATGTCCGACAGCTTCTTCACTGACCTGGGGATCCCCTCGCCCGACCACAATCTGGATGTCGGCTCGGCGTCGCACGCGCAGCAGACGGCTGCCATCATGCAGCGGTTCGAGCAGGTGTGTATCGACGTCCAGCCCGACATCGTGCTGGTGTACGGTGACGTCAACTCGACGGTTGCCGCGGCGTTGGTCGCGAGCAAACTCGGCGTCAAGGTGGGTCACGTGGAGGCGGGCCTAAGAAGTCGGGATTGGACGATGCCCGAGGAGATAAACCGCGTGGTGACCGATCGGTTGTCGGATTTCCTGTTCACGCCGTCGCGCGATGGGGATGCCAACCTAGTGGCCGAGGGTGTGCCGAAGGAGCGGATCCACTTCGTTGGCAACATCATGATCGATTCGTTGGCGTACGCTCTTCCGCAGGCGCGGCAATTGAACGCGCCGGCCAGGCACGGGTTGGAGCAGCGTGGCTACACCGTTGTGACACTGCACAGGCCCTCCAACGTGGACGATCCCGCGACCCTGGGCGAACTACTCGAGACGCTCCGTAAGTTGGCGGAAGATCGTCCTGTGCTGTTTCCGGTCCACCCGAGAACGCGTGAACGGATCGATGGGTTGGGAGCCGGTGCAGCGGTGGACTCGGCGTCCGGCCTCCGACTAATCGAACCGGTGAGCTATCTGGAGATGCTCGGCCTGGTGGCGTCGGCGGGGATCGTGATCACCGACTCCGGGGGGCTGCAGGAGGAGACCAGCTACTTGGGTGTGCCGTGCATAACGGTACGGCCCAACACCGAGCGGCCGATCACGTGTACCGAGGGGACCAACCAGCTCGTGCCGCCGGAACGTGAGCGTATTCTCGAGGCCGCCGAACGGGCGCCAGCGCGGCGCGTCGAAGGTGGTGCCAAGATCGAGCGCTGGGACGGCAAGACCGCGGGGCGGATCGTGGAGGTGTTACTAAAGTGAAATGTGAAATGTGAAAAAATGAGAGTAGGGAGTAGGGAGTAGGGAGTCCTTTAGGACCATTTTCTTGGCCGAGCGCGGCCTCTTAGGCCGGGACCATCGCACGGGAAAAGGGAAAAGGGCGCGGATTGGCAGAATCAAAAGAGAAGGCACGTCGCTATTAGCGACATCAGCCGAGCCGCGACTCTCATGTCGCGGGCGAGATGCCGCCGGAGATCTGCCAGGCGTTCGGCAAGGAAGGTCACCGGGCCAAGGTCCGGAGCTTGGTGCGGCGGGTGCGTTCCAGAAAAGGCCGGAGATCGGCGTTCCGCAGCAGGGCGGTGCGCACGAAAGCGTGGTCCTGAGCCGCGTCCCGGCAGTATACACGGCGGCCCTGCCGCACCACGTGCGCCGCGAGTTCGGGGGTCGCGTCGTTAAGTACGATCACGTCCACCTCGTTGATGTGGGTAACCGCGATCAGCTCGCCGGCCAGCCCGACGGCCAGCCGGCTGCGGTCGGCGCGTTCGGGTAGCGCGACGCGATCCACCACCACGCCCACATCCACGTCGCTCTCGCTGTGCGAGCGCCCCGTTCCATGGCTACCGAACAGGTAGGCCACCGCCACCTCGGCGGGCGCCCGGGTCCCGAAATAGGTACCGACGGCGGTTGCTATGTCGAGCACGGTGTGCCTCTCCTGGTCTGTGGTCTTAGGGCGCTGCAGCTGGATGCCCGGGCGGTCAGCAAGATAAGGGAAAAGGGAAATGTGACAAACAAGGCGGTAGAACTGGGCGGCAGAACAGCGGAAAAAGGGAAAGGGGAGTCCCTAATACTCGCCGTGAATTTTAAGCTCCACAGTGCGTAGAAAAGGTACGGGAAACGAGCTACGGACAACGTATAGTAGGTCGTGTATCCTACTTGCAATCTACATATCGCCGAGGCGACATTATGGGTATGGCGGCACCTGTCTACTACTCTGCGGAGATGGTTCTTGCGTTGCCGGACGACGGCAAGCGCTACGAGACAGTGCATGGCGAGTTGCTGGTGACACCGGCCCCGCGTGCCTGGCATCAGGAGATCGTAGGGCGAATGCATGTGGCCCTCGCAAATTTTCTCACAGAACATTCGATTGCTCACCTGTTTGCCTCGCCGGCAGATATCTCATGGGGTCCCGACATCTTGGTGCAGCCCGATCTGTTCGTTGTGAATCTGGAACAAGCGCGCACTCTCGATTGGTCGCGCATGCAGGATCTTCTTCTCACCGTCGAAGTCTTGAGTCCGTCCACCGGCCGCCACGACAGGTTCACGAAACGGAGACTGTACCAGGAAGTTGGAATTCCGCTGTACTGGATAGTTGACCCCGACGAAAAGAGCGTTGAGCTGTGGACGCCCGAGGCCACATTCCCAACTGTCGCGCGGGAGCGTGTTGTGTGGCAGCCTGAGGGAGCTAGCGAGCCCCTGACGATCGAGCTGAAACACCTGTTCCGGCCGATCTAGCGGCCAGCTGGGCGGGCGAAAACGAGGCGGTAGAACGGGGTGATATCGCTCCTACCGCCGTTGGGTGCCGGGGACGGGTGGGGTACCGCCCTTTACCGCCCGGTGGTGGGTCGGAAGCGGTGCGGTACTGCCCGCATCTCCCCACAGCTCACCATAGAGCTGTTCCATTCCTTCGGCTTCCCGGTCTGTCAGCCTCGCGAATTCACTGTTTCGCGCCCGCCCTGACAAGCGGCCGCTATTCTGGTGCAGGAAGTGGAACAAGAGATCGATGGACCGCTCGGGCATGTCGACGATCAATTCCACATTTGCGCGGAACCGGTCGTAGCGGCGGAGGAATTCCGTCTCGTGCGGCAGGTTCTCCTCGATGGTCTTACGGACGGAGTCGTACAGGAATTCCGCCTGCGGTGTGGCATCGAAGAAGCGGTAGAAGTCACCGGTGTCGTTTAGCACGCGCACATTGAAGTCAGCCGTCGGCTCCCAGTCGATCGCAGGCAGGAGCCGCAGGGAATAGTCCTCCAGCGTGCGGCGATATTCGTCGAGCCGGTCGAGAATCGCGGCCGATACCGGAAAGACGACGCCCGGTGGGTTGAAGCCGCGTTGGGCGAGGACATGGTGGATGAGAAAGCGGTGAAGCCGGCCGTTCCCATCGTCGAAGGGATGGACATAGACGAAACCGAACGCGAGCACGGCGGCGGCAATCACCGGGTCGAGCTGCTGCGCCTGCCCTTGGTCGAAAGCGATCATGCCTGCCACAAGGGATGGGAGATCACTCGGCCGAGCGTTGATATGGTCGGGTACGGGCAAGCGCGTGTCGCGGTCATCCCTTCCCACGAAACCGTCTTCCAGGCGGAGACCAAGCTTGACGAAACGAGTATCACCGATCACGATGCGCTGCAGCCGCAGCAATCCTGCGAGTTCAAGAGGTTCACGACCTGCCTCGCCGATGGTGCGCCCCCAGCGCTGAATGCGGTCTTGTGGTGCAGGCGCGCCTTCGATGGCGTAGCTGGACTTTGAATCCTCCAGGAGCAGGAAGGCCGCGGCCCGTGCGAGCAGATCGCGCGGCACGTTCGCTACGATCTCCCGGGCGCGCTCCGCCAAGTCCATGGTGACGAACCGATCGAGGGCCGGCGTGCGGAAGACGAGCGGACAGAAATCGGGCGTCCCCGGCAGATTGTTCTTAACACGGTGACGCGGCGAGTTTTCGCCGTCAACGGCCCATTGGCGGTCGGGGTCAACCACCGGCACGTACCGGCCTGCGTCCGCGTTGGGGAGATCGAGTCTCCGTCCCGTCAGCCACTCATAGAGAAACCAGATGCGCCGCGCATAGCCGCCCGTAGGCTTGGCGCGCACGAGGGTCTCGATATCGGCGGCGCCAACTGTGAGGAAGAGGTGCTTGAGGACGGCAAGGTCGAGTCCTTCGTACTTAAGCGCGAAAGTCAGATGTCCTTCGAGAGTGGGACGTGGCGCGTGGCGGGGTGTGAGAATGCGCCAGCCACGCTCGTCGATCACCCTGTGGCGCTCGCCGGTCGCAGAGAGCGTGCGCGGCAGCGGCACGGACAGCTCATAGCCATGGATGAGGGCGCTGTATCCGCTCAGCGTGGCCCTTTCAGGAAGGTGCCCATCCCGAAAAACGGTCACCGGCCCCGAAAAATGATGCTGCATGGCGTTATCCACGATAAACGGTCACTTCATCCGAAATTTGATACTTGAGAACACTAAGACATGAATAACGATTCTAACTCACGGACGACAGTAGATCAAGCGACTGGTGGGGAGTGGGGTCTTTTCACCTTTCACGTCTCACGTTTCACTGTAGCTCATTCACCTATCACCATTAGGTTACATCCCATGGAAAATCTCCCAACTCTCGAGCGTCTACGCGAAGTAGCAGAGCAGGTCGGTCGGGAGATTAAGTGCCGGTTGATCGTGCTGTTCGGCTCTGTCGGGAGGGGAGATAGCCGGTGCGAGGATGTGGACCTGGCGGTCTTGCCGGCCAGGGGTGTCACGCTCGACACGATCGACTTCACCAATCGGCTGATTCAGGCTTTGAGAATTCAGCAAATAGATGTGAGCGATCTAAGCCGTGCCGATCCTCTGCTGCTCATGCTGGTGGCCAAGGAGGGTATCCCACTGTATGAGGGAGCCCAGAGCGAGTTCGCCTGTTTCGTGTCACTGGCGTCACGCCGGTATTGGGACACGCGCAAGTTCCGCGAAATGGAGCGGCAAGATCTTGAGCGTTTTGCGGCAGGGGAGGGCAACGGAAAGGGAAAAGGGAAAAGGGAAAAGGGAAACGTCGAGAGGGAAAAGTGACCGAGTTCGACGCGGCTTTGGCTCGGCGGAAGCTCGCCACCATTCGGCGCAACCTGGATGATCTCGCGGTTGTCCGAGATTTGACCGTTGCCGAATATAGAGCCGACAGGTTCCGCCAGAAGGGGACCGAGCGCCTGTTACAGGAGACCGTTGAGGCAGCAGTGGATGTGAACATGCACGTGCTGCGCGCGCTGGGCGAGTCCCCCACGGACTACTTCACCAGTTTCGTTCAGCTGGGCCGGCAGGGCGTTATTGGCGAGGACCTGGCCGATCTCCTTGCGCCCGCGGCGGGATTGCGAAATCGTCTCGTCCACGAGTACGAGGATCTCGATGACGCGATCGTACTCGAGGCTGTGGGCGATGCCATCGATCAGTTTTCCTGGTATGTGGAACAGGTGGAGCGGTATTTGGAGGCAGATGGGGTTTGAGGGAAACGGGAAGTAGAATATCGAATATTGAACAGGGATTTCTGAATGTCGAAGTGAAGCGGGGGCTGGTACGAGGCGGGAAACGGGAAACGGGCGAGTAGCCAGTACTTCGACATTCGATAGACCCTGTTGGATATTGGATATTCCCCACTCCCCACTCGCTAATCCTTTCACTTTTCACCTTTCACATTTCACCATTAGGTTACATCCCATGGACAGTCCGGAAGGTTCGATTTCACAAGGCCGGAGAATGGGCGAATGCGTCGGCCGACCGGTGGAGATAGCGAGTGCCGGATAAGACGGGCTTCTCACTCGACCGGCAGCGTGTGGAGTACGTAGAGGCGCTGGGCCGGGCGGTGGAAACCGCAACCGCCGAGTTGGGTGCTATGCCGGAAGTGGAATTGGTTGTGCTGTTCGGCTCGTATGCCGCGGGACGACGCGATCTGTTCACCGATCTGGACTTGCTTGTGGTGATGGAGAGTCAGGAGGACTTTATCCATCGTGGCGCGAACATAAGGAGCCGGCTTCGGTTGGGGGTTGATTGCGATCTCTTGGTCTACACGCCGGAGGAGTTCGCCCGAATGCGCGATCACGGCTTCGTCAAGCGCGCGCTCGAAACAGGGAGAGTACTGTATGCGAAAGAGCCCGCGAGAAGAGGCTGAGCGGTGGCTCGCCCAGGCGGCTGTGGATCTCCGCTGGGTCGATCACCTCGTAAAGGAAGGGGGCTGGCACATAGCCTGTTTCCTTGCCCAGCAGGTGACCGAGAAGGCGATAAAGGCGTTCCTGTATAGCCAGGGAGAGGAGATCGTGCTCGGCCACTCGGTGGAGCGTTTATGTTCGGCCGCAGAGCGGTTCGATCCGAGGTTTGCCGAGCGAGCCAAGCGTTGGGCCCTGTTGGACAGCTACTATGTGGCGACACGGTACCCCAATGGTCTGCCCGACGGCATTCCGGCCGACGTGTACACCCGAGACGCAGCAGAAGGCGCGCTTGCTCTGGCGCGTGAAGCGGTGGAATGGGTGCGTGAGTTGTTGGACGCGGGTGAGGGGATTTAGGGCGGGAAAAGGAAACATCGAACATCGACCTTATTCGAGCGTTGGAAAACGCTCGCTGAGCCCGATCCGAGATTGTGCTTTGAGGTGGTCCCGCCCGTCATTCGAGAGTTAAAACGCTCGCCATGCTGCGCTCCGCGCTGGACGACCCTGAAGGGAGGCTGCCGGTCCACTACGACACTCCCCACTCCCCACTCTCCCTATCCGAACCCGTTGTCTTAGTTATACCGAATACGTATTCTTATTCTGTACTCCCACTGCAGGAGAGGCCGATGAAAGTGACGGAACGGGGTCAGGTGACGATCCCCAAGGAGCTGAGGGAGCGGTTCGGGTTTCTGGCTGACACGGAGGTGGAGTTTGAGGTCAAGGATGGTGCGCTCCGATTGGTGCGAAGCCAAAGGCAACGTGCGGCAGCCGTGGAGAGTTTGTACGGCCGCAAGCAGTTCGGGCGGTCGACCGAGGAACTCATGAGGTTGCTGCGGGAATGAAGCAGTGGCTCGTGGATACCAACGTCCTACTGGACGTGATCGGGGCCGACCCTCGGTTTGGCCCGGCGTCCAGGAAACAGCTGGCCCAGTGTGCGCGGGACGGGGTGATGGTGATCAACCCGATCGTCTACGCCGAAGTTGGCGCGTTTGTATCGTCCAGGGAGGAACTGGACGAACTCGTTCCGGCGGCGCTGTTCCGGCGGGACCCGATACCGTGGGACGCCGCGTTCCTCGCGGGCAAGGCGTTGGAGCGGTACCGGCGGCGCGGGGGGAGCAGGCGTCGAGTGCTGGCTGATTTCCTGATCGGCGCGCATGCTGCAGCGGCGGGCTTCGGGTTGATTAGTCGCGATCGCGGGTATGCGCGCTATTTCAACGTTGAGGTGGTTGAGCCCGGGAAAATAAAGTGAAATGTGAAAGGCGGCGGACGAGGCGGTAGAACTGGGCGGTAGGAACAGAGGCGGGAAGCGGGAATATCGAACATCGAACAAGGAACGTCGAACATCGAAGGTACTCCCCACTCCCACCAAACCAGACTGTAGCACCCACGCCACACAGCGACGTCGATGTGTTCACCACTCCCTACTCCCAACTCCCCACTCCCCATTCTAATCCCCATCTCAGAAAAATTTACCGGTATCTTCACGCACATGACGCATTATTGACGCCTAATGTGCAGAGTGTAGAGGCGTTGAGTGGTGTTAGGGTAACTGCCCGGAGGTGTGTAGGGGAATTACCACTGGCGCGGGGCGTTACCAAGTGACACTTTTTCCGGGAGTTGCTCTCAGCGTTCGGAGTTTGGGTGTGACATTTTGCGGTGCGCGAGCGCTAACTTTTCAACATGAGTGTCGTCTTTTGTTTGTTTGGAGGGTTTTGGGGCGGCAAAAGCGTGTAAGGTATTGACGGGAGGGGAGTTCCGGTTCAATATACTCCGTTCCGGAACGCCGTGTTTCGACCTCGCCGGGTCGCCGTTGAGTTCTCAATGAAGTTCCAATGGATAGGGTCTAAGTGCATCGCATTTTGAGAAACAGGGTCTTTCTAGCCGTTCCGCACGATAGTTGTAGCGCCTGTGGTTCGAGAGTTTACCCTTAAGTGACTACAACAGCTCGACCCACTCCGAGTGGAGAGATCCGCACCGTCCCTGATACGCGGCCAAAGACCCCGTCGCGGATGCTTTTGCAGCGGCGCGCGCCTGGGAGGTTTCGACGCCACTTCTTGCGTGCCATCACCCGGGTCGTTGTGTTATCGGGTGCGGATATCGGCGCGTTCCTGGCGGTGCGCTCGACTATCCGGCTTGTGCGAGACGGCGGAATCTTGGGTGATGGCGTCGCCAGCGTCGCTAGACAAGTTCTTCCCCTGGGCTACTTGGGAGGCTTGGAGTTCGCGGCAGCATTATGGTTGGGCCTGCTGGTGGCCGGTACCTACGGACGCGGTGATTGCAGAAAGGATGTGGGGTGCCTCTTTCTAGGTGTGTCGATGGCAGGGGCCTTGGTGTTGTGGCAAAGCATTTGGGATGTTGGCCTACTTACGGTGGCTCTCCAGTTTGCATTAACTACGGTAGGTCTTTGGGCGACGATCGCACTCGAGCGGCTGATCATAGACTGGAGTGTAGTCCGATTCCTCCCGCGGCGGCATGGAGCGGAGCGGGTGCTGTTTGTGGGTGACGAACACGACCCTACGGGCGCCAGGGTGTATAGCAGATTAACCGGTAACGGGAGTATGATGCCATTGGGATGGGTGTACGGTTCGAACGGCGGACCCGAGGCCAAGGTCGGCGGGAACGGTGATGGTCGATTGGGCGTGGTGGCTGACATCTGGAACATCCTGCATGAGACGGAAGCCGACACTGTGGTGTTGTGCGGCGAGCTGCCGAACGACTCCTTTCAGCGTGTGGTTGAAGCAGCAACTGTAGCGGGCTGCCAGGTGCTTTCGGTGTCACGTTTCGATGGGGTAGCACGCCAGCGGGCTGGGTTGGTTTGGCATCGCGGGATTCCGTTCGTCGAACTCACTGTGCCGGCTCTCAAGGCTCGACAACTGCTCATCAAACGCGTGATCGATGTCATCGGATCAGTGCTTGGGCTCGTGGTGTTGTCACCGTTGTTTGCGGCCATAGCGATGGTTGTCAAGATGGGTTCCAGGGGGCCCGTGTTCTTCTCCCATGAGCGAGTCGGTTACGGCGGGCGTATTTTCCGGCTGCTCAAGTTCCGGACGATGAGGGATGGTGCTGACGATGAGAAGGAATCAGTCGCACACCTAAACCACACGGGTGACCCTCGGCTCTTCAAGATTCCGGATGATCCGCGGGTGACTCCCGTGGGTGCGTGGCTGCGCAGATGGAGCCTGGATGAGTTACCACAGTTATGGAATGTGCTCGTGGGCACGATGTCGTTGGTTGGGCCGCGGCCATTCTTTGAGGCAGATCTAGCGGATTATTCTGATCGGCATTTCACCAGGCTGGGTGCGAAGCCGGGCATCACGGGGCTTTGGCAAGTGGAGGGGCGCAGTGCGGTTGTCGATTTTGAGGAAGTTGTGAGATTGGATCGGGAGTATATTGATCGGTGGTCGTTGTGGTTGGATTTGCGAATCCTAGTGCAGACGCTCCCCGCCGTCATGAAGCGCACAGGAGCATATTGATCGGTGTTGGGAGTGGACCACGACATCTCACTGGGTTGTTCACCACGCTCTGGTTTGCGTGCATTCAGGAGGCTCGGGTTGTGAAGCTGGCGCCTATCAGCGTCCTAATGGCAACTCATCGAGACGAATCGGCGACTAACCTCGCCACGTCCTTACAAAGCTTGCTTGACCAGACGCTCCTTCCGCAGCAGGTAGTGCTCGTTCTTGATGGTCCCGTAGACGATGACCAAGAACGGGTAATCAAGGCATACTCGCGGAACGACCGTGGGGTGGAGTTCACCAGTCTCCGTTTACCCGACAGACAGAGCCTGGCGACCGCTCTCAATGCCGGCCTTAGGGAGTGCCGACACGAGATAGTTGCTCGGATGGACAGCGACGATATCTCCGCACCCCACCGTCTGGAAACTCAATGGCGAGTGCTATCCGAGCATGGACTTGTCGATGTGCTCGGCTCCTGGCACGCCGAGTTCCGGGAAGATCCACGGTGCGTCGATCGGATCAAGACCGCGCCGGAGCTGCACGATCAAATTGTGCGAGCGTTGAAGTGGAGATCCGTGGTTTCGCATCCCACCATCATGTTTCGTAGAAGTGTCGTCCTGGCAGCGGGAGGGTACGATCCGCTCGCCGGCAAGTTAGAGGATTACGACCTTTTCATGCGCTTGGTGGCTAGTGGAGCCCGGTTTCACGTCGTTCAGGAATCTCTGCTGTGGGTCCGCGTGACGCGGCACCAACGCATGCGACGGGGAGGGGTGAGACATATCCGCAGCGACTTGCGGGTGCGATACAGGTGTTATCGACGGGGAACTCTGACGGGGACCGAGTTTCTGCTCACCTTCGCGCTATTTACAGCCTTCCGCCTGGCTCCATGGTCCATCAAATCCTTGTTGTATAGGCTCGTTAGGAAACGCCCCCGCGGTTTAGCTGAGGCGACGGTCGACGCGTCAGAGCTGGTGGATGCCGGAAGCGCGCTCGCGACGGAGTTGGCACCCCCGGAACACCGCACGGAGCAAACCGATCACTATTCGTCCCGCTCTCGGCTGGCCGGGTTGTAAGGGGAGGCTGCAGCCCACCGGCGCGCTTCACTCCCCAAGTGTCGGATCTAGAGGGGTCGAACGAACTCGAACAGACCGCAGCCGTACTCCAAGTCTGGCAGTGTTGCGACCTCAACACCTTCATGCAAATCGCCCGCATCATCCACGTACGAGAATGACACGAGCTCCAATTGGTCGATGGTGTCGATTACCGTCGTAGCTGCAAAGACGCGGTGAGCGTCGAAGAATACACGTTGTGTACCGACTGGCGTGCTGAGATACAAGTGTCCGCCTTCCTTGACAACGCGTTGTAGCTCCCGAAGTCCTTTCTTCCACCCGTCCGGATCGACCTCGTCACCGTATCGTCCGAGGCCTATGTGTTCAATGGCGTGGAGGCAGGACAGCGATTCGATTGATCTGTCTGGAAACCCGAGTCGCGTGATGTCACCCTGTTTGAACATCAAGCCTCGGACACTACTTCTCAACGGTCTGAGATCCACCACGGTAGCGCTGCGGAAGGTCAGCAAGTGCGCGACGAAACCGTCGATCCTGGATCCGACGTCGACGTGCTCAATTGGGTTGTTGCGGAAGATTTTCCTCGCAGCCCACAGATCCTGAAGGAAGTAGTGCCCCTTCGCGACGCCAGCGTCGGCATATCGGTCGACGTAACGAGGAAACAGGTAACGCAGCTTCAGCGGGAAATGGGCGTCGACATTACGCCGTGCGTATAAATAACCGTTGGCGACAAAGGTCGGAAAGCCACGGATCCTGTAAGAGAGCGGACGGGGATCAAACCCAATGAACTGAACGAGTCGCAGCCCAGCGGATCTTAAGGAGATGGCCATAATCGTAACGACGTCGCGTGAGGTTTAGAGAGCTTCAGAACAGCATCTTAGGCAAGGGCGCTGCCCAACCGCCAGGGTGCGCGGCTATCGTACAACGGTTTCGCTAACGGCTGGTTTGGCGTCGCGGACATATGCGTATTATATCGTCTTGCACGTCAAAGGTGTGATTCGGAAACTTGTCCGCCACTGCCTCGATCATCCGATCAATCGAAGGATAATCTGGCGCGCTTCCAAACAGTCGTGCGTCATCTATCAGGATGATGTGGCTTCTGGTGTCGGGCTCTGCAATCTGCTGGAGCTCGCGCATTATCGGTGTGTCGCTCGCACCCCTAGCCGTGCTGCCACCCGAGAAGTGCGCGTCGAGCCAGAACAAGCAGGGTGACCGGACCTCAGCCAGGATGCAGGCCAGAGCATGGCAACTGTCGCCCTCCATGATGGTGATATGCCGGTACTTCGCGAAGCGTCGCGTCGCCCGAGCGTACAGCTGAGCGTCGAGCTCTATGGAGAAGATTCTGTCGAAGGTTCGCCGAGTCGCGCTGACCATGTCTCCCTGATACGTTCCTGTTTCTACGAAGGTCGATAGGTTGTAACCCGAGGCGTAACGTTGCACAACGCGTTGTTTGAGCAAATGCGGTGGAGGAGGTGTCCTGCCGTGCCGTATCCACCGTCTGAGCTGGATCCTCTGAGATACCGATCGGTATGAACCGAATAGGATCGAATTCCTCAGCACCTGCCTCAGGGTCTGCTCTCTGTGGATTCCAGACACGGGTTAGCGCCTTTCCAAGGAATGGAGGATGTAAGTAACGGCCCAGAAGGGTGCGGCGACAAGAGTGACGATACCCGCGGGATTGCTCCTGACCGCCAGACCGAAATAGCGATGAGCCACGTGGTAATCCTTGCTGGCGAGTCGCCGCCGGCCAAAGTACGCGTAGAAATATGCCTGTGCTAATCGCTTGGTTCGCGGTCTCACTTTGTCGTTCGTTAAGACTCGTTTCCTCAGGACCGCCATCCACGTATCTTCCAAGATACCGGGCTCGGCGGATAACGAAGTGGGACTTCGGCGATGCCGCGTCAAGATATCTGGGAGATACCCAAACCGATGCCCAGCCTCGGCAATTCTGATCCACAGGTCCTGGTCTTCGCAGGCCCGCAATGTTTCGTCGAATCCGCCATGCTCAAGGAACACTCGGCGCTCAACGAGGACGGTTGACGTCCCGACGACATTTCGTATGTACAGAAGAGGCAGCAGCCGCCCGCGACGCAGAGTAAGCCAATCGAGACGACGTAGGCGAACACGTCGAGCGTTTCCCCGGTGATTAACGATCTGGTAATCCGTATGGCTGACAATGCAACCGGGGTGTTGCTCGTGATAACGGATTTGTGCTTCGAGCTTCCTTGGCAACCACACGTCGTCGGAGTCCAGAAACACCAGATGGTGCCCGCTCGCCACAGTTGCTCCGAGATTGCGGGCTGCACTAGCGCCGCCGCGGGTGCTGGTGTGTTCCAACCGAATTCGCGCGTCGCGCATTAGACTCTGCACGATGGGACGAGTGCCGTCTTCGGATGAATCGTCAACGATAATCAGCTCCCAATTGCGGAACGTCTGGGCCTGGACACTCGCGACTGACTCAGCGATGGTTCTTTCAGCATTGTAAGCCGGCGTGATGACCGAGACGATTGGCTGTCCCGTGGTACCCGGCGCGTCTGATTCGCGCTCCTGCGCCTGGCGCGTCACGCTGTCGAACAGTTCCTAGTAAGACCCGTTTCGGAGGCTGCTGGCTCCTCGTGTTCTTGCATCCCGGGGCCAGCTGCGAGGTCAGTGGGTTGCGTCATATCCGATCCTGATCGGTTCCAATGGGCTTTCACCACGAAAAGGATGATTCGCAGATTCGCCTCGCAGGAAGTCAAGGAGCGAGCGGAACCGGTGGTTCCATGTGTGCTCGGCAGCACAGCGGGCACGTCCCATGGCAGCGATGGCTTCGCGAAATCTGTCGTCGAGAAGGAGTGAGCTGGCCTTGTTCACCAGCTCCTGCGTTGTGGAGTACACGACGATCTCCTCGCCAACTCGGAAGACGCGGTGAAGGTCCGGATTGTCCTGGGTGAGATAACAAGAGCCACTCATCGGACCGTCAAAATCACGCAACTTGAAGGCGCAGAGAGTCCGCGACTGCCCCACGCCGCCAACACCGAGAATGAGCTTGGACTGTGCGAACAGGTGAGGCACCTCTTCAGTGTCGATCCGACCGTTGGGCCAGCCGCTGCCATACGTCGTGACCGAGATATCCGTGCGTCGCAATGCCTCCACGAGCTGTGCTCGGATTCCGTAGTTCATACCCACGAATGTCACTTCATGGGCCTTCCCGAGCTCAGGCATTGGGTGAAAGAGCTCTGCGTCGCTAGCTTCTGGGAAAAACACTGCTGGGCAGCCTTCCGCGAGGTACCAATGCACCGCTTCGGGGGCGGCCGTTGCTGCCAAGTCTATGCCTGGAATCAGTCCCTTCGTTGAGAACGTTCGGCCGTGCTTTCTCTCCGGCTGAAACGTGTGCCGGTCATCCATGGCAATGTTGACGACAATGCAGCCGTGATCCTCCTTCACGCGCTGCAAGACCCCGCAAGGCATGTAACCGTCCCACATCTGGCCGATAAGTAGGTCAAACGCCTCGTCACGCTTGGCTGCACCAGCGACCAGCTCGATCAGCCTCCTGCCATTGGACTCGCTCAAGCCGAAGCTCATCTGGCCTTTGCTCGTCGCCTGGCCGTAAGTGCCATCCTCCTTAGTGAAAGCCACAACGGAACCAAGTCGCTGCAACGCCTGGAGTATGCCGCTTGAATCCTGCATGTAATCAGTCCCGACGTATAGGATCCTGATGGGAGTTCGACGTGAGCGCAGCCGCGCGAGCCGGACTCCACCGCGACTTGAAAGGAGCACTCCTGCGTCCTTGGTGACAAGGGTTGCAGCCGAGTACCCACGCACGGTTTGCGCATAGCGCCGCTCGAGCCGCCGAGCTTTCTGCCACGCGGCCAGCCGTCCGAGGCCGGGTGTCGCCAGAATCAGTCGCTTGGTCCGCTGAAAACTCTTCTCTCGAAGCTCGACGTTCATCACGAACTTGCGCACGTGGTGGGACTTGTGCGTATGACGTCGTGAGCGGCAAACGAACCGCGCGGCTGGCCGGGTGCTATTCCGAAGGCCCAAACACACAACAGCGGGTAGATCGGAATCAAATATCGATGATAGGAGATAGGATACATCGTGATGAGAATCAGGAAAAGGCCTATATACCTACCTACGGGAGCCATATTCATCGGGCGCGTACGTAGGTAGCGAGCTATGCCTGCTGCCGCGACGAATGCCATCAAGTAGGAAGAGGTGATGTTACCGAACCAGCCGATGTCCAAGATGTTCTCGTAGGCTCTGGGATTCAGCATCGGCGACACGGTGCTGACGAGCGCGACGATGGGTGCCGCAATGAGATGTCCGAACGGATAGGCCTGAACGTTCGCCAAGGCGGCCATCAGCTGACCCGTCTGCGCTCCCAACTCTGTCGCGCGATAGAGCCGGATGGCCTGGAGGTTTCTGATGACGTCCAAATCGACCCGCGCCAGCAGACCTAGCAGGAGCGAGGCTGCCAGGAGGTACCATATCATCTTCGCGCGGAGCACCCTAACCGCGATGAACCCGAGTGCGACCGGCAGGTAGAAGCTGCGGAACGCAACTGACACCAGTGCGAGACCGAGAACGGTGCCATACCGTGACTCCGAGCAGTACCTAGCAAACGCCGCTATGAAGAAGATTCCCCAGATCTCCTTGGTCAGCGAAAGGGCGTAGTAGGTTGTCAGCGGATTCAGCAGAATCAACGGGATTGCTCTCGCACTCACGTTAAGCCCGAGGTTATCGCCCAAGTGAAGCAGATGTCTAACGGCGAGAACAAGTAAGAGAAAATTCATCCCAAATATGAACAGCTGAGGTGCCCAGGGTGTTAGGTGGTAGGCAAGGGCACCTTGCAGGTAAAGGCCGAGGTTGTTCATCGTGAACACGCTGGCCTTGAGATTTGTGATCGTGTCCAAAAACCTGGTGACGACGTTGGCGATGCCTAGGTCTTCGCTCGTCTTCATATAGGTCAGGCTGTCCCAGAGCTGGAGGCCACAGCCGTCATGCATCTGCCATTGGACGCAGTCCGCATATTGGGTGCTCCCGCTTGCGACGGGATCAAGGAGGAGCAAGACGTACGCACTACCGCTCGCCAGTATGAGCGCTAACAAGGCGACTGTGGCAAGTGCAGCGACGTTGGGGCCGGGGGGCAACCCGTAGTGCGCTCGAAGAAGTGCGGGGCTCACAGGCGCTCTACCGAACGCCGCCTCAGGGCTACGCTGCTTGGGGCTCATGATCCAAGGTCTTGAGGATTCTCGTATTGACAAACGTCACCGCAGCAAAATGGAGTGCCTGGATGGCCAACACTCCGTAGACCACCCCAGCGAGCCCGAACCTTGCGCCAGAGAATGGCACAACCACGCTGGCGGTTGCGCCAACTGCAAGCCTGATCCAGAGATAACCGACGGTCTTCTTAACAACCAGGCCTGTTAACGTAGCTTGTTGGGACATGCCGAAAAACAATGCCGATAACAGCAAGACCCAGAAGAATTGGGCACCAGCGTCATAAGCGGTTGTTGATACGACTGAGATGATCTCGTGTGGCCACAGGTAGTACACCACGAGCAACGGCGCCACCGCCGCCACCAATACATAAGTGACAGCCCGCACGACTTTGATGCTTCGCTCAATGCGCCGCGCCTCATCACCCTTGCCTGCCAGTGCGAAGATCTCTGGCGCCAATCCTCTATGGAGGGCTGCCATGCCAGAGGTCATGAGGCTCATCGTAAGGACCATCATAACGCCGTACATACCGACCGTGTCGTTATCTGTAAAGCGAGCGAGAACCCATCGATCGATGTAGAGCATCACGTAACTTGGAACGGCCCAAAGAACGAACGGGAGGGCATAACGGGCAATCGGCTTTGCCAAACTCCGCTCGTTTTGTGGAAGTTCACTGGCGTTCACCGGTTCCCGAAGTCGATGAACCCGCCAAATCGCGAACATCTGGCTGGTAAGAACTGCAAGAAGGGCAACAGCAAAGCCCCCCAGAAATCCCTCCAGGCGTGGTGTGCCCAGCGCGTACACGACGCCAACGGAGATGACCTGTCCCCACGGCGTGAAAAGGATGAAGAGGCTCGTCACCAAATGTCGTCGGGATGCGTTGAGAACGCTCGCGCCCAGCGCGAGAAGCCCTTGCAGCACTCCTAACAGCAAACCGACGGTGACAAATAACGTCGACTGCATGGCAGAATCGAGGAGCCAGATCTCGATGGGATCCGCTCGAATAATCAGGATGGCAGAGAACGGAACAAGGACCGCGACGGTAGCGAGTATCGACAGTGTGCGCAAGTACTCGGCGAGCCGTCCCTCCTCCTGTGCCTCCTGATAGAACCGTAGCGCGGTCTGTTCGAGGGGGCCAAAAAGCAGCCACTGTGTGGCGGTGCTCACTGCGAGGACGAGAATGTAGAGGCCGAAATCCGACGGTGAGACAAGGTTAGACACGAGCTTGAACAGGAGCAACTGGCCGACGATGGCAAACACGTGCGCGCCGCCGACGAGCGCCGGGCCGCGCATACGGAACCCGCCCGCCCAGGTAGTTCGGGCGAGCGGCTTGAGGGTAGTCACAGTCATTTGGCGGAGGTGCAGAGTTCGGCGAGGACGTCACGGACGGGATTTGCGACTTCAGCTTCACCGCTGGCGTCAGCGCACCGCTCGGCCGTTCGGTTCGCAGCGCACGTCATGAGTCTTCCTCGGCTTCGGATCTTGGAGAAAGCCCAAAGCCTTGCCTGATGCGCTCCCATCGGGAGGCGAGCTCCTGAAAGTCCCGTCGGTTGTTCTGTCTCGCACGATCGACGTACTCGCCCCAAAGCATTCCAGCGAACGCCAACACGGTGCCGAGAAACGCCGCGACCACGATGTTCCGAACTGGTCGGGGACTCGACTTACGTTGGGGGGGCACTGCACCATCGATAACCGTAATCAGCGGCGTGTCATTGACCTCTTGGATGCGAGCTTGCTCATACTCCCTACGAAGTGTGATCAGGACCTCCTGCTTGATGGTGACCTGCCGCTGCAGCCGATCATGTTGGAATCGGAGTTCTGGTGAGTTTTCGAACGCACGGTTCTGTTCTAGGAACCGTCTCAACGCTTCCTCGGCTTGGTGCAGCTCAGATTCGGTCTCAGTGACCCGTTCCTCGGTGAAGCTTCGGCGGGCATGAGCACTTGATTGACGGGTTTCTAGATTGAAGTGGTTGAGGGACCCAACCAAGCTGTCAGCCACGTCGGCCGAGAGTGTAGGGTAGCGGGTTTCAACTTCCAGTGTTATCACATTGCTCTCATTGTCTATCCCGATCGAGATCGCTTTTTCGAGTGCCTTCCGCCCATGCTCAAGTCGCTGGGGGGTGTCGCGGCCCTCTCCCTCTATGGCGAGGATGTCGAGTAGCGTTGCGCTGTCCTGCTCTGTCTCTGTGCGTGGGTCCAGGAAGCGAGACACCAGAACATGGTCCATGATGCTGCGGCTGCGCAGGACCGTGGCGTAGAACTTCGGCGGGGCAGTACCTTGCTGAATATCAACCCCGAATTGCGAGGCCAGTCCGGCGAGTCCGCTTGGAACACTCTGATTTTGACTCTGTGTCTCGGGTAGGATCGTCGTTGTAGCCGTGTATCTCGCGGGACCCAGCACCGATAGGATGCCAGTAACTCCTACTGCCACAACTGGCACGCCACCCACGAGCCGCCACCGTTTTAGAATGGCGCTGAGGATGTGCAGGACCGTGACCTGCTCCAACGTACCTTCGGGCCCAGGGGCGCTGGTCTTGTTCGGTTCCTCAGGGAGAGCTGCCTCCGACGTGCTCCTCATGGCACCTGCTGTCCATGGGTCGCGCACCCGACGCGGATGCTCAGATTCGTCGGGTTCTTGGCCAATGTCCGGGGCCTTGATCGCAGGATCCGCAGAGGTCTCGGCAATGCGCCGAGGCTGTTCGCCATGCCCAGTTATCCGACGTCCTTTCTCACGCGATCTCTGGACATCATCCGGTCCGACTCGCTCGCCATGGTCCGCTCCTCACGCGACGGTGTGCGGTGATCACGCAGGTTTCTCCGCTGCGGTGCACGCGGAATCCGGCGTCGATGCTCTGGCGCATTCCACTTGGCTCGCTATCCACGGATAAGTAGCAACCATCCCCTCCCGAAGCGAGAATCTCGGCTTCCAGCCAGCGGAATAAATTCTGTCGTTACTGAAGTTCCTTGACCTCACACCAACTGGTCCGTTCACGCACTGCACCTTTATATTCTTGCCGGCAACTTCGCAGACAGTCGCAACTAGCTCCTTCACCGATACGTATTCGGGCGAGCCGATGTTTGTCGGCCCTTCAAGATCGGAGTCCATGAGCCTACGGATGCCGTCTGCCATGTCGTCAACGTACGTGTACGAGCGGATGGCAGTGCCGTCACCCCAGACCTCGATAGTGCCGCCATCCTCTACCTCGGCGATCTTACGGCAAATGGCTGCGGGTGCTTTTTCCCTCCCACCGGTCCACGTACCTTCTGGACCATAACAATTCTGAAAGCGCGCGATCCGGATGTTCATCTCGTATCGGCGTCCATATGCCATGGCCATTCGCTCCGCGTACAGCTTTTCCCAGCCGTACTCATTGTCTGGTTGTGCCGGGTACGCTTGCTCTTCCGTTAGCTCCGGTTCACCTGCAGCCATGTCCCGGTAGATGCAGACTGAAGAAGAAAAGAAGTACCGGCTTACTCCTGTCTCAGCCGAAGCGTCGATCATGTTAAGGTTAATCAATGCGTTATTGCGCATGATCTCGCATTCGGCCGAGTGGATAAATCCCATACCTCCCATGTCGGCCGCTAGCTGGTACACTTCGTCGAACTTGTGACAACCGTCCGGGGCTAACGCTCGCTCACATCCTCCGGCATCACGTAGATCTAGCGACATGAACTCGTCCGCAGCCGATGAGGAGAATTCCGGGTGCTTGATGTCGACACCACGAACCCAGTAACCCTCTTGCTTCAGCCGTCTTACGAGGTGGCTCGCTATGAAACCACCGGCGCCACATACTAATGCACGCTTCACAAGGTGCTCCTCCTTATCAAGTGCTTATTGCTGTTTTCAGCAGTTTGTACGGTGTCAAGATCTGCGTCAACCATCATATGCACGAGTTCTTTAAAAGTGATTTTCGGTTCCCACCCAAGTTTCTCATGAGCCTTTGAAGCGTCTCCAATGAGGAGGTCAACTTCGGTGGGTCTGTAATATCTCGGATCAATTTCGACGTATTGCGCCCAATCTAACTCGGCATATGAGAACGCCTCATCCAAAAACTCCCGTACCGAATGTGTCTCACCGGTAGCCAGTACATAATCATCAGGGTTTTCTTGTTGCAGCATGAGCCACATGCCTTCCACATAGTCTCCTGCGTAACCCCAGTCACGTTTCGCATCCAGATTGCCCAAGTATAGTTTATCTTGCGTACCAACAAGAATATTGGCGATTGCCCGAGTAATCTTACGTGTCACAAAAGTCTCACCGCGTCTTGGCGACTCATGGTTGAAGAGTATGCCGTTGCATGCGAACATGCCATACGCCTCGCGGTAGTTCACCGTCGAATAATAGGCGAAGGCCTTCGCGCAGGCATAGGGACTCCGAGGATTGAAGGGTGTAGTCTCACGCTGGGGCGTTTCTACCACCTTGCCGTACAGTTCGCTGCTTGAGGCTTGATAGAACTTCGTGTCGACCTCCGTCTCACGGATGGCCTCGAGTAGCCGAACGCAGCCGGTACCCGTAATATCGGCGGTGTACTCCGGTATGTCGAAGCTGGTCCTCACGTGGCTTTGAGCTGCAAGATTGTAGACTTCGTCGGGCTTTATGGCCTTGACGATTTGATTTAGCGAGCTTGCGTCACCGAGATCTCCGTACACTAAGTGCAGATGTACATCCGGATTGTGCGGATCATCATAGAGGTGGTCGATTCTGGCAGTATTGAAGGTGCTTGAGCGCCGGATGATACCAAATACTTCATAGCCCTTGGCCAGAAGGAACTCGGCTAGGTAGGATCCGTCCTGTCCCGTGATTCCAGTGATTAGAGCTTTCAGCGGTTTGCCCATGTCTGTTGCGATCCTACCTTGTCGCCACCACAATCACCGTGGTTATACCAACCAGGATCGAAGCGATATTTCCAAACAGGGTGACAAAATCCACTCTATCTGACGGATCCTTGGCCGGCACAAGCACCGTACTTCCCGGCCCAGGCTTAGGCGAGGAACGGAAAAACAGGAACTTGCTCTTGGTTTTCGCCGAGCCGTTAGCGTAACGCACGCTGGCCTTCCCCTTGTCTGCCAGCCGCGCAAAGCCGCCCGCATTGGCGATGTAATAATCTAGGCCGGCGCCCTTGCTGAACAGCACGCTCGTTGGCGTGTTTACCGCTCCGATGACTCGTACGGTCGGGTTGTACTCCGGGATGAAGAGTGAGTCGCCGGGCTGTAGCATAATGTCGTGTCCGTTGGCGGGGTTCTGCAACACCTTTTCCAGATCCACATTCACCTGACCCGCCGAGTCCAAAGACCTGAAGAAGCGGGCCCCTCCCACATAGGCCGTGCTCAGCAATCCACCGGCTCGCCGCACCAAATCGCTTACCCGCTCGTCTTTTCGGGTCAGAGCGTACATGCCGGGAAACAGCACCTCGCCAAAAATCTCAGCCGTCCGCTGTAACTCGAACTGCGGCTGGCGGAATATCGTGATCTGATCGTACGGCTCGAGCGATACCTCCGGTGCGCCGCTCGGCTGCGCAGGGAGCCCCGGCAGTCGGGGATAGCTGCTCGATCCCGGCTCAAAGATATAGGTGGAGTCCAGCGGCACCCGCCGCTGGATCGCCAGTGTGCCGCCCGTCCTGTCCGCCGGCAGCCGCGCGATCTCGGCCGAGTCGAGCCAAGCACCGTCGCGAAGGCCCCGTGCCATTAGCACCAAATCCCTTAACGTCATCCCGCCCCGAAACGGGAACCTGCCAGGTTGATTGACCATGCCTGCGATCGATACCGTACGCGGCTGCCTCAGTTCGGCCCGCCCGTAGATCGTCACAATGTCGTAGTCCTGTAGCAGCACGTCGTCGGGGTAGGGCAGAGAGCTGTCCGCCGGTAGCCCTGCTACTACGAGGTAGCGCGTCGAGTCGGCCGCGTTAAGTCGCTCGATGTGGGCTCGCCCGGAGTAGACCGCCGACTGAAATCCACCCGCCAACTCGATCAGGTCACTCAGGCGTAGGCCCTGCCGCCAGCCGTACGTGCCCGGCTGGTAGACGTTTCCGATCAACTCTACAGTCGAGCGTATCGCTTCGGGCACCTCGAATACGGTTACGAAGTCGCCACCCTCTATGGGGAAGAGTGGTGCGTGCCCGGCCTCTATCTGGTCGATCGGAACATCGACCACTATTCGGTCGGCTCCGCCGGGCTGACGTACGTTGGGCGGTACGATGCGGGAGATTGAAATGCGGCGGAGCGCCGCCGTCACGTCGAAGCCGCCTGCCGCCTGCACCAGATCGTCGAGCGTCTGACCTTGCTTGAGATCGTAGATCGCCGGTCGCAAGACCGCCCCGCTGATGCTCGCCCTGATGCCGTGCACCGGCACGAACACCACATCCCCCTGCTCCAGGATCACATCGTTGCGTGTATCGCCTGCCAGCAGATAGTCGTACAGGTCGAACACCGCGACCGTATCGCCTCGGCGTCGCACCATGATATTGCGGAAGTTGGCCCGCTCGGTTGGGCCGCCCGCCGCATACAGCGCATTCAGCACGGTGGCAACGGAAGCCAGTTGATACGCGGCCGGCTGGGCCACTTCGCCGATCACGAATATCTGATTGGCGTGGAGTCTCGCGACCGTGATGTCAAAGCGCGTCGTTCCGGCCTGGATGCCGGAGTACGACTGGCCGAGCCTCCGCCTCAGCAGAATCCGCAACTGCTCCATCGTCAGGTTTGCCACTGCGATCTGGCCGACCTGTGGGATCACGATGAAGCCCCCGCGGGTCACTTCCAGCTCTCGCGCCAACTCTACGTCGCCCGTAATGACCAACACCATCACGTCGCCGGGTCCGACGCGGTAGTTGGGCGGCACCGGACCGGACAGCACCGGCTGGAAGCGGGTTGTCCGACCGCCGAACACGTCGAGCCCGAACACTTGGAGCGGCTCGACTTGCGCCAGCGAATCGACCTCTGCACTGTCGGCCAAGATCTTGAGCGAATCGAGGCCGGTTTGCAGCGGCACCTCCTCCAATCCCTGTGCTTGCATTTGCCGGATGCCCAGCATCCCGAGCGCCTGCGCGGCCTGCTCGCTGACGCCCCCCAAAACGGCAAGCGAATCGGCCGTCATGAACTGATCGAGCAGGGTGGGGGAGTATCCTGCGGCTCGGAGTTGTGACCGAATCTCGGCTGGGGTGAGGCCCGACTCGCGTATGCGCTGCCGCACCAGCTCGGGGTTGCGTCTCAGTTGCTCGATCTGTTGCGGAGTTAGCTGTTGGGCGTGCGCCGTGACGACCGCTCCAGCGCACAGCAGCACTGCCGTCGCATGGACGCGTATGCCTCGAATGACACGCTGTCTGATGCATGAAAAAAACAGCGATAGCTGTGGCGGCAAACGCGGCCTCTGGATGTCAAAGTTAACTTTGTAGCGCAAAGTACTTTAACAGCCCCCGAAAGGGCCGTCAAGCGGCGCGAAAGATGCGGGCTAAATTCCTGGCAGTCAAGGGGTTGTGAAACAGGTAGTAGGGAGTGGGGAGTGGGGAGTCCTTTAGGACCCTTTTCTCGGCCGAGCCCGGCCTTGTTAGGCCGGGACCATCGCAAACAGACTCACCGGCGCACCCGAGCGCGCGTTTTCTAACGCGCGAACAACGGGAGAACGCCCGATTCCCAGCCAAGGATCACTGGGTGCGCATTCCCAGGAGATGTGCCCGACGTTCGCGCGCGGCTGGTCTCTTCTCACCTTGACCGGGCCTCCGATACTCGTAGATTTGTAAGGAATCCTTGTTTCCTTTCTTCCTCACCTTGCCTTGAGCACGGCTACGGAGAGGGAGCAACGAGTGGAGAGCGCCATGCCAATCGCCAAGAAGACCTCGAAGAATCAGATCACCCTTCCATGTTCCGTCGTGGATCGATTCCCAGGTGTCAACTATTTCGAAGTGCGGGAGGAGGATGGCCGGATTGTACTGTGTCCGGTCCGCCCCGAGCGGGCCGACGAGGTTCGCAGGAAGCTCGCTGCGCTTGGAATCGAGCAGGGAAATGTTGAGGCTGCCCTGCGTTGGGCCCGGGGGAAGTGATCCGGCGAGTGGTGCTGGACACCAACGTGGTCGTCTCGGCCCTCCTTTTCGAACGTGGCCGGCTGTCCTGGCTTCGGCCGGCGTCGATCGCGGGGGACTTCCGTCCGCTGGTCTCCCACGCCACCGCCGCGGAATTTCTCCGGGTCCTGTCTTATCCCAAGTTCCACCTCTCCGATCGGGAGATCGAGGCCGTTCTCGGTGACTTTCTTCCCTTCGCGGAGCCCGTTGAGGTGAAAGAGACGACCGCCGTGTTGCCCCGGCTTCCGGACCCGGACGACCGCATCTTCCTCCAGCTCGCCGAGGCCGGAACAGCCGAGTTTCTGGTCACGGGAGATCGGGATCTCCTCGCAGTCCCCCCGCCTGGTGACTATCGGATCATCTCGCCCACCGAGTTTGAGGCCATCCTCAGGGGCTGACGGAGAGACAATCCGGTCGTTCAGGGATACGGGAAAACGGGAAAAGGAGGCCGGTTGGCAGAATCAAAGAGATATCACGTCGCTGTTAGCGACATCAGCCGAGCAGCGACTCTCATGTCGCTGATCATTTATGGTGAAACGTGAGATGTGAAGAGTGAAACGTTGCGCGCATTGCGAGCGAAGGACGAAGGCGATATCCGTTTCAAGTCTGTAGCACACGCTCGAGTTTCGCCAACGCTGCGTCTCGCTTCCGGGTATCCGTCTTTCGGATATTGAGGAGCTTCCACTGGATGTCTTCTGCAATGATGCCCAGTGCGGCACCGATTCCTCGCAAGAACTCACTACGAATCAGACACCGCATTCCTTGAGGTAATTCCCAAGGGATATGATCAGGCGCGTGACGACTTGCTGGTGCGAAGGATGGGGGACGGGTGTCACCAACAACTCCCCGTGCACGGTCTCGTAACGCTTCCGGTCTTCGGACCGGCGCCGTTTCCGTCCGTCCCCGTCCGGCGCGCAGGACTAACACTTGCAAAAGAACTGATTTTATACGTTATTATGTAAGTGCACGTCTTCAAGTACCAGTTTCCCGAGGTGTCCATACCGCCCCCGCGACTGGCTCAGCAGATAGCCATATGGCAAGGAGATGGCCGGTATACGTTTACGCGGGAGGACATCGCACACGCGCTCGGCCGTTGGACGACGAGCACCCGCGACACCCTCCGCCGCCTCCAGCAGGCACACCGGGTTGTGCGCCCCCGGACGGGATTCTACGCAATTGTCCCGCCGGAATACCGCCGTATCGGCACCCCGCCCCCAACGTGGTACATTGACCAGCTCATGCAGTACCTCGAGCAGCCGTACTACGTCGGTCTCCTGTCGGCGGCAGCCACGTACGGCGCGGCTCACCATCAGCCACAGGAACTGCAGGTCGTCACCGATCGACCGACCCGGGTCCTCCAGACCGGCCGCGCCAGAGTGCGCTTCATCATGAACCGCCACGTCGTCGAGGTGCCGATCCAGATGGTCAATACCCCCACCGGCACCATGCGCGTGGCTACCCCTGCGGCCACCGCATTCGATCTCGTGACCCACCTCCGCCACGTTGGTGGAATAGGCAACGTGACCTCAGTTCTACTTACTCTGGCACCGCAGATCGATGTCGGCGAACTCGAGCGCCTTGCCAAACGGCACACTCAGGCCGCTGTGCGGCGTCTTGGCTATCTCATGGAGGCCGCTGGAGCAACGCGCTGCGCCGATTTGCTCGCCTCAAACCGAGTTCCGGGAGTCGGCCGTGCTGTGGTGCCACTGCACCCGGGGGCGGGGAGTGATGACGACGCCCGCGGAAGCGCGCTCATCGATGCTCGCTGGGGTATCCGGGTCAACACGGATCCGACGCCCGAAGAGGACGCCTGATACCGAGCGCCTTCATCACGGCCTGGCGCTCGCAGGTTCCGTGGGTGCGGGATGAGCAAGCTCGGCGTCGCGCTCGATCGTGGGGTTGCCCCGCCCGCGACGATCGTCGACGCCTTCCAGTTCTACATGGAGCGCGAGGGGCACCGCGTGTCGCGAGCGGAGTTCGAGAAGAACGTAGCCGAGAAGATGCGCGACAAAGAGTTCGTGGAGGATACGGCTCCGTTCTTGACAACCGATGTCAGGTTGGATCTCGTGCAGGCACACGCCAAGGTGGCTGCTGCACTCCTTGCGCTCCTCCCGGGTGAACCATGGCGTGGGGACTAGGGGACTAGGGGAGTAGGGGAGTGGGGGAGAAGTCCTTTAGGACCCTGTGCTAGGCCGAGCCCGGTCTTCAGACCGGGACCACACGTGAGGGGCCCCCCAGGCGCGCTTGAGGTCTTTGGGAAGACGAACCCTGGCCTCGCGGTGATCGTCGCCTAACGCCCCGGGTGCCAGGGCGTCGGAGCCCGCTTATGATGGTGAACCGTCAGAACGATGATCTCATCGTTCTCGTACGCGTAGAGAATCGAATAAGGGAATCGGCGCAGAACAACGTGCCTCACATCGGGCCGCAACGGCGGGAACGCATCGGGCATCCGCACCACCACCGCCAGTGCTCCATCCACAGCTCGCGCAAACTCGAGCCCAAGGCCCGGTGATCGCGTCTCATACCAATCTTGTGCCTCGAGAAGCTCTGCGCGCGCTCGTGACCGGAAAGCGCAAACGCGGCGTCATCCGCCGCGCTTGTACAACTCAGCCTTTACGTCCTCCCAAGGAACGGCAGAATCGGCATCGCTCCGATGCTCCGCCAGTCGCCGCTCGGCTTCGTCCAAGACCTCGGGAGGAACCGGGACGGCACCAGTCTCCTGGGCAATGCTATCCCAGATGTCCTCAACCAGCTGGAGCCGCTCGGCGACGGAGAGCTTACGGTAGTCAAACGCGGGCTTGGGCATGTGGGAAATCTTGGCGCTGCCGGGCCAGGATGCAAGCCCGGATGACGCCTGAGATGAGAAAAGGGAAAAGGGAAGACGGCTGAGCCGTAGCACTCACGTCGCTGTTAGCCGAGCTGTTTCGGCCGATCTAATCACCGACTCCTTCCGCAATCCCCAGCCGCGTGACGACTTGCTGGTGCGAAGGACGCGGGGACTGTCACCTCGGCTGTACGGATGGGGCAAGAGTGCGCGGCCTCCCTTCAGGGTCGTCCAGCGCGAAGCGCTGCCGAGATTGAGATGAGAAGGCCAACCTCCCGATGGCGGGATACCTTGTAGAGGTTCCCAATATCAAAGGACGGGCTCTTGAGGCCCAAGAACCAGGA
>JAZDCZ010000295.1:0-3165 GCA_036679605.1 Gemmatimonadota bacterium
CGCAATCTCATATACATCCTGGGTTTGTGGGTAACGCAGCGTGCCTTTCCCCCTTCCGGGAAGGCACGCCCATCATAACAACCCCGGATGCGGACTGAAACGAAAGCGGCCCATCCTGAGAGCCTCGCTCTCGGGATGGGCCGCTTTCTCAATCAGCTAGTTCAATCAGCCAGCCTTCTAAAAAACACTCCTAATGCGTCAAGGGCAGGCCGAGTTATTGTGGCAAATGCCGTCGCCCAGGTCATCGAAGAACAGCGGGTTAGAGAACGCCACCGAGAGCACGCCGCTCTCATTCAAGTTCCAAGGCAAAGAACCGTCCGAATCGGTCAGACCATTGAGCGAGCCATTGCCCGCTTCGTCAAGATCCTGGGGATTCATCGGGAACAGAGGGCTGGATACACCGTCGGTGCCCTTGACGACAACGATTACCCAAGTGTCGGTGGTAATCGTGATCGCCTGAGTCACACTCGCAGTCAGCTTCGTACTACCCGTCAGACCGGCTACAGTTGTCGGCACAACAGGAATGGTGAAGGTCGGAGCCACCGTGCATGTGCGTCCGATAGCCCCCATGAAGGTGACTTCGCTGTCACACGAGACCGAACTGTTGGTGTAGATCTCGATGGTGTCGAACTCGGCCCAAGTAGGCGACTCGACATCGACCGTTATGGAGTCCGCACCGCCGCCGGCCGCGGTCACCGTCAGTGGACTGCCGAGGTCGAGAGAAGCCGCGGTAGAGGCTCCGGTGAGAGTCACGTGCATAAACGGGCCGTTCGAACCTACGACACGCCCCTCGTTGACGCTCAGTGCCAACACACTGGGATCGATTGCTCCCGGCGTAAGCGCCGAAGAAGCTACGTAGCTTCGCGGTCCGGCCGCCTGAACCTCGATCGTATGGTGGGTATCGGAATCGGCCACGCCGGTCTTGAACGAGCCTTGGTTGAGCAGCGCAGCCCAGTCGGCGAGATTATTACCGAGAGCCCGCTCGATCTGGCTGCGGTTGGCCTCGATCAGAACCTCGAGCGCCGTGTAGTTGGAGTCGTAGAGATTGGTAATCGCCGGATCCAAGCGAATCAGGGAGCCCAGGGTTCCCGCAATCGGCTCGCAGTTGCTGTCGTTAGGAGTCGACAACGAAGCCGGACAGTCCTCGTCCTCGGTGCCGACCATACAAGCACCGCCCGGACAACCTCCGCCACAACTCAAACCGTCCTCAGAGCCGCCACCGCACAAGAATGGGCGACACGGCAGGCCCGCACGCGGCGATGCACCGGTTTGCGGCGTACCCGTGCAACGGTAGACGGTCGTCGTACTAACCGGCGGTACGGCTTCGAAGTCCATGCCGAACAAATTGAACTGTCCGAGCGTCCCGCTATTGAAGTGGTTGATCTGAATAACCTGGGTGAGCGGGTTGAAAGCAGCGAACAACTCGGCAGGGGACTTATCGTAGACCCCACCGGAAGGAAATCCGTTGGCATTACCCCAATCGAAAGCACCGCCTGCTCTATCGGCAGGATCGACCGTCTGCGGCCATATATTGTAATGACCGTAGGCAAAGGTGGTGGTCTCTTCGCTCGCTACGGTCTTGATCAAAGAACCCGCGCCCAACGCAGTGATACTCGGGCTGAAATCGGTCACAAAACCGTGATCGGTCGAAGCGAAAAAGTCCACGCCTTCGGCCAGCATGGTGACTACGCGGTCATGTTCGGTAACGTGTGAGTCCGGGCTACGCATCGTATGCACGTGCGTGTCGATGCTCACGTACCCGCTGGTATCGAGCACCTGGGTCACGGTTGCATTCACGACAGTGGTCGCGCCAGCGCTGATAGTGACACGCTGTGAGAACGCATCGAATTCAGGCCCATGCGAGACCACGACTTGGTAGGTCCCGGGTTCCAGGTCGAAGGCTCCTGTATCGCCGCTCAGATCCGTAAAGTGGACACCGGCCAGCCCGAAAGTGGTAATGTCACGGTTGTCGGTAGGGGAACCGAAATAGCGGCCGAAGTTATCCAGAAATCCACCGACGGTATCGGCGTTTCCGGGATCCGGACTGGCGGGAACTCCGACAATCGAGACTTTGGCCGCTATGGAAGAACCACCCTGGTCTTTGGTGACCACCTGCAGTCGGCCCGTAGCCGGGAGATCGAAATCGAGGACAACGGTCTTCTTCTTCTTGAGAAGCAAATTCTGTACGTCGCTGGGCACCGAGGTGCCTGTATCATAGGGCGTACCCTCGACACGAACAGCAACATTCCAACCTCCGGCAGGTACTATAACCCGGTAGAACCCCTGCTCGTCGGTAGTAGTGGCCGAGAAGACATTCCTACAATTCGGCACAGGCAGCGTCGTGATACAGTTGGTTGCACCCGCCTGACCCTTCAAAATGGCTACGCGCGCTCCCGGCGCCGGTTGACCGTTTACAGTAACGGTCCCCTGAATGGCCGCCTTGTCCTCGCCAAAAATCTCGGTGCGATCCTTGGTTACATCGGCTATGGTCCTGCCGACCACGAACCAGCTGCGGAAAGAGTTGCTGCCGTTACCCGGAACTTGAAGCGCCTGGGCCGACGGCTTGGTATGCTGAGGGAAGCTGAGCAGGCTGAGCAAGGCGTTCTGATGCGACCATGCATAGACCCCGCTCTGCACGAACGCGCTCGTCCCCTGAGGCCCTAGCTGAGTTTTTGAATCGAAGATCATGCCGTAGGTCACGCCGGCAGCATCCTGGCGTCCTTGGAAGCTGAAGTGTTGTAAGGCTTGTTTAATGGTCGGAGAGTTAGTTCCGGTACGGAACAAAGCGTCACCAAAACCCAAACCGACGCCGAAAGGCTCGACCTGTCCCGAGGGGTTCAGGTAACCGCCGACATAGAGAGCCAGATCAGGCGTGTCGTTGTTGAAGATCGTAGTGACCACCTGAACGTAGTCGGCATCGCCCTTGAGGATATAGTCGGTCTGCACGCTAACGGGCAGGTCCACATCGACGGTGTCGAGCGGCACGGAAAGCGATCCGCCGGCTGATCCGGTGCCATAGATCGCCACGTCAGGATTCACGACCGAAATCGACGTATCGGGTCCGCTGGTGCGTACGATCGCCGGCTCGCCGTTGCTGCCGTCATTGAGGACCACCACCGTGTCGGTGGCTTGGGTATTGGCCAGATGGATCATCGTCTGCATGCC
>JAZDCZ010000296.1:0-5493 GCA_036679605.1 Gemmatimonadota bacterium
AAGGGAGCGAACGTACTCACTGGGCGTGCTGAAACCGCCTCTTCTAACACGCTCGTCAATGTAGGCCCGAAGCTCTTCAGACATAGGGACGTTTAGGGATGCCATGGCCTTGAGATTGCACATCGTGACGAATATTGTCAATATTCGTCACGATGTGGGGAACCTCGTACACCCCAAACTGTTTGATGGACCCAACCGGCTCAAGCCCTTCCGGCGCCGGACCGGGCGCTAAGCCCTGCACCCCCAAAAGAGCCGAAGGTCCCGATCGCGGCTTGAGCAACAGATTGAAAGGGCACGTGCGGATCCTACGTTTAGAGAAACTTGACGATGAACGGACGGCGCTCCTAAGAGACGGCCGAGCAAAAGACATCCTGGCGGTGGCGGTGTGGTCCACTTTTCCACCGGCGTTGGCACCAAAGGGCTCGGCGTCACTGGGGTCACCGTTGAGGGGTGTCTCAAAAACCCTCCTGCAGCGGCCTAATCCGGCCGTAGCCAAAACCACCACTTAGCCGAGCCGGTTCTACTGTCACAAAAACATTTGTTTTTGTAACACTTCTCCGGGCTACCGGGACGGCACGATACATTCTAGAGGCAGAGTTCCGAGCAGACTGGGCAATGGAGAGGGCTTCCTGCTCCAACCGCTGTTCGCAATAGCAATAGGGCGTCGGTGGCAGTTACTTGCGATGACGAATCCACATCACAGATGCAGTTGGCGCATGCTTGCGATCCGACTGCAGTACGAAGTGCGATTAAGGCGTCAGATGCTGTGATCGTTAGTTCTCCTCGCGCGAATCCGCAAACGCAATTTGTTGCACAATCGTCCGTACCATCGCAATTGCGGTCAATACCGTCGGCCCTCAGATCACACAAAGTGGGGGCAATGTTCGGGTTCCGGTCGTTGCAGTCCGCCGGAGTGCTGACTCCATCTGCGTCGGCGTCTTCAACCAGTTGTGAAAGGGTCGGTGCTATAGCCGACTCAAAAATGGTGTCGCCATCGACATCAAGCATGAGCATGGGAGACAACGCTGATGCCGAAGCGTCCAGCGTGGCAATGGATCCGGGCGTCGTCGGCATCGCCTCGTACGTAAGTTCTTGAACGGCACCGGATTCGTCTAATGGGCGAAATACAACCAACGTTGTGTTGCCGTCGGTCTGTCCTTCCAGCCGTAGAGAGTAGTCGTCGTCTGCATCTCGTATCGTCACGATTTTGACGGGGGGGGTGAGCGGGATGAGTGCTCCGTCAGAGCCAGGAATCGTTTCGGCCGATACGCCAGCATCTGTAACGGCCGATTCGCGACCCGCGCTGTCCACGATTATGAGGTCCGAAGGCGACATTACGAACGCAGCCAGAAACCGCTCCTTCGCCCCGGCAGCGACCCTGCCCGCGCCTTCCGTTAGGCCCATCAAGAGATTGGAGAACCGCTCGTGAGTTGTCGCACCCGTCACGAAGCACCCTAAACCTGAGATTTCATCAAGAGCGGTTGAAACTAAGCCGAGTCCGGGCACACCAACACTCAATACAAACATATTGTGGAACAAACTGAATAAGTCTCTGCCAGCATTGACCCACGGGGTACGGTCGTCGAAGTCCATCTGGGCAATCTCACCGAGGATGGCGCGATATGCGCCGGTGAGATCATAGGATCGTACAAGTATCGTATGGACAGTAGCTGCGTTGGCTAAAAACTGGCCTTGGGGGAAGGGGCTCCCAACGTTGCCCATCACGCCGGCTACCTCAACCAGGCACCGTATGTCGGGATCCGCGACCAGGTCTCTCCAGGTAACGTCGAGGGAGTTACTTGATTCGGATCCATCAGCGTCTAAAACGCCTGTCAAACGGACTACGCCGGGCGTGAATCCAACAAATGGCGCCGGAATTTCTACTTGCTTAGTTTCGCCAGGGCCGAAAGCCGGCAGTACTAAATTTAGCGCCTGGTAGAACTGCAAGACAGTACCGAGTGGTCCTAACCCAAAGAGTCCATATGCCGCCGTCGTTCCTGCAGGGACGGACAACGGACCTTCGTTGGTGATAGACACCGAGACCGGGTGTTCTATTCCTATCTCCAGTCCATTCGGCCCCGGCGAGCCGCCACCCTGAATTGTTATGCCGAGCAAACGCAGTGAACTGTTTGGGGACCGACAACCCGGAATCTCGGGAAAAGTACACTGCGCCGTCACGTCGTCGCATCCGTCCGCTGTGCACGAATCGGTGTCGGCGCAGGTTTTCTGAGCGCACGAACAACCATTGCCGTCGCTAGTGGCTCCTTGTGGTGTGCCAGGGCAACTGTCGTTGCTGTCTACGATACCGTCGGAGTCTAAGTCTGCTTCGCTAGAGCGTACCCCTTCGTATCGACGTAGGACGACGACAGGGGGGAACGCGCCGCGTTCGTATCCCGCACTAACAACAGCAACTCTGGATTCAGAATACGACGTGATGGTGGCTGCGGCAGTGGAGTTCGTGCTCCCCAGGCAGGGGTAAAGATCATCATCGCGACCGAAGATCTTGTCGCTATGTGATTGCGGATCTACTAGATAGGAAACTAGGTGCAACGGGGAGCTGCCCTGCTCGTCTAATCGTTGAACAGATAAGACTGCGGCCCGATCAGTTAACCGCGACAGCTCAAGCCCATTGGCGCCAAGGGTGCTCGTGAGCGACCACGGTTCTGACACTGGTCCAAATGCACCATCAAAGAGCTGGAGCTGGGTCTGACCGTCTCTAGGAAACGGAAACGCGGTGACCCAGGCTACAAGTAAGCGGTCAGGCGTAAGAGCGGCTAAGTCGAAATCCAGCAGGAAGAGGCCGTCCGTGCTCGGAAGGTGGGTGGATGTTACTTTGCTACTACTTGCTTCGAAGATTTTGATGCCGAGTCCGATGCCGGACGAAACAGTCCGTTGCGGGTAAACCGCGGCGGTAACGCCGCTGCTGAGCCGGCGTAGCTTGACATTCATCTGCCGACGAATAGACGTCGCGTCTGTAATGATCGTTGGCGTGGATCGCGGACTCATGTCGAAATTAAAAAACCCTACGTTTATGTCACCGTCGCTGGCCTCCCATGCCACTGCGTATCCTCCGTCATCCAGTGGCGCGAACCCTTCTAGCGTACCGGCGAGGGTGTTTGCGGCGCTCATGGCTGTGCCAGAAGTATCGAATCTCTGACTTATGACCTCCTGAGTTGATCCCACTAAGTCGTTCCCTGCGCGTTGCCACACAACGATAAAAGTCCCCGAGGGTTGTACCGCGATCTGCGGGAGATAATTTAGTGTGGGAAGTCCCAACGCGTCGTAACTATCTTCTGCGATGACAAGCTCTTGGTCACTAGTATTTGGGTCTGACCACGAGAGTCGTCGACCGTGGAGGCCGTGAGAGACCTCCCCCCCCAGCCAGCCGTCGGGCCACACGACTAACAAGTCCCCGTTTGGATCAAAGCTCGCCGCAGGTGGTGGTAAACACCCCTGGCCGATCGGCGTCACGTTAGCAGTCAACGACGGCTCGACAAACGCCAAGTCCAGGACCTCCTGCGGGCCGTTCAGTGCCGTCATAGCATTTTCATAATCCACATAGTGTATATTGGTCACCTTATCTGCAGCGGATACGCGTCGTTCGAACTCCGATTTTGGGTCATAGCCGTTGGGTCCACGGTCGGGACAGTCCGCCCAGAGTTCGAAGTGAAGGTGAGGGGAGAACGCGATTTGACTCGCGTTTGCGACCTGAGCGAGTTGCTCACCGATGGAAACCTCCTGACCTCGAACGACCCGAATGCTACTGGGATCTAGGTGGAGGTAATAGGAAAACAACTCCTGCGTAACGGTGGCTGGAGCAGCGATGGTGTAAGGGGGGAAGTTGTTCTTGCCTTGGCAGTGTTCATCGTATGCGACGTAGTCGCGTGAAAACGAGGGAATGCGAAATCCGGCAGAACGCGTGTGTTTGATAACGATAAGACCGCCGTTCCCAGTGTGCGTCGGGTGAGTTCCGGCGAAGATAACCCTGCCGTTCGCAATTGCATAGACCGACTTGCCAGCGCTGGAGCCCGGACCGTTCGTGTACGCATAATCGGTCCCCGTGTGGTTACAAAACAAGCACGCTTTTTGTAAAAAGCTGAATTCGGGGCACGTGGGATCAACGAGGTTCGCGAAGCGTTGCGAGACCACCCAGCCAGCGGTGCTGTCATCTAGAACTGGCCGCGCAAACGCATCGGCCTCACTCGTGGGCAGGAGGTTGCAGTCGGCAGTCGTGAGGAATGCCCCGTGTTCGGCGTGAGCGTACGGCGGGTCCAGAAATCCCCAGATGAGGCCAATGGCGAGAGTGAAATATGCTAGACGAAGACCACCCCGGTTCAATCCACAGCGATCGCGGGTGCTTATGCGAGTCGTCGGTCTGTGCCTGTTCATCGCCCACTCCTTACCAGGAGAACCATCAGTCAGAAGCGCGGCCGGCTGCGGGGCTCACCACCTACGCCGAAAATGTAGAGATCCGAACGGATTGAGTCAAGGTGATGCGTGTTTAGCTGTAACAGGCTAGCGGTGTCCGGTGCCGGGGCTCACGTGATATAGAAGGCGATCCAGGGAGAGATCACCCGGTTTCAGGCGGCCGGGATTCGCGGCGTTAGCGATATGCCGTACGCCGCAACTCACTAGTCGTTGCGAGAAGTGGCGGTTCTATGGGCTGCACCTGTTGGCGGCAATCGTTTTTCCGTACGGACGATCCAACTGGGGCAGTGATACTGTCACAGCCGATGGTAATTTCTCGTCTGTGCGATCTTAGCTAGGCCTCTCACGATCCCTACAGTTTGATCCAGCGACAGCTTGAAGACTTACGTGAGCTACATTCAGATGAGGAAAAAACGGTTATGGCCGAGTAGGGCCAAGGAGTTTATAAACCTTGTGCTCCGAGGTACGGTCCTGACCGTGATGGAAGGGCACGAGGGAGAGTATGCCGATGACCGATATAGATGACCCCAGAGCGACGATAGATGCATTAATGTCGAGGATTCGTAAGTTCCGCGACGAACGAGACTGGCTACAGTTTCACACTCCTAACCGGGTTTATGCATGAGCGCGTCTTCGAAGGCCGATTGACGTTCGAAAGGGCATGATATGTCGCTCGCTCGCCGCGATCTCGTATCAATCGGCGCTGGCGTGTGAGGTCGGGGCATTTCTTTGGACCAAGAGATCGGTTTCGACGATTTTCACCTACAGCGGTGCATCGCGAAACAGGTTGTCGCATTGGTATCGCGCAATGATCGCTGGAGTTAGTCGGGTCAGATGGGGACTGCTCCCCACGCGCGCGCTGTCATCTCCCACTGCCGGCGCCATGGGTGGTTTTGCGCCAGGTGGATCACGATGCGCCGGACCGAGGAGCGTACCTTGCCGGCGATCTTGAGCAGCATCAGCCGCAGCGTGCTGACCTGCTTGCGCCCAATTGTGGTGTGCGACATCCGGCATCGCAAGGTTTGCAGTATCACGTAAGCCGCCGCCGTCATCAGCACTCGCACC
>JAZDCZ010000297.1:0-7610 GCA_036679605.1 Gemmatimonadota bacterium
GAGAGATGATCACCGTCGGTCGCCTAAAAGCCCGACCGGTGACCACCCTTTGCATCAATTGTAAGTCCGAACAGGAAGCAGCCGAGAGCAAGCCGAACTATACGAAGTAGGCCGGGGCTGGAACACCGAGACGCGGCACGTCGTCGGTGCGAGAGGTCGGCGGCGCCAGAGACCGGCAGCGCGAGAGGCTGGCGGCGCGGCGGCAACAACGGTTAAGGGGCAGTAGCTCAGTTGGGAGAGCACCACGTTCGCAACGTGGGGGTCGAGGGTTCGAATCCCTTCTGCTCCACCATTCAGTCATCGGCAAACTCTGGTCGTAAGCGTCCGACGAACGACGTAGTGGACTTCGCAGGTACGCTGGCGTAGCGGGTTAGGGCGTGCGTGCGGCCTGCCAGGCCCGCGGCGTCAGCTCTTCGATGCGTGAGAGCTTGTGCGTAGGAATACGCGCAAGGACATCGGTGAGATAAGCCTGCGGGTCAACCCCGAGCCGTTTGCAGGTGATGACGACGGAAAATAGCGTCGCCGCTCGGTGTCCGCCGGCTTCGCTGCCGGCAAACAGCCAATTCTTGCGCCCCAGAGCCAGCGACCTGATCGCGTTCTCGCAGCTGTTGTTGTCCAGCTCGGCCTCGGGCACCGCCGAGCTGATTCCCAGCGGAAACCGGCATTTTCTGGACGAGTACTCGACACGAGGATCAACCGCCATACCGGTGACGAGTAGTCGGATAAGAATTGCCTGTTTACGCTTGGAATCTCGCCAAGATATCTACGACAAAGCCGCCCCTGGGCTATTTTTCGTGCACCAGTTGCTGGACAAGCTGCATCGCGGCATTCGTATCTAGCCGTTTTGAAGACCACCCCAGGTCAAGTAGTTGCTCGTTCAGGAACTGGTCGTATTTCTCGATGGCCTTGTTTTTAAACCCGGCGGCTAACTCTACTGCAGACGGCGAGGGCCTCGCGTGCAGGCGTTCTATCGCTGAACGTACGCCACTCGGATTCTGATCCTTTACCGTTAAGCAGATGCCTTCGCTCTCGGTGGGTAGATTCCCATGCATTAGCATCGCTGCCAATGTGTCCATTGCGATGTCGCCGGCCCACGGGAAAATGAGGGTGTTCTTGCCGTCTTCGATAAACGCTGTTTCGTCGAGGCCGAGTTTGCGGAAATGGCGGCGGCCTTCTTCGAGAAACGTCTGCGCCAGAGAATCGAGATAGATGGGTATTTGGGCGCCAATGTAAAGATCATACATTTCAGCGCGAACCGCATCGTGGACGATACCCGGCGTACCGCCGAATGTTGGTGCTCGACCGCCGCTCGCCTGCGCTAGATCAATGCGCTTGTGCTCCATGTCGACGCGCAGGACGCGCCACCGCCGCCCGGCAAAAATGAGGTAAGACCCTTCCGCGACGGGACGGTCGATCGGGAGTGTGCCGATATTTTTTCCGGATACGGCTAGCGTAAACTCTTCGGGTGTCGCGAACGCGGCGTAGAAGCTGTAGTGGTTAACGATTCGCTCTCCCAGCTCGCCGTGAAGAAGAGTCCCGTCATTACTTTGTATCAGGAGATCTGTGTGCCCCATCTGCTTTAGTAAGGCGACGAATTCTTCGTGTCCGACGGACGCAAACGGTGCGTTCTCGCACAGCGCGTTCCATAAGCCCTGTGCCGTTGCACCACCATGCTGGGCGATCACAGAAAGTATCTGCTGAATTAGTGTCGACAAATGTAGAGCGCCGAGTCGTGGAGACTCGGTCCAGCGCGCAAGTAGCAGCTCAGTCATCGCCAGAGCTTGAAAAAGGCTCGAATGTAGGCGATCTGAAATGGCCGTTTTGTCGTCAATCTCCTCTTCTTGAATGTAGATCCGCAAAACGGCGGCCTCGCCGCGACGGCCCGAACGACCCAAGCGCTGACGCATGCTTGAGACCTGATGTGGTGGCCCGATTTGAGCGATACTCTCGATGGAGCCGATGTCGATGCCCATTTCCAAGGTCGAGGTGCAGACTGCACTGATTGGTCGCGTCTGCGCTTTCAGTCCCGTTTCCACATGTTCGCGCAGCTCTTTGGACAAACTTCCATGATGAGGAAAGAACTCGCAGGGCACATGTAACGTTTCACATTGGCGTCGGAGCAGATCGGCATAGGTTTCGACATCGCGCCGGGAGTTAGCGAATATCAAATTGTTTGAACCATGCAGATGTTCGAAAAGGTGGCGACTGATCTCAATTACATCACCGCTTAAGACATCTTCAATCCCCACTTGTTTTCCGAGACGTTCTAACTCTTCGGCCTTCCTAGGGGTAAGTTCGGGAGGGGTATGCCGATAGCCCCGTATCTGCAACTTCAATTCCCCAGCGTCTTCGGTTGAAACGATCGTTTGCACGCTGTCCGCATCCGCGGGTCGTATGAACTCGGCTGCTACGCCCATATCTCCTAGGGTGGCGGACAGCCCGACTCTTGGCACTCGCCGGCGGATCGATAGTTCCAGCCGATGCATTAGGGACTGCAGTTGCATCCCGCGCTCGACGCCGATGAACGCGTGAAGTTCATCGACGACGATATATTTCAGTCGCTCGAACAGCCACGGCGCACGATGACCATGATTGACGAAGATCGCCTCGAGCGATTCCGGAGTGATGAGCAGCACGCCATTCGGGGATTTCAGGAAGTCGCGTTTAGATTTTCGCCCAACGTCGCCGTGCCACGCCACAACAGTGAGTCCAAGGCCATCCGTCATTAACTCGAGTCGCTGACACTGATCGTTAATCAGTGCCTTCAACGGCGAAATATAGAGAACAAGATCTTCGCATTGAGTCTCACCACCGTTCTGGAGAAGTCGTGAGAGGATAGGAAGGAACGCCGCCTCCGTTTTGCCTCCCGCAGTCGCGGCGGCAATGATCAGGTCAGTATCTCCTTGGAGGAGGATTGGAATGGCTTGTTCCTGCGTCGGCCGCAGTGAATTCCAGCCCTGGCGCCAGACCCACTTTTGAAGCATGGGGTGCAGAGACGTGAATGCCTGGGATCCCGGTGAATCGGTCACTTTACGTCGGGTTTATAGCCGGAACGTTTTCAGTCGGCTGTCCGAATCTTCTGATTCCTCGGAAGCCGTAGCGTCGGTCGTGGTTTCGGTACCGTCTACCATGGCCTCGATATCTGCGGGCTCATCCGCCTGTACATCTACGTCGCCAATTAGTTCACGCCAATCCAGACCTGGGTTTTGCTCCAGTACGGCCAGTAGGCTAACAAACTCCTTTATCGAGTTACGTGGGGTCTTGAAATAGGCAGCGCCTATGCGTGCATGACAATGATCCAAGAACGCATTCAGTGCATCATCAGGCACCAAATACTTAGACTCGTCACCGCTAGCCATGACGTGACGGATTTTCTGCAACAGGATGTAGAGGTCTTCCTGAGATAAGTTGGCAAGCCGAATTACCGGCCCAGTGAAATCAACTAGGCCATCGCGTGCGAAACGATTTTCGGCAAGACGTGTCTGCAACGCCTCATAGCTATACAGCCCCCGCCGTGGATCCATCAAGAAGTCGGGAGTGCCGCCCATGAGCAAGCCCAAACCTTGCGCAGAGCCCTGCAGCGTGTCGTTCAAGATTCTGAGGATCTGCTCGTAGTTGCTCCTGCGGGCTTGGGTGCTCGACAACTTAAACAGGTTGACCATTTCGTCGATCGCTACGAGCATGCCCTTATATCCGGCCTGTCGCACGAATCGCGCCATTAACTTGAGGTGATCGTAGAAATTGGAATCGTCGATGAAGGTACGTACGCCCAATGCTTTTCGGGCGTCGGTTTTGGTAGTGAATTCGCCCCGCAGCCAGCGAATGGCGTTTGATTGGAGCTGTTCGTTGTCGCTCTCGTGCCCCCGCCAATAGGCCTCCAATACCAGCGCGAAATCATACCCGCCCGTCATCTCGGTCAAATGTTCCAGTTGGTCATGAATCACCGCCGGCGGCGATTCTCCGGTCGTTCGCGACTTTTTTAAACATTCGGAAATGAAACGCTCCACGACGCTGGCTAGCGCGCCGCCGTCGGGTTTCGACCGCGTTGAGATGTTACGCATTAGTTCCGCATACAACGCGCGCGCCTGTCCGCCCGTAGCATGCAGTCGTCGATCGGGTGTCAGGTCCGCCCTCGTTGCGACCAGTTTGTGCTCAAGCGCTATAGAATGAACTAGACTTAAAAAGAAGGTCTTGCCTGAACCATACTCGCCAATGATGAAACGAATGCTCGACCCACCACTGATAATATTGTTGATGTCCCTAAGCGCTGCCTCCACCTCGGCCGCGCGACCGACCTGGATGTGTTGTTGACCGATTCTCGGCACCACTCCTGCACGCAGCGAATCTCGTATTGCGCGACGCTCTTCCGGGCGGATTCGACTCATGTCGTCATCTCCTGGTAGACCTCGTGATCCAGTACAAACTCATCGTCGTCTTCATCGATGCAAGGGGCGTCACACCGATCGAATGCTGCTTCGTTGATGCGATCCAAGGCACCATCTAACAGTAGGCCGTAACTATCCGCTAGTTCCTCGAGTGCGGAGCGCTCCCATGTTATACTGGCGCCGAGCGCGCGCAGAAAGCCTGAATGCTCGGCATCAAGCCCTTCGAGAATGTCCGCATCCATTGAATCGGCCGCGGTGGGCATACTGGGCTCGTGGTATTCCTTGTCGGCGAAGATTTCAGTAAGAATGCCAGAGACTCGCGCGGTCTCGGCCAGCTTTCGTTGTAGGGTGGCGGGGTCAAGCGCTGCTCGCCCTTCGTTGAGCGTCATTTCGATGGGCTTCGTCGGCCGCTTAGGTATTGGGTAACTATCATCTATGGTACTGGCAGACCGGACCGTCACCGGTTCGGTCGTTGCATTGTGAAGGTCCGCAATGACCCGCTCGGACTCTAGACCCAGGTATTGGTATAGTTTGCGTAGAATTTTAATTTCGCCCGGATCGATTCGGCCGTCGGCAGCAGCCAACACCACCAAGTTTTGCGCTGTATTTTCCTTATCGCGCGGAGATAGATGTTCTAGTTTGGCCTTTAGACCGGAAACGCCCGCATCGTGCAGCGACAACCACCGAACATGGGCCTGCAGGCGGCGGCGCTCGCCGGGATCTAAATCTAAGTTCGACTCAATGTGCTGCGCTATGTGCGACTCTTCCTCCGCGGTTACTTCGCCGTCAGCCCTCGAACCCATTGTAGCCATGCGCATGACGAACGCTGCCGCTTCGTAGGCCTGGGATGGTGCCGATGGAGCGTCTGCTTCTTGCCGAAACACGATCAGGCTCTCTTGGGGTTTCGCTTTTATCCGGCAGAACCGCACGTCGGGTTCCATTCCAATACCGAGTTTTTCCAGAAGCTGCGCGAGCAAAACGATCTCTTTCTTGGAAAGCCTGTCCGATTTCTCCGTAGGAAAGTAAGTCAGAATGGAGTGAAACGGAATCTGTCCGTTGTCGTCGCCGTTCAAGTGCGACTCGATCTCCTGCCGGAGTGCTTCGAGGCCGGGATGTTTGCCGCGACCGTCGAGCTCGTGCGGCAGCAGCGCAAGCCCTTGTATGCTCTTGCGGCCAGCTCCGTCCTTGCCAATGAAGCGGCTATAGGAGTCCAGCTTGTCGGTTGCACTGTCGGCCAGGTCCGCGAGGATCGTGCGCGGTCGCTTGAGGACAGTAATGTCGGGCAACGTAGGGCCCCGGTAGGTCTCGACGTCTCGCCCCATCCCGCTTGTGGCCGGCCGATACGAGACCGACACCGATGTCTTGTTCGGTTTGACCACGAGTCCCTCCCCGTGGCGCTCCCGATACATGAGTTCGAACAGCGCTGCGAACTCTTCCTCGCAACGACGGGCGGGGGTGCGTAGTCGGATCTCCGAATCTTGGAGCACCCATGCCAGTGCCCAGTTTGACGGAATCGGTCTGCCCGCTTTCGCGAATTGCCCTAGGCCTACTCTTAGAGGGCCTGGTAAGTTGTATGAACGCGGCGCAATTACGGGGGCCGCCGTTGTCAGATCAGCCTCACCGGATCCGAGAAACATAGCGAAGAGAAACTCCTGGCAGTAGCCGGAGAAAGAGCCGTTGTCGCCGTAAATTTCCAGTAGTCGCTTCGCTTCTTGAAAGATCGCCGCTCGTTCGGCCTTGTCTGCAGCTCCTTCCATGTGATCGTGAAGAATCCGACGCTCCAGTCCGTAGAAGTAAAGAAACACGTATCCGATGTTAGCGTTCGAGTCCTTGCGGCCGCCGGCAAGCCATTCGATGTACGCTGCCCGGGAACTAGCGGGGATATCGCTGTAGGATGGCCAATAGCTGAAGCCGTCTCCCGCATAATCCGGGTGTTTTGCGGTTGCCTTCAGTTTGGGATTGATCAGCGCGGGTTCGACCGAGTAGCCATCAGCCGCGGCCAAGTTCTTTCCGACGTACAGAAGCCCACCTTCGATCGTACGACCTCCCACGCTGACCGATCGGTCTTTCGGTACCCAGAATTTCTTGAAGTTTTCGCTTAACGATTCTGACTGCCGAAATCCGCTAGAGGGGCCACTGCTAGAAATCGTAATCGAGAGGCGAAAGTCGTCGTCTTTCTTTTTGTTCCTCGCTTCGGTGCGCGATGACAACCGCTTCGAAGAACGCGTGAGCCGATTGATGCCCCAAGCGACGATGAGAATTGCAATCAGGTATTCCACGGATTTGTTCTTATATATGTTGAGGACTCCGCTAACAGTAATTCGAAGCTCGCTGGGTGGCCTTGTCACGAACTTGAGGGCTTCGGACCCGCACAGGTACTGTCCCCCATAACCACGTCACTCTTGATCAGCGCGATTGTCGGTGCCACCGCCCACTCAAGCACTCAACCCGCGCCCGTTAACCGATACCTCGGACGGAGATCGCCGTGTTTATCCCGGTCAAACAGCATCACATCAAGCCACGCATCATCCGCTTCTAAATCATCCAGGGCTTTGCGCGCCGCCCCTTTGACACCATGAGCGTTCGGGATGATCGCCATGGCGCCAAAACGCAGCGCCTCCTGCGAAGTAGACTTGCTGCCGAAGAAGGAACGGTAGACTGACCAATCCGCCGGCTCGATCTCGTGTTCGATGCCATTCACCTCCACGCTAAGCGCGGCGGCATAGTGTATCGCCTGGACCATCGCGTCGTACGGCGTGGTCTTATCCGCTTTGAGTTCACACACCACGTATCTCACATTGCGCCCTCTTCCCATTCTGGCCAATACGTCGATATTGCCTGTACCGATTTTCCCGGCTGCTGTGACCGCGGTCGGGATTTCCATCATGCAGCGCGCCGGGAGGACGGGGTACAAGTTCTTCAGCAGATCGTGCTTTGGACTGGACGACATATCTCGCACAAGAACACCCTGTAACTCCCGCTCGGGCGACGGCTTTATCTTCCCGGCATGCTTACGGATGTACTCAAGGGCTTCGCTAGCACCCCATTCCAGCTTTCTCGGCTCCGACTCAAGGGTTTTGAGTAGAGGATACTTATTGCCCTTGGTCGGCGGTGTTGATTCTCACAACCATTCCCCCCTTGCAGGCCTGAATTTCTCATAATCATTCCCCCCCTGCGGGCGGGGTTTCTCAATATCATTCCCCCCTGCGGTCGTAGCCGCGATGG
>JAZDCZ010000298.1:0-7423 GCA_036679605.1 Gemmatimonadota bacterium
AACGGCGTCGGGCAGGGCGGGGCGCGGCTCAGGGGCTGTCACGCTGGCTGCCACGGCTTGCCTCCGCGCTTCCCGGTCATGGCGCCGGGTTGCCGAAAAGACTGGCGCGCCCGAGAAGATGAAAATGAGAACTGGCTCATAGTACTTGCGATAGCCCGGACCGCCAAGGCGAGCTAGTTGTTCGAGCCCGTGACGGTGGGCCGAACAGGACAAATTTGGGCACTGGGTTTTGGTCGTTCGGCTGCCAACGGCCACGGCAGCGACTCGAATGTCGGCTAAGCACCGCTAAGCAGTCCTAACGCCGACCCTTCACTAACAGCCGCTAGTAGCCGAGGCTGTTGAAAAACTCCTGAAAAACCCGTTTTCAGCCGAAATCGGCGAGCATTGCCAAACTGGTGATTCCCTAAGCTATTGATTTTATTGGAGTCGGATTTTCGTTTGTTCCCGAAAGGGCGCAATTTCAGAGCTCCAAATAGTTTTTCAACAGCCTCAGCCAAAATCGGACATTCCGATCCGGCCTCCGCTACATGGGTCCAGCCGTATCGGCCCTTCCCTCTATCGGTGTCCAGTCTAACTTAAAAAGTGGTATCGTTCGTGGGGGCAGGTCTTTGATGGGAAGAAGCCAACGGAGGAGCATCGGTCGTGAGCAAGCAGAGACGGAAAGCGGAAACCGTTGAGTGTGACCCGGTCGACCTTGCAGCCGAGCAGGTCGAGCGGCTGACGGCCATTGATCGCTGGCTGCGGAACGAGCCGCCGAGTGGCGATTCCGGGGCTCCAGTAATCCAGGGATGATGGACATGGAACAGAATCGCGAGAAATTTCAGCGGCTCTTGCGCGAGCTCTTCCAATTTGAGTGCGCCGACCTGGACTTCGGCATCTACCGAATCATGAATTACAAGCGGGACGTGATCGAGAAATTCATCACGCAGGACCTGCCGAAAGCCGTCGCAGAAGAGCTGGATCGTGGCGCGCTGGCCGAACAGTCCCAGGCCGAGAAGGAACTACAAAAATTTGCCGAGCAGATTGGGCAGACGCTGGGCAAGGATGCGCTCGACGCTGATGGGAACTTAGCCGAGAGCTATCACGGGACGCCGCTCGGCAGGAAGTACCTAGATTTGAAGGCCAAGGCTGCCGGCGGACACGGGCGCGAGGCCCTGGAAGCGACCATCTTTAACCACCTGCACACGTTCTTTAACCGGTACTACCAGGACGGCGACTTCGTCTCCAAGCGGCGCTACTCAAGGCGGCAGAAGTACGCGATCCCCTACAACGGCGAGGAGGTCAATCTGTACTGGGCCAACAGCGACCAGTACTACATAAAGACTGAAGAGTACTTCCAAGACTACACTTTCACGTCACGCGGCGTGACGGTGCATTTCAAGCTCGCCAGCGCCAGCGTCGAGCAGAACAACGTCAAGGGTGACAAGCGATTCTTCCAACCCCGCCCCAAGGACATGGATTGGGACGATAAGGCCAGCCAGCTCCTCATCCCGTTCGAGTATCGCCCGCTGACCAAGCAGGAGGAGATCACCTACGGCAAGACAAATCAGCAGGATGCCATTATCGCCCAAGCTTTGGAGGAGGTTCCCAAACGGCTCAAGGAAGCTGACAAGGCCCTTGTCGCGCTGACGGCCGAGCACCGCAAAAGCAGCGACGGCGACAGCGTGTCCTTCCTGGAGCATCACCTACGCCAGTACACGCGGCGAAACACGTCGGACTTTTTCATCCACAAGGACCTCAAGGGATTCCTCTCCCGCGAACTGGACTTCTATCTAAAGAGCGAAGTCTTGAACCTGGACGAAATGGAGGCCGCAGGCGAGGGCCTTGGCGAGGGCTGGTTTCAGGTCTTACGGGTGATCAAGGCCATTGGCAGCCGGATCATCGACTTCCTGGCCCAAATCGAGAACTTCCAGAAGATGCTCTGGGAGAAACGGAAGTTCATCACCGAAACGCAGTACTGGATAACGGTGGGCAATATCAGCGAGGACTTCTACGTCGAAATTGCCGCGTGCGAACCGCAGTGGGCCGAGTGGAAGGAGTTATTTCACATCGACGAAGAACAATCTGACCTGTTCACCTCAGGGATGAGCAGGAAGAACAAGCGAATCACCTTCTTAAAGGCCCACCCGACGCTCGTGTTGGACACGAAGCAGATCGACCAGGACTTCTGCGACCGCCTGATGGCCAGCTTCGACAATCTGGATGTGATGACCGACGGGCTGCTGGTCCACAGCGAGAACTTTCAGGCCCTCAATTTGCTGCTGGAGAAGTACCGCAAGACGGTTAAGTGCATCTACATCGATCCACCATACAACTCTAAGACGACCGAAATTCTATACAAGAACACCTACAAACACTCTTCCTGGCTTTCATTAATGGATAATCGACTATCCCTAAGCAGGCGACTGGCCGCGGCCGACGGCTCACACATCGTTGCGATTGACGAAAATGAGCAGGAAGTTCTAGGGCGGTTGCTTTCAATTCACTTTCCGGATCACAAGAAAGTCTGTGTCACCGTCATTCACAATAAGAAGGGCATTCAAGGCGACTATTTCTCTTACACCCACGACTTCGCATATTTCTGTATTCCGCCTGCGCTTCCGAAAACACACGCCAAGCCAGTACCAGAGGCCGAATGGGACTACATATCCCTGAGAAAATGGGGAAGAGAGTCCGAGAGAAAAACTGCAAAGAATTGCTTCTACCCGGTTTTCGTCGAAGGTGACCGGATTGTGGGCTTTGGAGACGTCTGTGATGACGGCTTCCATCCGGGACAGGCGAATGTAGCGTGCGACACGCACGGGCACAAAATGGCCGTGTATCCTGTGGATTCTCAAGGCATAGAGCGGAAATGGCGTTACGCCCGAAATTCCGTTGAGAAGATACAGCCGCTATTGAAGGTGCACATTACTCGCGCCGGAGAGATACAGATTCGAAAGGCGAATGCGGAGAAACCAGTCAAGACTGTATGGGACGATCCTATATACATCGCCGGAGATTACGGAACGAAATGGCTTACAAATCTGGGACTAAAGGTTAAGGAGGACCTCTATCCTAAATCCATCCACACGGTTCAGGATTCAATCTACGCTGTGTCTGATCAGAATGCGTTGGTGGTGGACTATTTCGCGGGATCAGGGACGACAGGGCACGCCGTAATCAAATTGAACCAGGACGACGGTGGAAGCCGTAAGTTCATTCTCGTGGAGATGGGTGAGTACTTCGATACCGTCCTGATTCCTCGTATCAAAAAAGTCGCGTTCACGCCGGAATGGAAAGATGGTAAGCCGGTGCGGATGGCCACGGAAGAGGAGGCCGAGCGCAGTCCGCGGATCATGAAGTACGTCCGGGTGGAGAGCTACGAGGACGCGTTGAACAACATCGAGTTCGACGACGCTTTCGGACAGGCGGCGCTGAAGTTCGACGATTACCTGCTCAACTACATGCTGAAGTGGGAAACGCGCAAGAGCGAGACGCTCCTGAACGTCGAGAAGCTCGCCAGTCCGTTCCGCTACACGCTGCATGTCCAAGAGGATGCTCAAACCCGCAAGAAGGTCGTAGACGTTGCTGAGACGTTCAACTACCTGCTGGGTCTACATGTGACGACGCGGCGGGTGATTCACGATGGGGACCGGCGGTATTTGGCTTATCGCGGGCAAATCGATCATCGCGAGATCGTCGTCATCTGGCGTGAGACAGAGGGGTGGACGAAGGAGGACCTGGAGCGGGACAAAAGGTTCGTGGCCGAGCAGAAACTTACCGACGGCGCGGACGAGGTCTTCGTCAACGGCGATTCGTTCATCTCGAAGGCCAAGGCGCTGGAGCCAGTGTTCAAGGCCCGGATGTTCTCGACGGTGGAGGCGTAACCGACAGATGGCCAGGACTCGAAACACCCGCACGGAATACGTCAAGCTCGAGCAGCGGCTGGTCCTGGTGGCCTGGCTGAACAGCCTGTTCGGCTACGAGAGTAACCGCGAATTACTGGCGGGTATGAAGGAGGTGGCCGAAGGCTTCGACGCCTCCGGGCGCAGTTACATCTATCACCAGCTGGAGGCCCGTGGGGAAAAGGTACAGGTGCCGTTGGCCGACTTAACGCGCTACGACGACAACATACGAGAGCATCTGCGGGTTATGAACGCCCGCCGGCCGGAGCCGATAACCCTGCTGTACTTCCAGCACCTGGCGGTGCTCTACACAGAAATCTTACTGGACTGGTACTTCCACCGCCGGGGCGAATTCCTGCGGTCGTTGAACGCCTTTGTCGAGAAGCGCAACACGCAAATGCCGGCGGGCGAGCCGAAGGACCCGAAATTCTCCGAGCGCGACTTAGGGAAGTTGGCTTTCTGGATGGCGACCGGCAGCGGCAAGACGCTGATCATGCACATCAACTACCGGCAGTTCCTGCACTACAATAACCTGCCGCTGGACACCATCGTGCTGATCACGCCGAACGAAGGACTCAGCGAGCAGCACATGGTGGAAATGGCGGCCTCGGACATTCCTTGCCGGCGGTTCGATGTGAATGAAAGCGGACTGAGTTTGGCAGAGAAGGACGTGGTTCGGGTCATCGAGATCACAAAGCTGGTCAAGGAGAAACGCAGCGGTGGGCAGAGCGTCCCTGTGGAAGCCTTCGAGGGCAACAACCTGATCTTCGTCGACGAAGGTCACAAGGGCTCGGGCGGCGAGGCATGGCGAAGCTTTCGCGATGCGCTGGGCGAGACGGGTTTCACCTTCGAGTACAGCGCCACCTTCGGTCAGGCGTTGACTGCCGCGCGCAACGACCAGCTCACGGTGGAATACGGGAAGGCGATCATCTTCGACTACTCCTACCTTTACTTCCACGGCGACGGATACGGGAAGGACTTCCGTATCCTGAATCTGAGAGAAGAAACGACGGAGGACAAGACGGAAATGCTCCTGTTGGGCAACCTTCTGTCATTCTATGAGCAGCAACGCGTGTTCGACGAGCAGGATGACGCGCTGCGGCCGTATAACCTGGAAAAGCCCCTCTGGGTCTTCGTCGGCAGCCGCGTCAACGCGGTGTACACAGAGGATATGCAAAAGCGATCCGACGTGTTGACCGTGGCCCGCTTCCTGCAACACCTTCTGGAGAACAAGCACGGATGGGCGGTCAAAACGATCCGGCAGCTCCTCGACGGCAAGACGGGGCTGGTTACGCCGGATGGGCAGGACGTGTTCGCGGGTAGGTTCGAGTACCTTCGGAACGCCGGCCTGAACGCTGAGACCGTTTATAGGGACATCCTTGCGAAGGTGCTCCATGCGCCGACCAGCGGCTGTCTGCATCTGTGCGATATGCGCGGAAATCCGGGCGAGTTGGGACTGAAAGCAAGCGGCGCGGAGAAGTACTTCGGCCTGATCTACATTGGCGACACAAGCACGTTTAAGAAGCTCGTTGAGGCCGACGATTCAGGCATCGTGCTGGAAGACGACGCCATTACCGATTCGCTGTTCGAGCGAATCAACGAGCCGGACACCGGCATCGACATCTTGATCGGCGCGAAGAAATTCATAGAGGGATGGAATTCCTGGCGGGTCTCGAACATGGGCCTGCTGAACATCGGCCGCAAGGAAGGGTCTGAAATCATCCAGCTCTTCGGTCGGGGGGTACGGCTGCGGGGGAAGGACTTCACGCTCAAGCGGAGTTCGGCGCTGGACGGCCGCCATCCGGAGCATGTCAGGCTACTGGAGACGCTCAACATCTTTGCTGTGCGCGCCAACTACATGGCTCAGTTCCGGGAGTACCTGGAGAAGGAGGGTGTGGAAACCGAGGGCGACATCGAACTCCTCCTTGCGATCCGGCCCAATGAGGACTTCCTGGGCAAAGGATTGGTCGTGCCGCGCGTGCCAGAGGATCGGAGCTTCGCGGAGGAGGTGGACATCCTGCTGGAACCCGATCCGTCGATCCGCGTGCGGGTGGACATGTCGGTGAAGGTTCAGACGCTGGAGAGCGGCGTCGATGGATTCACCGCAACCGCGGTTCAAGCTGGGCCTGAGTACCCCATCCCGGCCGAGAGCTTCGAACTCGTGGACTGGGAGGAGGCGTACATCGGCCTGCTGGAGCATAAGGAGCGCAAGGGGCTGACCAATCTGGCGATTCGGCCGGACACGCCGAGGAGGATTCTCACCACCGCGGACCCGACGAGGCTTTACAGCCTGGTGGCAGACGAGTCGGTCGTGAAGCCCTCGTCGTTTGCGGATGCAGCCCTGCTTCGGAAGGCTGTGCTCTCCATTCTGCGGAAGTACGTAGACAAGTTCTATCGGACACAGCAGGAGCGGTGGGATTCGAAGCACATGGTCTACAAGGTGCTCAATGACGAAGACCCAAATTTCCAGGATTACATGGTCAAGATAGCTCGGCGTGAAGCCAAGTTAATTGCCGCCGTCCAGACGCTCATCGACGAAGGTGAGCGCATATACAAGCAGGATATGCACGAGCTGCCCAGCATCCACTTCGACCGCCACCTGTACCAGCCACTGCTTGTTGAGCGAGGCGACAAGGTCAGGAGCGAGCCGCCTAGCCTGAACGACAGCGAACGGCAACTTGTCAAAGACCTGCGTGCATATTGCTGTGAGGAGAAGGGTGGGTTGTTGGCGACCAGGGAAATCTTTCTGCTACGAAATCTGAGCCGAGGCAAGGGTATCGGGTTCTTCGAGACACGGGGCTTCTATCCGGATTTCATCTTGTGGATCAGGGATGGCAAGGCACAGCGGATCGTGTTCATTGAGCCTCACGGTATGCTGCACGCCGAGGCGTACACGCACGATGACAAGGCCCGGCTGCATGAGTCTCTGCCAGAGCTGGCCAAGGCGATGGGAACCAGGACCGGCCTCAAGAATGTTGCGCTGGATTCGTATATCGTCTCGGCAACTCCCTATGAGGACCTGCGGACGAAATACGACGATGGGACGTGGGACAAGAGGCGCTTCGCCGATGTGCACATTCTCTTTCCCGAGCGGAATGCGCAGTACGACTATTTGGCAATGATCATGAGGCAAGAAGAGGCCTGACCGGCGTCGCCAATCCATCGCATCAAGGTGCCGATGTCGCCGTTTTCGAACGCCCTCTTGGAGATAAGTGGGGCATTTGCCTCCTTGGAAGATGGGGTCATGGCGTGCCGCGACTCACCCCCGTGATTAGTAACACGGGGGGCTCAAAATACATGGTCGGGGATTCACAGCCGATTGTCTAGGTGATCGCCGAGGTTCGGTGTTGCAATGAGCCAGGAGACTCAGGATCGCAGAAAGGCCCCGCGAGGGGCCTTTTCTGGGCAAAGCCTCATGCAGACCCCTCAGCAGGATGGCGGGGTGGGGTCAAGGCTGGCGGAGCCACCGCGCGCAGCGCGGCTTGGCCTTGAGGCCGCCCCGCCATCCTGCTCTTTATCTCGAAAAGGCTTTGCCCAGA
>JAZDCZ010000003.1:0-2219 GCA_036679605.1 Gemmatimonadota bacterium
CTCGGAAGAATTTGTAGTCTCTAGATGTCATCCTGGAGGCCGCACAGGTTTTCTCCGGCGTCGCTCCTATTCTGTAGCCGCATTTTCGGGTGGACACTGATGGACGTAAATCGTGCCGTTCGCGACCGTGCCGTCGAACGACTCGAGTTGCCTACAGTTCCGTTGAATTGAACTCCATAGCGCCGGCATCCTCTTTTTCGTGTATGCCGCCATGGTGTGAATCAGCCATACCTTACGCCCTTGTATGCGGGCTTCGTGAAGCTGGTCTGAGGTGTCAATTCTTAGCCATGGCTTGCCGAAGTAGTCATGAATAGGAATTGACGCCGTTTTCCCCAAGGTGGCAACAAGGTCAGCCGTTTCCTTGTTCTCCTCGACGAAATCGATCGCATGATGATAATCCTGTTTCGGATAGCGATAGCCGTAGGGTAGAGATCGCATGGAGAGGCCGACGGCGCTGATGGTCAGCGCTACCGCCATCCCTGATCCTAACCGACGAAGAGAGGAACTATGTTTTGTGCGCGCGGCGATCCAATTCCCGATCGTCGTTGCGCCTCGGACGCTGACCAGTAGTCCGAATCCAATCAAGAAGAAGGCGAAGCGAGGAAAGATCGGCCGGCCCATAGCTACGGCAAGGGCCAGAGTTACCGGGGCGGGCAGAACGAAAAGGTAGACGATGGCGGGCCGCTGCTTGAAGTAATCCAGTACGCCGATACCGGCAATGATTCCTCCGATGGCGACGGCCCAAACGGTTCCGAATCCGAGCTGTAAGCCGCTTATCGTCGACCACAACGCCCATGTCGGTGTCGCAACGTTCGCTGGCGCCGGGGTATGGACGAAAAAGCTTTGCATATCCGCCAACACCGGTGCGTAGAGGAACACCGTAAGAATACCGCCCATCACAAAGGATGCGACGGGATGCCTCCAGTCTTGGTGCTCATCTCCGGAATTCCTTTGAACGAACAAGATGTAGGCACAGCTCAGCGCGTGGGCTACCACGACGAAGACCATCGTTAGGTGGGTATAGGAACCAAGAGCGGCGACGACTGCGTAGCCCACCAACGGTGCCTTCTTGTTGTGTAGGAGCCATTGGAGCAACAGGAAGGTAGCCAGCAGAACCCAGAAAAGCAGCGCCGTATAGCCGCGAGCGTTCTGTGAAAACCAGACATGATGATACGAGACCGTCAGGATTGAAGTAGCCAGCAGGGCTTCCAAGCGACTCGTGACGGTGATTCCGACCAGGTAGAGCATAGGGATCGATGCGATCCCGAAAATCACGGCCGGCAGGCGAATGCTCCACGAATGCTCGCCAAAGATCGTAGTTGAGAGGTGTGCCAAGACGGAAAACAAGAGATGATCGTTGTTCCCCGGAAAATGGGTAATGATTTGCAGCAGAGGTAGCCGCACTGAATCGAGGACCGTCTTGATCTCGTCGTACCATAAGCCGCTGTTCAAGTGGTAGAACCTGAGTGTCGCGCCCAATATGGTCAGAAAGACCACGGCCACTACGGGGCTAGCGATGAGCCCTCCTTTGTCCCCCGTACTCTCGCTCATCGCATCAGATCGTAATTGGCGCACAATAAGCCGCTGTATCCATATCGGTCAAGGCTGAGGCCTCTCCGATCAGCGACCGCTGCATAGACGGATGTTGAATCGGCGGTGTTCAATTTTGTTCGTCATGTTTTGCGCCGATCATCGTCGTCGTTCAAGGTTACGGCAGGTCGCGGCAGGTTGCGACACGTCGCGATAGGTGACGACGGGTTACAATAGGCAAGATGAAAGCGCTGCTGTTCAGGTATGATTGTGAGCCTACGAACATCGCTCGCTTCGATGATACTCTAGGAGAGGTGCGGTGTACGTGACGAAGTCGAAGGGGTGAGGTTGGATTGGTGAGGGACACAGAGATCCACAAAGCATCGGTGGTGATACCCGCTTTCAACGAGGAGGCGGCTGTCGCCGATGAAGTGACGACAGTTGCCGAAGTACTTTCTAAGGCGGGTATCGAACACGAAATCCTGGTCGTCGACGATGGTTCCGTGGACCGAACCGCCGAGCGTGCCGATACGGCTGGGGCCACTGTCATTCGCCACCCGGAAAACCTCGGCTACGGCGCATCGCTTAAAACCGGTATCCGTCGTGCACGTTACGATTGGATCATCATCACCGATGCCGATGGTACCTATCCGGCTTCGGCGATTCCTGCAATGCTCGCGCGTGCGGGT
>JAZDCZ010000030.1:0-4733 GCA_036679605.1 Gemmatimonadota bacterium
GAGTGAAAGCGGAACCATTGCGCCCAAGCACGGCTATTGCGGCAGCCAGCGCTTGTATCGTATACGAAAGAGCCTACTCAAGGATTGGGAAAAGCCGGCCGGCAGGAATCTTTCGCAGGAGTTCGACATCGCCTTCCTTGCATTCTCCAAGCGCTGCGGGGTGGCTACTGGGCATGCCGAGCGAATCCTGCGAGAGCACCAGGGATTGAGGCACGGCGGGTTGTACGGAAGCAGTTGACGCCGATTGCCGGCAACGACGAGAGCCATCTGGTCAGGCCTGACGAGGCCGGGCTCGGCCGAGCCAGGTGAAGTGAATGTTGCTGGCGGACGCTTGCTCATTCGCCTTCTCATTCACATACTCATTCGCCTGCGAGAGCACCTCTTGCGATTGCACGGTCTCGGCTGAGCGTAAGCGGTATATGCAGGACCGCTGCTCCACCGATGCTGAGCACCTATAGCGCTGAGCGGTCCAAGCACACACGGCATCGTTTTTCTCTAGGCGCACATTGAGGAGAACCTCGTTCGGTCCCTCTTGTGCCGCCTCCGCGAGCGGTTGGCCTAGTTCGTCATCATTCCACCGTGCCGCCGCCACCGCCACCGCCACCACTTGGTATGTAACTCGAGTGCTGCCAGCAATCGCCGGAAGCCTCACCGCTATGCTTGTTGTTCTTGTGGGTTTTTAGCCACTCAACGAAAACGAAACTGTCCCAGTGTGACCATTCCCCGGTATACGCGTCATAGCCGTCTTGGCAATGGAAACAGATCGTGGCCTCTACAACGGCCGGTCTAACAGCGCCGCCGGCATACAGGGCTCCGACCATGGCAGCAGCGGCTAGGACTCTCTTCTTCTTGTTCATGTGTTCTCCTCATTGTTTGAGTTCTACGTGTGAGATGCGCAGATGGGGTTCGCCGATCGAATCCTCCACAGGGGTTGCAAAGAAGCCCTCTCCGAAGGGGTACCCTACGGGACCGTCAAGGCGGGAACGAGCCAAGACGCGTCGACGTTCCACGTCCAGAACCTCAATGATGTTCTCAATCCGCGGCCTGCTGGCCAGGTTCGAATAATCCTCCTGACTGAGGTCTCTCGATCGTGTCATTGGCTTCCATGACCGGGACGGCACCATGAACTGAAGCCAAAGCAGTCCGCGCCCGTCTTCCCAGATCGCGACCAAACGGGGCGCAAAGGGCTCGTCAAACACTCCATCGCTTGGTCTCCCCTCGGGTTCCTGCGAGGGGAACCAATCCGCGACTCGCGTAATTGACCCCTTCTTGGCAAGATCTGCGGTGTACACGTCTATGGTGAGGGAGAATGGCCGTGCAACCAACACGTCGCCGTTTTGTCGACCCCAAAGGATGCGCCGCTGGCGCCAGCCGGCTCGGGGATCGAACGGGGCCTTATCGACTGAACGAGTGACGTTCCCCTCTGCGTTGATGAGATGTACCGTATGGCCCTCGGCCGTCGCAGCGACCGCGCTCTCGGAGTAGTTGACGACCAGTTGACCCTCCGGGCGAAGCACGGCAGGGTTGATAAACGCAGGCGCGATGGTAAGTTGGGTGCTGCTGATGAACCCGCCGTCGCGTCCGAAGACTGTACGGCGCTGCAACACGCCGTCCAGGACGTGGATCGAGCCGTCGCTCGCTACAAGTATGTTGCGGGCCGCCTCGTATTCACCGGGCCCACCGCCCTTCCGGCCGATCGACCGCAACAGGCGGCCGTCGCTGCCAAAGGCCTTCAAGAGGCCATCGGTGCGGTCTACCACATAGAACATGCCGATCGAGTCCCGGGCTATCGCTGTCTCGGGCCCCTTGAAGAAGACATGCTTGAGCGTGACGACCGTATCGATGACGATGGAGCACGACGGGCATGATACTTCGGAGCCTATTCCCACGTCCTGGTCACCCGCCATGTTGCAGCCAAGTGCGGTGGTTGCCGCCGCCATCATTGAAACCGTCGTGACTCTCATTGTCTCTCCTGAAAACTCTGCCCATGTCAAAGCCGCGCCCGGCCAACGAAGCTATCTCACTGAATATCCATATTTGTGCCTGCGTGTCGATCGAACCGAAGAAACCGTTCTCTAACTGCGAGGGAATCGGCAAGCCATTCTGTAGTGAGCGCACGAAGAAATGCCACCAAATCCGCCCGATCCTGCTCTGTGAGCTCCCTTTCGACCATCACTGCATCGATGTTGGGGTTCCTGATGCCTCCCTGCGCGTAGAACTCGACGACATCCTCCAAGGTTGCCAAGCTCCCGTCATGCATATAGGGAGGGGTTAAGGCGACGTTGTGTAGAGACGGTGTTTGGAAAGCACCCCAATCCGATGGCAGTCGAGTCACGGCGTAGCGACCGACGTCCTCCATCCGGCCGTCTTCATACCCCACGCCAAGATTGTGAAACCCCGCTTCGCTAAAGACGAGCATGTTCGCCCCCCCGGGGTCCGGCAACGGACCATGACAGCCCGCACAGCCCGCTTTGTTGCTCCGAAACAGACGCCACCCTCGTATCTCCGACTCAGAAAGCGCAGTGGAATCGCCACCGAGGTAGAATCGATTGAAGCGCGACTCGGCGACAACCAGAGAACGCTGAAACTCCGCCAGCGCATCCAGGAGCCCACCAACGTCCGGTGGTCGTCCGTAGGCGCGGCGAAAAGCCATGTCGTAGCTGCTGTCTTCCCTTACTCGCGCAACTGCCTCACCCAGGTCGATACCCATATCCCCCGTGACAGCAAACACGCCGCGCAGTTGGTCCTCGAGGGTAGCCACACGGCCATCCCAATCGAAGCTCGATCGAAACACCCCTACGTTGATGAGTGATGGAGTATTGCGCTTTCGAGCGCGCCCCCCGATGCCGTGACTCACAGCCCGCGGCTCCGTAAAGGCGTGGCTCGGCATGTGGCACGTCGCGCAGCTCATCGATGAGTCGCGCGAAAGGCCGACGTCCTCGAACAACCGAGCGCCGAGTGCGATCCGTTCGTTCGACAGCGGCTCTGGAATCACGCCCGAGCCCGACATACCTGCACTTGCGAGTTCCGGGAACGCAGAAAGGCGCGATGAATCGTCGCACGCAACCACCAGCGCGGCGACCGTAAGGCTGCCGAGCAGGCGAAGGGCCGTGACAGTCATTTTCGAACTCGTATTCGAAGCGCGGTCCACTCAGACCCATGATCCGAAGCAAGCCGCACGGTTCCCGCGTCCACCTGGGTGAACCCGGAGACGTCCACGCCGAACTGATTGAAGGAAGTCGGTACTGCGTACAACTCCTCGATCCTCCTAAGCTCGAAACGATCGGCCGCAGTGAGATTGGAATGTGACGCAAGCGCAGGCTCGAGCGCATGGCTTGTTTTGGCTGCTTCGACCCATGCAGCTCTTCGAGCGATCATTGCCGGCACGAACACGGGGTTGCCGTCGTGCAAGGGAATCCCGTAGGCGTCCACCAGCAACTCCGCATTGTTGGGTGCGGCGAACACGCGTGCATCGACCGGCAATCGCAAACTAGCGTTTCCAGCCCTATCCTGGGCCCGGGCGCTGACGAACAGATTGGTTCCCCGCGGGAAAGGTCCAATGACGGTTTCGAAAAGCGCGGGCCGTCCAAAATCGTCCTCGACAAAGCCGTGAACCTGGCGGTGCCACGTCGTTCCCCCATCCGCGGAATAGAGAGTGGCGACGCCGCTCTCAGGCACCCCTGAGTTCCGATCACCGGCCTGCATCTGAATGGCAATCCTTCCGTCACGAAGCATGACAGCTCGGTAGCTGCTGAGCATCGGCGGTACGGTGTCGAACACCGCGCTTCGCTCGTGCTGTTGCAACACCTCCCCAGTCACCGAATCAGTGAGCGTCAAGCGCGCGGAAAAAACGCTTCCGTGGCGTAACTGTTCACGAGTCAGAAGTCGTACCTCCCTGGTGTGGAGGCCAGGCTTGAGGAAGAGGTTGTGACCCGACGGCGCAGCGACGACGCTCGCACCAGGCGGTACGCGCAAAGGTTCCAGGTGCACTTTCATAGCACCTGCCCGATCGGAGACTGCAAAGGTGAACCTTATCGTCACCTCGGCACTCGGAGCCATCGGAAGCCAAGGACCCCACTCGCGAGTCTTCACATTATCCGACTCGTCCGCGTCGCTTTCCGTGGTTCGGATCCTGGCGCGTACACCGAACCGTGCTTCCGCACGAGCCAAACTATCGACCAGATTCTCGAACGCTGCCAGGTCGGACATTGGCACGACTCGGCCCTCAGCCCCTCCGAGACTAGCTGCGGGTAGGCGAATAGGCGCACCGTCCTTAAGCGCGACCTCCATCAACGGAGTCCCAACGGAGTCAATCACGGCGACCGTGACAACGCCTTCTCCTGGCACCGAACCGAGGTTACGGACGCGGATTTGCCTCAGTGAGATCAAGGCCCGCTGGCGGGATGTGTCCTCAGCGATGGCGAGATTCGGTCGTTCAGGCTGGGAAACAGCGCGACCGGACACACAGCCCGAGAATCCACTACCCGCGACTAGCGACACCGCAGCGATAGAAAGCGCCATGAGTCTGGGGCAGCGGCAACTAGGACAGTGGTCGATCGGTCCGAAAGGCGACATAGATAGCTAGAATAGCACGGCCGGTGCCCTGGCGCATCAGCAAAACGCGACACGCCATAGTCAAAACGCGACATTTCGCCCTCCAATCACCAGTAAATCGCCGAAATCCCGCATTAGCATCAGTCAAAGCCGCCGAACCCTCTAGCGAAGAGCGTGAC
>JAZDCZ010000299.1:0-2351 GCA_036679605.1 Gemmatimonadota bacterium
GCAGCCGAAAACGTGCTCGACCCACTGGAGCCAATCTCCCGAACGCGGCAGACGTGGGATCGAACCCGCAGCCATCGCGAGGATGATGTAGGGAAGACCGAGACCAAGAGCGAGCAAGGAAAACAATTCGACCCCGAGAAGAACGTCACCGCGAGTGCCGACCACCAGCAACATGCCGACCACAAACGGCCCGACACAGGGCGCCGCGACGAGCCCCATGGTGACCCCCATGAACAGAGCACCAACGACCCCGCCGAAACTGCCTCCTAGTTTCGTCGTAACCGATGCAGGCATGCGCAGTTGGAACACTCCGAAGGACGATAGTGCCAACACGAACATCAACGCGGCGATTCCGACGTTGACCAGCGGATTTCCGAGGGCACTACCAAAGAAACTCCCAGAGACCGAGGCAAACACGCCAAGCACCGAGAACGTCAGGACGATGCCCAGGGCATAGGCCAAAGCCAGGTTGATTCTTTTGGCTCGGCTCTGTCCCGCCTGACCGCCGAAATATGCGAGCGTGACCGAAACCAGCGGATACACGCAAGGCGTCAGGTTCAACGCCAAACCGAACAAAAGCATGGCCGGAATCACCACCCACCAGCCGCGTGCAAGCAGTCCGGCGACGTAATCCGCCGCCTCTTCGTTTACTCCGGCGTAGGCAATGCCCCCGACCATCGAGAGCTTGACGTGGAGGGGAATACGAAGCGACTGCGGCGGGAGACAAAGTGTGTCGTTACAGGCCTGATAGTCGAGTAGAAGTTCAGGTTCCGATGGTGAACCCGTCAACTCATCGTAGCGCAGTCGCGATCTGATCACCGTCTCGCCTGCAAACAATTTCAGCGGCTTCTTGCCGCCGAAGCGAAGCGTTTCGACGATCGGCTCGGGGTACCGTAAGTCAACCAACACCAGACCGGGTGGCAATTCGAAGTTGACCTTGGTGGGGATCAGAAATTCCTGACCGGGGGTATCGCTGTTGATATGCCAGCCGTCGGCGATCTTGATGGTCAGTTCGACCGCCATCTCTTCACCGACGGAAAGACGTTCGCTGCTGGTGGTCAGTTGTGCCGTTACCGGATCCTGCGTGGCTCTGACAAGCGAAGCAGGGAGCAGAAGGCTTAAGACTAGAGCCCAGAAAACGTGCCTTAGGTGTGGGCCAAGAAAGATAAACACGTTGGATAAACTACCGGACTCATTAGGAATTTGCGAGTCGACGTTTGCGAGTCGCGGCGGGTCGGAGTAGATCGGAGGTACGGTTTCGCGGGCGACGGGGGAAGAGGGATGTCGCGGCTAGAACCCTTCGGGGAATGAAAGGAGCAGCCCATGTCCAATCGAGCTAGAATCCGTACGCGAGGCACTCGCCAGCCAACCCACTTGAGGCTTCCTCCCCGGGCTTGCTTCTACAAAGTGTCCGCCGTGGCAGCCATGCTATTCACCGGACTGGTCCTTGCCGTACCGGCCGGCGCTGAATCACTCGACAACGCGCCCGTGGCCGGTCTGGGCTATTCCCACGCGGATACCAACGATCAAGACTTGCTCACACTCATGCTCGGATGGCGTTTCCTGTATGACGCGGGCGATCGCGTCAACCATTTGTTGCGCAACACCCGCTGGCGTAGCTCGCTGGTCGTCGAGCCCTCTGTCAATCTGGCAGGAGGGGATCAGGACACTTTCGAGATAACCGTGTTGCCTATGCTGCACCTGGACCGCAAGGGCGAGTACACTCCGGACTTCTACGTTGAAGGCGGTATAGGGCTTATCTACTCCGAGGTACGAAGAATCCAACTCGGGTCGCAGATTCTCTTCAACGATTCGTTTGGTTTCGGTTGGTCATTCCCCACCTCGGGCGGTCGTTTGTGGAGCATCGGCTACCGTTTCAGACACATTTCACACTTGAAACTCTGGGCGGAGTCGAACCGAGGCCTCAGTTCTCACTTTCTGACCGCCACCTTTGCAGCTGCTGCTGATTGAGCAGGCGGGCCTCCTACTAGAGCCTCTTAGTCGACGTCGATCGGGACCGTCTCGACCACTTCCAAACCGTAACCGGCAAGGTTGGGAAGCCTCGGCGGTCCGTTCGTGAGAAGACGGATTTTCCGCACCCCCAGCGCCCGTAATATCTGCGCCCCTATGCCGTAGTTTTTGAAATTGGCGAGACGAGCCGACGGGTTCGTACTCGCCGAGCCGCTGGAGTCGATCGCCAATACCTCCGCTCCACGTCCCGGTCGCCGTACATACAGGACCACCCCGGCTCCGGCGGCTTCTATGCTACGCATCGAAGCCTCGAGAACGGCACTCGTGTTACGATGAAGAGAAGCGAACACGTCTCCCGGTAGATACTCGGCGTGGGCTCG
>JAZDCZ010000300.1:0-2510 GCA_036679605.1 Gemmatimonadota bacterium
GGTTAGGTAGCCTCGCGAGACACCGAGATTCCGTCCAATTTGCCGCCATAGCTTCGGCCATCGACGAGGTTTTGGAGAGACAAAAAGAGGTTGTTCGGTAGTGACGTAGCGGGATACCACCCAACCTCGGACATCTCGTGCTCTGCGGCGACCGTCTCAGTGCCCGACAGGTAGGTGCCTTCCATCCACACCGTGACGTAATGACGCTTCTCCTTCTCAAACACGTCATTGGTGATCGCCAGAAACCGAACAGAACCCACCTCGACACCCGTTTCCTCACGCACTTCGCGGACTGCGCACTCCTCCGGCGTTTCGCCTGGATCAAGGTGACCACCGGGAGTAGACCAAGTCCCCTCTCCATGGACATTCTTGCGCCGGAGAAGGAGGACTTCATCATTCCGGCGGACGATAATTCCGACGCCGACGCGGGGCTGATCCACTCAGCACTTCCTCAATTCTTAAGGCTCCCTAACACAACTTGAAAGCACGCCCCCTGTGGGTACCGTGGAGGTACGAAACAGCCATGGACCACAGCAGAGGGCGGCTCTCATGAAGCGGAACACCAAGTATGTGGGACTCGACGTGCACCAGGCAATGACGGTGGCGACGGTTCGCAGCCAAGGGGGGCGTGTGATCGCGCGCAGCGTGATCGAGACGAGCGACGAATCGATCAGGGAGTTCTTCACCGCGATGGCTGGGTCGGTGCACGTAGTGTTCGAGGAGGGAACCCAGGCGCAGTGGCTCTACGACCTCCTGAGTCCTCGTGTGGATCAGGTAATCGTTTGCGACCGCAGAGGTGAAAAGCGGTCGGGCAACAAGGGGGACCAGGTCGATGCCGACGAGCTGTCGGAGCGGTTGCGGTGTGGCGGCTTGCGAGCCGTATACCACGGCGCACACGGCCGATCAGATCTCAAGGAGCTGACTCGAGCCTACCGCAACCTCGTCGAGGACGGCACGCGCGTGATGCTGCGGCTCAAGGCACTCTTCCGGGCACGGGCCATCCGAACAACGGGCGCACAGCTACCGGGGCAAGGCGCTCGGCTACGTGCCGAGACCCTGTACGCTCAGCTCGACGTGCTTCGGACTCAGCGCAAGAAGACCAAGGCGGCCATGGTCGCCGAAGCGAAGCGCGATCCGGCCTTTGGGGTGCTCGAGACGATCCCGTACTTCGGGCCCGTGCGTATCGCGTTGTTGTTGGCAACCATCGGCACGCCTTGGCGCTTCCGCACGAAGCGCAACCTGTGGGCCTATGCCGGACTCGCCGTGGTCACGCGCTCGAGCGCCGACTACGAGTTGTTTGACGGGCGATCGCGTACTCAAGGATGTCTTCAAGGGCGCTGCCAACGTAGCCATTGGACGTCGCGGCCCGTTCCAGGACTTCTATCACCGAATGCTCGAACGTGGGATGCGTGAGGAACTCGCCCGTGTGACGCTGGCGCGCAAGCTTGCTGCGCTCACCCTTCGTCTACTCAAAACCGGAGAAGTCTTTGATCCGACGCAGCTGAGTCGACCCCAAATATAGAGGGGGTTCATCGTCCTAGGGTGTAGGGTGCAGCCATGAGCGTCGAATCCCCGGACGACGGTGCGGGAGGCAGTCTCAAGCATATCCGTGCGCCCGGCTCGCAGTCCTGCCGAGGCACGAGTCTAACTCCAGGCCCTTCCGCAGAACCCGAAGAAGTGTCAGGCCAGCCCCGAAGCTGAGTCTCAGATAGAACCATGGTTCGCGTCGTACGACCCAGGTCCACTCAATCAAATCCGGACGGATCGACAATCCAAGCGAGGATCATCATGGCCGACACGAAGACTGACTCATACAGCACACCGCTCTCTGACGACCCCGTTAATCCAACCAAGGGGGGGCTGAGTGCCAAGCCCAACACGGCTTCGCAACCAGCCGGGGCGGAGCCCGGCCTTGACACTCTCTTTCATAGAACGGATATGCGAGTGTCGACGGGGCCGTCGCGGACGGTGTTACTGAAGAACCTAAGGTTATCCGCGAGCGCCTCCGCGCGCTCGATGAATACGTGGAGATCATCGGGACCGACGTTTCGTTCCAACAGGGTTTCACTGATTCGACCGGCATAGAGAGCAAACAGGTTGTGGAGAAGATAATTCCTCTGTTCGGCAATCGTGCGAAGGTGCATTTCGAGGTTTCTGTCTACAAGTTCGTGTTTCTTGAGGATATCTATTAGGGCGTGTTAACACTACGGCCTGAAATGTGTTATATTGGGCCATGGAAATCACAGAAACTCAATATCGGCGAATTGAGGATTGCCTCCCGCGTCAGCGGGGGAACGTGAGCACTGTATGTGGCCGAACACGGCTGCAAATGGCGGGGATTACCCGGCCGTTTCGGTAACTGGCATACGATCTACACGCGGATGAATCGTTGGGCTAAGGGCGGTGTGTTGGATCGCGTGTTCACGGCCTTGCAGGACCAGCAAATCATTCGGATCAAGATCGAGGCGATGTCGGTGGACAGCACCATCGTCAAGGTACATCCCGATGGA
>JAZDCZ010000301.1:0-10539 GCA_036679605.1 Gemmatimonadota bacterium
GATCGACTACTACTCGCGTTACTTGCTGGCGGCCTATCTGACGCCCAGCTACAGCGCGATGGCGGCCGTCGAGGCACTGGTGATCGCCCGGACCGAGGCGGAGCGAGTCCACGGACCGCTCAAGCGGATGCCGTTCTTGGTGACGGACAACGGATCGACGTTCATCGCCAAACGGTTCATGCGTTTCACCCGTGACCGCTATCGGCAGGTGCGGATCGCGTACCGGACACCGACCCAGCTCGGGCTCTTGGAGCGGTTCCACCGGACGCTCAAAGAGGAAGAGGTGTACTGGCGGCTCGATGAGAACCCGGCCGACGCTCGGGCGTGCCTGGCCGAGTTCGAGGCGAGATACAACCAGCGGCGTCCGCACTGGGCGTTGGTTCCGGAAGGTGGCGGTGACCCCGCGACGCCGCTGGAGGTCTACGAAGAAAAGGTCCGGCCGCAGCTGCCGCGCTGGCAGGCCTGGGCCCGTGAAGCAAAGGCGAAACTGGACGCACTACGGGAACGGCCCGCAGCGTAGCGGGCCGCGGAGTCTCTCACATTCTGCCGTCGGGAGATTCCATTGATTTGCGAGGCAAGACAATTCGAGTAGGGCACAGGTTAGCATGACTTACTTCAACCCGGCTTGTTTCGCTGAGCACGATCGCGATTTACATTGGTCCACCGGCCTGTAGTAGGGCGGCTAGGGCAGCCCAGTCAGCCGAATCGACGGTTCCGCCTCCGGTGAGGTTGGACACTTGGCAGGCTCCTACGCCCAATTGGCCAAAGCAGATGGCTAGGTGGCCCGCGTCTTGCAGATCGATGTCTCCGTCGTTGTCGGCATCACCATCTCCAAAGGCGATGCAGGTTGATCCGGTTTCGTCACACCATTCGGTGGGCAGGCATGGATCGCTACTCGACTGACAAGCATTGGCTACGCATGTCTCTGGCCCATTGCAGAAAACGCCATCGTCGCACTCTGCTCCGCTAAGGCAGCAATCTACAATGGGATCATTCTGACAAACATTGCCCACACAGGAATCGGCTGTGCATACATCGATATCGTTGCACTCGGCTCCGGTGAGGCAGCAATCCGCGATGGTATTGTTCTGGCAGGCTCCGTCGGTGCAGATATCGGTCGTGCAAGCGTTGGTGTCATCGCAATCGCCATTGGAACTACAGCCAGCCGTACAACCAGTTGCGGTGAACGCGTCAAAGACATTGAGGATGCCTGAGCCTAAATCGCGGGCATCGGTGTAAGGTTGGGTATTGTTGACCATCAGTGCAAACTTTTGAGGGGCAGTCAGCGATGAATCGCATGATTCAAGTAAAGCAGCCACACCGCACGCATGGGGAGCTGACATTGAGGTGCCGTCTAACACCGCGACATAGTGATTGAGGGGATCGGGATCGTCGGGGTTTCGATAGGTACTGATGATATCGACTCCGGGGGCAGCTAGGTCCACCCACGAACCGAAATTGGTGAAGGAGGCACCGTTTCCGTTGCGATCAGTAGCAGCCACGTTCATCACACCAGCTTTGGCACCCAGAAAGTCCTGAGTGGAGGAGTTGCTGTTCCCAGCTGAGTGTATGACCATAACATCGCGAGCCAGCACTGCATTGACTGCAGCGTCCAGCCCGCCTGAGTTTGACGACCCCCATGAGCAATTGATGGCGGTGATGTTGAAGCCAGCATCAACCATGGTGGCCACGTAGTTAAACGCCTCGGCGGCGAAGTCCATGCGAACGACGCCGGTGGTTTGGCCTCGACAGCGGGCGTGCCAGCCAATTCGAAGCGGCATGATTCTGATACCGTTGGCCAAACCCGTCAAAGTTCCATCGCTGAATCCACCGGCGGTACCAGCCACGCCAGCTCCGTTGTTGGTGATGGCGCCGACAGTACCCGCGGTGTGTGTGCCGTGGCCGTTGAAGTCGTCGGGGTCGTTGTCGACCGTACCACAGTCCAGATCCAAGCAACTGCAACCGGGAGCGGTGGTGTTATCCACGAAGTCAAAACCAATGGTATCATCGATTCGACCGTTGCCGTCATCATCTGTACCATTGCCGGGGATTTCATTGGGGTTGACGAAAATGTTGCCGTTGGTTTGGGGTGTGCCTGGACCCCAAGTTGGGTTGTTGCCACCCAGATCGAAGTGGAAGTAGCGGGTTCCTGAATCAGCCACCGCCACTATGACATTGCTATCACCGGAGTTGATGTCCCAAGCCAAGTTGGCATCGACGCCATGGGTATCCCAGTAGCTCCAATGGTCAAATGGCAAGGTGGGTGGCGGGTCGCGATACCAGGTGTCGTTGGCTTCGGCGTGCAGGTAATGGATGCCAATTTTTTCGGTGTGGTCCACGTTGGGATCGCGATCAAAGGCTGCCAACGTAGCATCCAAGTCAGCCCCGGGAGCGAGTTTGACTTTGAAATGGCCGGTCAAATCCGGCAGCGCTGAATCAACCGCGTGTGGCTTGGCAGTGGGAAACTGGGCGGCGAAGCGCTCCACACCTCTGCCATCGATGATTTCTTGAATAGTGGCTAGGTTGCTTGAGGGTCGCCCAGACAAGTCGCGGCCCACCGCAATAACCGCTCTGGCCTCACGCGTGAACACCACTATGAACTCGTCATCCACAAACATCTCGGGCTCTTGCGCTGGGAAAACCAGGTCCACATCCAAGAACATGACATTGTGGGCGCCGCGAGCGTTGGTGGTTATTGGGCCAAACACCATAGCTGTCGCAAGCAGGAATATGTATGTGGTCGCTGTCGATGTTGTGCGATGCACCTGGAATCCCCCTCAGGTTTGGTCTTATCCTTGGCCTAGCCCATTCTAGCGAAACACCCCGAGCCTATTCAACCGGGTTATGGGACCAATCAGGCGGTCAGGTCCACATTCACAAAGCTATCAGCCACAGGGATGATTGCGCCGGTCAAGTTCACGTCGATGTTCAGGTCAGTGTTGAGGCTTGACTGAACGATCAGGCCGCCTTCTGCAAAGGTGAAGTCGGTCAAGCCGGTGTTGGTGATCTCGACATACTTGGGCGTGCCCCCGGTCAGCGTACCGTCCATGATCTCGCTGATGACGAGGCAGCCATTGCTCTGGGCGTCGCCAGCATGTGGTGCAGCCAGCGGCAGGCAGACAGCCAGGAGCCCGACAACCAAGCCGTGATTCGTGATGACGTTGCGGCTGCGACGGTCGTGGTCATCACGGTCCGTTGAGAAACGAGGAATAGACATGTGCTGTTTCGCCCCTTTGTGGCCTTGAGGGTCGAAAAACGCCGCCACGGTGGGCAGACGCAGATTGCTGTATCCATTGGATGCCAGGAATCGGGCGATCTATTGCAGCTCCTGGCCCGAGAGTGCCCGTTCACGGGTGCTGGCAAGCCCAGCCTGCTCTCTTGGTTTCGTGGTCGTGGATGCCGAATCTACTGGCGGTTTGCTGGCGGTTGGGATGCATCGAAACGGAGGAATAAGGACTTGCAAAGACGAAAACGCATCGATTTTCCTCTTTCGATGAGAGGAACACACAGGGGTCGATTTGGCGTAAGTGCTTGTTGGGTAGTTGTTTATAGCGGGCGAGCGGATTCGAACCGCCGACGTCCAGCTTGGGAATTCGGTGGTCGGCGCGCAAACCCTGTTCCCACAAGGGTTTATATCGCGTTTTTCGGCCAAAAACGAGGGTTACAAGTGGGTAGCAAGTCACTGACAACTCGATAACAAGTCACCACCAAGTGACGACTGACCAACTCAGTGACCAACTCCTGGAGACACACATGGCCGAACAGAACCCGAACTTCGGCCCAAAGGAAGGCCGATTTCCACACGACGTCCGGACCGATAGGCCGACATTCGTGCAGCACGGGTACAACGCTGACGCGTCTCAACCCTCCTTCGGGCCAGACGTGTGAAGACAGGAAGAGTAAACGCATTGAGGTACGGAGGGGCTTGACCCGGCCCCAACCGGGCTTTAGGCTTGTTTGCGGAAAGGGACGTTAGCTACCCCTTTCAGCAAACGCAATGGAGCGAGAAGAATGGCGGCGGTTACCGTGGAAGACTGGGTCGACGCCCTGCAAGCACGGGGGAAGTACACGTTTCTCCGCGTCGAGGCGATCAGCGACAGCGGCCTATCCGCCGAGGCCGTCAAGAAAGCCCTCCAGCGACTCGCCCGTCGGCAGCGCGTCGTGAAGGTCAAGAGCTACTTCTACGTGATCGTACCGCTTGAGTACCTCCATGCCGGTGGCCCTCCTCCTCCCTGGTTCATCGATGACCTCATGAAGGCAATGGAGCGCCCGTACTATGTCGGATTGCTCAGCGCGGCCGGCATCCACGGCGCTTCGCACCATCAACCTCAGGAATATCAGGTTCTCACCGATCGGCCGGTCAGGCCTTTGCAGGTTGGCCGCACGAGGATTCGGTTTTTCACCAACAAGCGCACCGCGGACACCGTCACGCAGAGCGTGAAGACGTCCACCGGGGTGATGCGCGTGTCCACGCCGGAAGCGACGGCTTTCGATCTAGTGCGTTTCGCCAGAGCGGCAGGCCAGATAGACAACGTCGCAACCGTCCTGGTGGATCTGATTCCACTGCTGGACCCGAAGCGAATGCTCAAGGTCGTGCGCGCCGGCGGCGACATCCCCAACGCGCAGCGCCTGGGCTACCTGCTCGAAAGGGTCCGGGGGCGACCGCAGGCGAAGGCCATCCACGAGTGGCTCAAGCGTCAGTCTCCCCGTGCTGTACCCCTTCGGCCCGGGCGACCTGCTACTGGTGCGGAGGAGGACCGGCGATGGCACGTGCTCGTCGCTGAACCTGTCGAGATCGAAACGTGATTCCTCAAGCGCACATTACGGCATGGCGCGCGACCGCACCTTGGGGCGACGACGCCCAGGTTGAACAAGATCTGGTGCTTTCGCGCGCAGTCGTTGAGATATTCGCCGAGCGGGAACTGGCGGGGTTGCTCGCGCTTCGAGGAGGAACGGCCCTCAACAAGCTATTCATCCAACCCGCCAGTCGGTACTCGGAAGACATTGACCTGGTTCAGGCGAAGCCCGGCGCCATCGGCGGCGTGCTGAACGCTATCCGCCGACGGCTCGATTTGTGGCTTGGGCGACCGAAACGCTCGAGCAGCGAAGCAAGTGTGACGCTGACCTATCGTTTCGAATCTGAGGTGCCACCGATCCGCCCGCTGCGTCTGAAGATCGAGATCAACACGCGCGAGCACTTCGCGGTGTTGGCTTACCACCCGCTCCCGCTCGTGGTGAGAAACCCCTGGTTTACCGGCGAGGCCAACGTGACGACGTACCCGCTGGACGAGCTGATGGGTACGAAGCTCCGGGCGCTGTACCAGCGGCGTAAGGGGCGCGATCTCTTCGATCTGTGGCTGTGCCTGACCCGTGGCTTGCTCGACCCGAAGCAGGTGGTGGCGTGTTTTGCCGCATACATGAAGCACGAGGGGCGGACGATCTCGCGCGCCGAGTTTGAGCGCAACCTGTTCGAGAAGGAGAGCAATCCGGCATTCCTTGGCGACATAAGACCCCTGCTTGCGGCGGGCGTCAGTTATGACGCCAAGGAGGCCCTGAGGCTGGTTCGCGAGAACGTCATCAACCGCCTGACTGGTGAGCCCTGGCGGGGCAGATCGTCGGCAAGCTGACCGAGTCTTGACGATGCCCACCGCACGACTTCTGACCGGCGCAGTCGCCCCATTAAGAACACTGCCGGCGGAAATGCGAGAGTGCTATGTCTGAGGACATCCTCACGAACCTGAAGAACCATGTGTTCTTCCACGGAACGTCGTTGGAGGCGGCCGAGCGGATCGCACAGGAGGGATTCAGAGTGTGGAGGTCTGAGAGCTTCGACTTCGGAGATGGAGAAGAGCGGTTTATGGTCGCTTCGGGTGGTAACCTTGGTGTTGGAATCTACCTGTCGTGCAATTGGCCTGTCGCGCTCGTCTTCGGCTCTACGCTACTTCGTGTGACCCTCAAGCCCGGCACACGGCTTCTGGATTCAACCGCGCCGCCAGACGCGAGTGTGCTGCGGTATCTGCAGCGGGAGTTTGGGCGCGCGGTCTTGCGTGATTCCCCATACAAGGTGCTTCCACGAAACAAGCAGCTCAAGCTTCATGAACTGGTAGCGCTGTTCCGGTTTCACTATCAAAGAACATGGGAAAAGCAATATGGCATGAGCTGGTCGGCGTGGCCGCGAGTTCGCAAGTTGCACGCAAGTCTGCTTGATCGCTTTCGCAGTATGCTCATCAGGTACGGCTTCCACGGTTACGGCGATCCGCGAGACGAGAACGGCGTCGTGATATTCTCCGGTGACTGGCTCGAACTGATCGAGGTCATCGCGGACCTTCCGGAGGTGCGCTATATTGACTACTGGAAACACGAGTCGCGGCAGTTCAAATCACTTGAGCAAATTCGCAGACACTTCCGAGTCCATGGTTCGAAACGGGCAAAGGAGTTGGCGCGAACGGTGGCGGAAGGGGAGGAAGGGTAGCATTCACCTCGTCCGTCATCTCCGCGCTCGTGTGCTCCGTCCGCGTTTGATTTGGTAAAGCAGGCGAATATCTTTTGTCCAGATGACGGACTTTCTTGCGAGAGCTTCACCAAGTACAAGTTCGGGCATGACCCAAGCCGGAATGCCGCGAGGATCACCAGCCGTGATGTTCATGGGCTCCGGCACGTCATCAATCCAACTTCCCAGTCGTTTCTTCGCGTCCGCAGGAATATCCACAAGTTGCTTGAAATCAAAGAGGCCCATAGCAGAACATATCCAATCGGAGTGAAGCGATATGCGATGGCTATCCGGTATGCGGACCAGCGTGATGTAGCGGACCTTGTTGTTGGATCTGCGAGTGTTGTGCCAGTTGAGTACGTTGACCCATCGATTGACGTACGATCGCGCAGTCTTCCATTCGACGATGGGAATCAGATACGCACCGCGTCCGAGCCGCGAGTTCTTGGTCTTGTGAAGTCGGATCGCGAGCATGCGACTGCGTCCTCGCTGAGTGTATCATATTCCAAATGCACCCACGAAGGCAGCGTACACTCTCGAGCTCAAACGCTCAAGAGAGATCGGCGAGCGGGAGTCTCGGCACACTCGGCGAGGAGAAGGACGCGAGACCTGCCACGGCCGAAGCATGGACTGATCGTGGCGCGTTGCTGCTGCGTTGGGCCGTATTGAGGCGATCTCGTTATAACCTCGCCCACGGGCGCAACTGGCTGGAAACAGCCCGTTCTTGAGGAGAGCGCCTGGCACCAGCACCTCATCCGGCAGGAGAAACCGAGCGAATCTGGTGTGATATCTGAGATAGCGCCTCAGCAAAATCATCCATTTGAATCGGCCGCGTAACGCTATCTGATTGTAGCGCAGCCAGAAAGGCGCGTCAGCGGCGCTCTCCGCGAGGTGTCGAAGGTCGGCCCCGCTCAGCCCTTCGGTTCTCGCAGCCAGTACCTCGAGGTCGACGCCCGGAGAAACCAGTCTGCCACGCAGGCAGGCCTTGAGGATTTGCCGTCTAGCTGGCTGGTTCGGCAGAGCGACCAAGACCTTGGCGTCAAAGCGCCCGGGCCGCATCATGGCCAGATCGATCATGTCCGGCTCGTTCGTTGCACCGATAAGTAGCAGCACGTGGCCATCGGGCGCCTCAGCCAGACCGTCAACTTCTCCGAGGATCTGTGAAATAACTCGCTGCATGATCGTCGATCCGTTTCGTCGCCGACTCGGGACCAGTGCCTCCACCTCGTCGATGAACAATACGGCACGCGTCTCGCGCCGGAGCGTCCGAAAGAGCCGATCGATGTTGGCCTCCGCCTGGCCCACTTGGCCAGACATTATGTCGCTCGGCCGAACGTGGTAGAAGGCTGCGTCCACTTCGGTAGCGACGGCCTTCGCCAGCATGGTCTTTCCCGTGCCGGGGGGGCCATAGAGTAGCAAACCCCCGCCAGTCCGGACGCCGTAGTGCCGGGCCTTCTGGGGGTGCAGCACCGGCAGGATCATGCGCAGCTGGTTGCACTCTGTTCACCATGTCCTCCGCGCCTTCTTCTCGATGACGAACCGCGCAAGACCGTCATCGATGAGTTTCGCCGTCTCCCGCTTGTACTTCGGCATGAGGTGAAATGCAGCGCCCATGTCGTGGGCACGCCTGATCAGCCGCTAAACGCCGCCTGGAACTCAGCGAAATCTGCCAAGTCGATGTCGTCTTCGGTGTCGAAGTCGAACACATCCAGGCAATCCCGTGACGGTGTGGTAAAGCTGGGGCTCCCGACGGGCCGCTCAGGCAAGCTGGGAACTCGGCGAAATCGAGCTCGTCCACATCGCCGTCGTTGTCCCAATCCCCCTGCAACTTCGGCGGGACCACGAAATCGACGATCATCGGGAGGTGGTCGAAATATCCTGGCGGGTCGATCACCACATCGTTGAATTCCAAACCGGCGGCGACAAGGTCGTTGGCCGTCATGGATGTAGTATTGAGCACGAAGGAGTCGCCGACTGCGACCGTGCTATTGGTGTAGATGATGCGATCCAGCGCTCCCGGATTGAACGATCCGCCATCTGCCCGCCAGGTATAGAAGTCTGGCCCCACGGCATTGTGCAACGGCAGGGCGTCGGTGTTGTCGGTGTCATCCCAGTCGGGGGACAGGTCCGGTCCGTAGGTGCCTTCGTAGAGCGGATCGATGTCGCCAGTGACCAGCGTGGCCAGGTGTTCGTGCGGGTCGGTATCGTAGACGTTCAGATCGCCGAGAACCACGATGGGGGTGTCGGCTGGCAAGTCTATCGCGCCACCAGGAGTCGTAATGTCACCGATCCAATGGATGATGGCGGCGGCGTGCTGCTTCCTGCGGTTGATGTTCGTCGTGCCCCCACCGGCCTTGAAGTGGGCGTTCATCAGATAGAGGTCTAACCGGTAGGCGTCATCAGGCAGATCGACCAGAGCCATGGCCTGACCGCGGTTCGTGGTCGGGTTCGTATCCGTGGCAAGCATGAGCAGATCCCAGCGAGCGGCGATGACGTTGTCCGTGCTCTTGTGGGAGCGCCAGGTCTCACCGCCTCCCAGGGGTAATTCCTCATCGAGAATGTCGGCAACGTCCTGCGGATTACGATCCCAGCCGATTTCCTGAAGACAGACGATGTCGGGATTGACGGCGGTGACCACACGCCGGAACTCGGCAACCATGTTGTAAGCGCGATATGGATCATTGTTGGGATCGTCGTCCGGGAAGATCGAATCCCAGTTGATGTTGTAGCACAAGATGCGCACGTGCTCCGGAGCGGCCTTCTGCATGAACGAGGGCGGGTCGGCGGCAACGCCGTCCACAGAGATCCCCCAAGCCACGGTCAAGGCGCAAATCCAACACCGATAGTTCCTGATCGAAAGGCGCTTCATATTCCTCCATCCTCCTAGGTTCCGAAGAGATCCCCCAAGCCACGGTCAAGGCGCAAATCCAACACCGATAGTTCCTGATCGAAAGGCGCTTCATATTCCTCCATCCTCCTAGGTTCCGACTCGCCGCTGCTCATCGGGTGTCGTGGGCGACCGATGTTGACGACGCAACCAATCGACCGCATTACCCAACGTTTCCCTCTGCCGAGCCCTTGAGCGCATTCTACCAAAGCGAAATGGCTCCTTTCAAACAGGTAAAGCCTATTTCGCCGTAGAACCTTGTCGTTTGCTCGGTCTGTCGTGCCGATGCTGCTCCAGCCACCTGTGGAACAAGGCTTTCTGCTGGTTTCTGCGCAACCCCACTTTCCGCCCAACGTGAATCCTCAGAACTCAAACGGGATCGAATTCGCCATCTCCCGCTTGTCCTTGGACTTGAAATGAATGCACCGCTGGATCGTTCATTGAACTCCCGTTTGGTCGGGGTCTACACGGCGCAGAATCAATTGCAGCGGCTTAGGTGGGTGTTTGGACGCCTGCCCCCAACGCGCCCAGCGCCCACAGACGCGAGAGGCGATGACTCCAGCCCCCCCATGATTGTGCTACTACGCGCGTCGGCCGAATACGCCCCGGGGCGTGGCGACCGTCTGTGGCCCGTGTTCTTGCTCCAGAGCCGCATCGTGGCACGAATAAATTAAAACGTGCCACTGTCGCCGTAGAACGCAGCCTGCGCGAAGGAAAGGGCCTTCTCGGGCACGATAGGGTATGTGGGCGCGGGCGAAATCGCTTCGATCTGACTGCCCCAATATACATCCTACTGCCGACAAGACGCCCGTTCTCATTCACGCGGGTCGGCGTTACCGACGGAGGATCCACCAAGACTGGCCTTGGCGCTGCCGCAAGATGCGTTTTCCGGCGATTTTGGAACCCGACCACCCCGCGTGGAATGGTCGAATATCAACAATACATCCTCGTGCCGCGTTGGATTGCACTTGGCGGCGACGCGCAGCCATACAGGCAATCGCAGACATTCTGGACGCCCGCAGAAGCGGCTCGGGATACATTTCGGCGTCCCTCGCGCACGTAGCCCGCACGAGGAATTGCGCAAAACGGCGCAATGTCGTCTGGCGGCAGCGCCAAGCGGAGTGGGGTGGTTGAAAATATCGTGCGGGGTACATTCTCCGCC
>JAZDCZ010000302.1:0-29397 GCA_036679605.1 Gemmatimonadota bacterium
CTCCGAGGCCTCAATCCGACCAACACCATCGCCCAAGCCCTCAAAACCTACCTCACCACCAACCAACTGCCGCCGCTACCCCCACAAACCACTGCAAACGGCTGAAATGTTACAGGGACGAATAATAGGTGACTGTCCCGGATTACCCGCCACGTAGGCTTCACCCGCCGCCGACACAAACACCTGCTCGGCGTCATGCGGTTCCGCCTTTTGATATTTCTTGATGGCCGCAATCGTGCGACCCCATAGGATCCCGACGCGGACAACGCCCGTCTTCGAACGGCGACCAACGAAGGTCTTTTTCTTGAAGTCGATTTCGGCGCGTCGGAGCGCAGCCACCTCGCCGGGATACATGCACAGATTGAGCGCCGTCAGCATCATAGCCTTGAACTTGATCGGTGCAGCATCGAGTAGCTTGGCCAAATCTGTAGGCGCGATCGGGTGTGGATCAACCTGCGCATGCCGCTCCTTCTCAAACAGCGCGCACAAATCAATCACGCGACGAAGCTGCCCCACGTCGCGACCGCGTTTCAATGCGTGCCGCAACACTGCCGTCACCGTCGTCAGCCGATGATTGACGTAGGCAGCGGACCGCTTGTTAGCCTGCTTCGCAGACCACACGCCGTCGTGATAGTTCTCGACGTCGCCCGCGGTGATGTCGCGCAGCGTCTTGGCTTTGACGGCGGCCGCAAATTCATCCCAGTACCGCTTCGCATCGCGCTTCCAGGTCGATGACGCGCTCCGCTTCTTGTTGGCGTAAACCTTCCACACGTCGGCCAGCGGGATGCTCGCTTCGGGGCGCCGCAGATCGACCAGGTATCCGATTTGTTCAATGCCCGTGCGTTCGGCGACGTATTGCGGTTTCTGAACGATCTGCTTGCGGACGTATGCCCAGAGGGCGTCCTCGGTGATCAGATTGTAGAGTCCGGGTTCTGCGTTCCGCCACGACTCGGGCACTTCGTTGGCGACCCTCACGGGACGGCGCCCGTTGCGAGGATCGACATCTACCACGTAGATCGGACCGTCGACCGCGTCTGGAATCGGCAGCCGGATCGTGCGCGGCTTGCCGGACGCGATCGCTACGGCAGGCGAATGTCCCCGGGCGCGGTTCTCCCATGAGCGGAATGCGATGACGGCGCTGTCGTGATCGCCACGAAAATAGGCGCGGGGCTTCGTCGCGGTCGCGTAGTACCGCCCGCTCTTCGGTTCGCGGCTCAAGCCAACAATTGGCTTGCCGTCCCGGCCCGTCACGTACCTCGGCGGCCGCCCGGCTTTGCGTTTGACCATGATGTGCTCTCCCGTGGAATGGGCCAGAAATGCGGGTATCACAAGGCGGGATAAAACGCAAAATAAAACGCACGAAGCCATTCTCGGCACCGTGCGTCAAATCGGGGCGACTGCCGCTCGTTTGAACCGTCGCCGCTGACGATCCAGCGATACCTGTCCGCCTTCGTCGGGGCAACGCCGCCTTATCTGCAATCGCTGCAACAACTCGCGAGTCTGTGCGCTTAGCGTCGCTTCCGCGCGAGGCGGTAATGGCCCGTCCCACCGTGGCCAACGAACTCGATCATGCGTTCTTTCATGAGTGCCTGCAAATCGCGCGTGGCCGTCTTCTGCGACACGCCGAACTGCTTTTCGACGTCCGGCCGTCGAAGCTTGGTACCCCTGCGAAGTTCGCTGAGCACCCACTCGCGCCGCTGCTTCGCCGTGGGTTTTACCAGGTCACGCTGTCCCGTCGCTGGGTCATTTACTGGGTCACGGGCTTGCGTTGCCAGGTCATTTACTGGGTCATCCGCGCCATTCCCTAGGTCATCGCCGGTCCGAGCGGATGCGTTCGCTGGGTCATGCATCTTCGGCGCTGGCACATCCTGCTCAATCGCGTCGCGATCGGTGATCATGCTGCTGAAGCGGTACCCGTACGTTTGGTCGTGCTCGATCACGTCCTGCGATTGACAATCAATGCCCCGTTCGCTTGCCATTTTGGACTGGACGGTTTTCTTGAACCTGCTGATCGCCTCCACCGCGGCTTGTTGGCCACGTTTCGCCTCCGCCGCCTCCGCCAGTTGTGCCGCGCTGAAGTAGCGGTAGCAGCCAACCGATCGGCGCGCTCGCATCGTCTCCAGAATTGACCGTGTTTTGCCTCGCCCGCGACAGACCTTCACGCCGTTCAGCTCGACGCGATCGGGGAAGAACACCAGCTCACATTCCTCAAAAGGCCGTAGACTTGTTCGCTCTTGCGCCGGCGCACCGCGCTTCGCCAGCAACCGCAGGATAATCTCATCCAGCCTTAGCCGGCTGCGGCTGAACGGCTTAGCCAGATAGTCGTCGGCGCCTGCACGCATCAATTCAACCGCCTGTTCAGGTCCATCGTTGCCGTGGGCGGTCATGATGATGACCGGCGTCGCGGAGATCGTCGGCGTATTTCGGATGTGGTGGAGAAGGTTGATACCGTTCTCCGTGCGATGCATGGTTCGTCCGGAACGCACTGGGATTCCCAGATCAAGCAGGACGTAGTCATAGCACGACGCGCTGAGCCGCCGCTTTGCCGATTCCATGCAACTTGCGGATTCGCAGGTGTGACCCAGGGACTCGACGATCTCGGCTACCTCCTCAGCCGTTCCCTCGTCGTCTTCGATGATCAGGGCTGTATACGTCATGCTTCTTGCGTGGCTTGCAGCCTCGGCAGTGTGATGGTCACCCTCGTCCCGACCCCTTCTTCGCTGTCGATCGTCAACATCCCGCCATGCGCGTCGATGCGGCGGCGCGCCGTGGGCAGACCGAATCCGGTTCCGTGGTTCTTCTTGCTCGTGTTGCCGGGCAGGAACTCGAGGACCTGCATCAAGTCCTCGCGGGACATGCCTCCACCGTTGTCCTGGACGGTGATCTCAACTTCCTCCGGACTCAAAATTCCGGCACCAATCTGAATGACCGACGCGCCGGTGTGATCCTTTGCAGGAAAAGACTCAAACGCATTCTGAATGACATTCACGAACGCAAGCAATACCCAGTCGCGCGCCACATCGACGGTGATCTCCTTTGATACGTCCACGTCCACAGCCGTGGCCGCGGTGTGGTATCCGCGCGCGTGCGCTGCCTCCCGTGCGAGTCGCATAGCTTCTTCCAGAATGTCCGCCAAGCGCTCCGGCCGACAGAGGGGCGACGCGATGAGCGCGTACTTGCGCATGTCGTCAATCAGTTGTTCCAGCAGCCGGACCCGCTCTTGCATTTTTCTCAACGCCGCACGCAGGCGGTCTTGGCGAACCGCTGATTTCTCCGCCTGTGCGATCATCCGATTGAGACTCGAAACCAGCGGCGTGAGAATTCCACGAGCGTCGTGGACGGTGGCCCCGACCAGTTCGTCGTAATACATCTCGCCGATCTGACGAGCTGCCCGAGCGGCCTGGACGCCGAAGCGCTCTTCGAGCCGAGCGAGTCTGCCCGACAGCTCGGGCATGGACCGACGTTTGGGAGTCGGCTTCGGCGCGGCACGCCTGCGGTCGAGCGCGCTCTCAGCCGCTCGGCGTACGAACGCGTTATCGTCGTCCCGGAGCCGCGCCAGGGTCTTTGCCAGGATGTCCTGAGGCGCGCGTTGCAGCGCGTCGGCAACTGCCTTACGCACCTCCCATTTGGAATCGCTGGTGAGCACCTCGAGCAATTCCCCGGCGAGCGGGTCGGCCGACGAGGAATCGGCGGCCAGGAGATGGGCGATTTTTCGGGGGAAGGTCCGACGCTCGGTCCACGGGATGGACTCCGGATCACCGCGGAGACAGGTGACCCAATGGGCAACGTCGTCGTGGGAAAGGGCATCCGACATCAGTAGTTGTATCTCTTCTTCCGCCGCAAGAACGCTTCCTCGCCGCCCTCGAGCAGCTTGACAATGGCGTCCTTGCATTCGTCCACGGTTCCGGATGGAGCGAGGGACGCTTGTCTTCCGTCTGACTGCAGTACGATTACCCGCTCCGCGTCGCCGAGCACCGGGATGTTGGGATTGTGCGTGACGAAGATCATCTGCCGGTGGGTTTTGACCTCGCGGATGGTCTTGACCACGGTCTCGTAGATGAAGCTGTTGTCGAGGTTGTCTTCGGGCTGATCGATGATCAGCGGGTTAGGGCTGTCGAGAAGCAGGATGGGCAGGATGGCGGTGCACTTCTGGCCAGTCGAGAGCATCAGCGCGTCCTTGTACTGCTCGCCGTCCTGGAGCTCGATCCACGGCTGATCGATCAATTCGACCGTTTCGAGGTCGTGCAGCATCGAATGCTCAGCAAGCGCCGACAACGTGCAGTCCGCTTGGTTCGCATTCAACCCCGCTTGATCGATCAGGGCGTCCCGGTCGCGTGCGGTGATGATCACCGACAACTCGGCCGGCGAAACCGAATCCGCCAGCTTCTGCGCGACAGCTTTGCGGCTGACGCGCGCTCCTTCGAGCGCCCACTCGATGAGTTGCATGTACGCGTCGCGATTGGCGAACTGTTCGACGCGCACGCGGATCGTGGGCTTAAGACTGGCGGTGATTCTGTCGGCCTGCGCCTTGCGTTGCTGGAATCGCTGATCACGCAGTTCAGAGAGCCGGGCGAGCGATGCTTCGCGAAGTTGCTCCAGCTCAGCGATACTAGACGTAAGTACTTCTCGCGTTGCCTTGTGCGCCAACAGGTCGTTGCGTTTCCGCTCCAGTTTGACGCGCTCTGCAGATTGAGCCTGGGCAGCTTGGTGCTTCTCGATCAACTGGCGGAAAGTGGCCTCCTGCTTCTGATGCGCCGTGTTGAGTTCCTTGTGCGCCGCCGAAACGGCGCCGCCGGCGCGCTCCAGGGCGTCGCGAACCATGGCCACCGCTGCATTGATCCGCTCACTGCACTCTCCCAGCGCGGTAACGATCGTCTGCAACATCCGCTGATTGGGACCGGCTAGCATGTCGGGCGCGAATGCGGTGATCTGCCTGGGAACGCGGGCGGCGAAGCCCGAAGTGCCGCCGTATTCCTGGCGCAGCACGTCGAGCGTATCGGCGACCGCTTTCGACTCACGATCACGCAGCGCCTTCTCCGCATGCGCCTTGTTGACCTCGTCCGCCGAACCTCCACCCACTGCGGCGAGCTTGCGGAGCTTCTCTTCGATCGCCGGCATTTCACCCAGCGCATCCTCTGCGACCGAAAGCCGCGCGCGCGTGTCCGCTAAGGCAACTCCATTCGTCCGCAATTCGCCCAGCGTCGATTGGATACGTTCGTTGATCTCGGCGATCGAACCGGCGATGAAGCTGTCCAGCAGCGCAAGTTGGGAAAGGGAGTCGCCGGCGATCGTCTCCACCTCGTTTTGACTGAAGATGTCCGCCCGAAACACGTTGGTCGAACCGAGCACGATGTCCGTGTGCTCGCCGTCGGTGGTCAGAGCTATCGGAGACTCGAGCGCCGTGCGACTTACTTGGTACTCGATTCCGTCCGCTGTTTCGACGACAAGGCTGATGCGTCCCCCACCGAGGTTAGCTTGGACAAGGGATTCAACTCGACGACGGAGCTCCCCACTTTCGTCGCCCCGGAATTCCTCAAGCGCATATCGGATTAGCTCGACGACCGTGGTCTTGCCCGTGCCGCGAGGGCCGATGAGGCAGCTCAGGCCCGAGGCGAACTCCATGCTGATGCCGTCGAGAAAACCGCCCGTAAATGATATGGCCTTGAGCCGGTGGGAATGGGCTGCGTGTTCCTTGTTTACCTGGTTCACATTCGGACTCCGCCGTACCTGTGTTCGTGGTGGCCGATCGCTGCGGCGAAGGCATTGCCGCACCAAAGTCTAGCGCCAATTCCGCAGATGGCTGAATTCGCAATGTAGGCTGGCCTGTGACCTGTCGCCTGTCGCTATTCAATTGCGAATTCCAGGAGCAATCCGCCGCTGAACAAGCAGGACGATCATACGTGAATATGGGAGGTCTGGGGAGTCGGCGGGATGTTTCTGGGCTCCCCTCTTGCGGGCGACTGGATTTACCAGCGACCTCTTGACCCCCCCCATGAGAACAAAGACCTAACATCTGAACCTCTGCCGGTCCTAGACTTATGTCGGAATCGCCACCTGCCGCGAACTCCGCCGAGTGGACTTCGAGCGGACATGACGCGGTCGAGTGTGGACACGAGGCCATCGATTGACCAGTTCGAGCATGAGAATGGGTGACCGCAGCGCGATCCTGTCTTCACTCGGCGTCCTGCTAATCCGATACATCCTGCGATGTCCAATCACCATACGGGCTTCGGATTCCCGGATCATGGACGTGGCGGGCGCTGTATTCGGTGGACATCCGCCATCGCCAGCCTCGTGCTCGTGGTAGCATCCGGCTGCGGATCGGGCCAGAGCGCATTGCTCCCCCAGGCATCCGTCGGGATCATCAGGGGCAAGGACAGCGCCGGTGCGACCATCGAACTGGAGATGCGAGGAGACGATCTCACGGCTGCTCGCGTGATCGACGTCGTTCTTGGAACCGGCGAAGGCGAGATCATCTCCACCACGGATCGCAGTTTCGAGTTCACGATTGAGTTTCCAGCCGGCGCGACGATTACATACTTCGGGACGCTTCGGCCCCGAAGCGCGCCCTCAGCGCAGGAAATTGCGGGGACATGGGCGCAACACGCGGACGGAATCTTCGGAGAAGACACCGGCGTGTGGAACGCTCGCTCCGAACCGATGCATGGGACAGATCGCTAGCGGGCCCGTGCCAGCAGACCCCTCTGCGATTGTCCGCCAGCGTGCCGTGGCAGACCAAAGCCGCATTCGTCCATCCATGGCGCCAACCTGCCGCGAAGGAACGATCCCTTACGCGACACCGCCATCATGAATCTCCCTTATTGCCCACCCGTCGTCCGCTGGTTCGAGCACGTACTCCATCCCGACTCCATTGAGGCCTGAGCGTGCCACCGTAACGCTCACGCGGAGTAGCCCGCCGTTATCCACGGAGAATCGGCCGAGCGAAATCGAGACGCCAACTTCGCCGGTTTCGGGAAGCACGGGTGTGAGCGCGGGAACAAACGGATCAGCGAGGTCCGCTTCCGACAACGCCCGCACTTTCACCTGCAAATCAGTTTCTAACTGCGCCTTCAACGCCGGGGATACCCCACCTTCCGATGGGACACACGTCGGCGATATCGAGTCGCAGACCTCTCCAGTCTCTAGGAACAACACGGGTCGCGAGAACCCCTCTTTTCGGTAAGCGTCATCGATAACCGTTGCGATGGCTGCCAAGTCGGGCTGGACATCCGGGGGCCGAGGCGGCGCGGGCATGACACCACAGCCAACGGCTCCAACGAGCGACGCTACCGTGACCAGTCGGGCACGCGCGGCTAGAGTTGTGATGCTTCGCATGTCGATCTACCTCCAGCCGACCTAACCTCGCGTCCTGACCGAAATCCAGAGGTCAGCACAATTGCGCTGCCCGGAACGACTGCCGATTGACTGGACGCATGCGCCGACAAAGACCCGCCCCGTTCGCCGCGCACGCCGACGAACGGGGCCGACCACAAGGTGATCACACTTGCCATGCCGGCCTCAACTGCGGCAGCGCGCCTTCATCCGCCGGTACTTCATTCGGCCGAATCCGGCGAGCAACAGCAAACCGCTCGCGCCACCAATCGTGCCACACGGAGCTCCCGCACCACACCGATTTCCAAACTCAGCGTCAATGCTCAGTCCCTTACTCAGCGGGATTCCCGTCGAAAGAGATTCGCTTAGAACATCACCAGATTCCAGATCTCTCCAATGAAGAAACTCGCAGGGCTCCGGACAATCGGCATCTTCTGGCCAAACGACGCAGACGCAATCAAATTGATTGATCGGGCAATCGGTTTCGCAGGCTGGATCAGAATTGCGTATCATCGCCTGGATTGTATCGCCCTTCCGGAAATCTCTGGCAGCAGTCAAGGGATCTGTATTGGTTCCACCCACTGGCGTCGTCACGCTGAGGCTGATCTCAACCGTTTCAGCACAGTCTCCATCAAAACAGGCCAAGCCGTCACCACACGGCGCGCCGTTCGGCCGAATGTCGGTCTCACAAACACCGTTGACACAGAGATCAGGTTCTGTGCAGGGATTGCCGTCATCGCAGTCGATGGCGACCCCGACGCATGTGCCGTCTGAGCAACTGTCGGACTCAGTACAGGCATCGCCGTCATCGCAACCCTGCCCCTCGCGCGGCGCCGACTCGAATTGGCACACACCCGCGACACACTCATCCTGCGTACACGGATTCTCGTCGCTGCAATCAAGTGGCGTACCGGGCTGGCACCCTGTGATCGGATCGCATGTTTCCACGCCGTTGCATGCGTCGCCGTCATTGCATTGTGCGTCGGATGTGCATGGGCACTCCTCGCACGCATCCGAGGGCTCGCAACAGGCTTCAGCACACGGCAGGTCGCCGGGTTGACATTCTCCATCGACACAGGTTTCGGCACCATTGCAGAAGAGCCCATCGTCGCAGTCCACACCGCAGCACGGGTCGGAAATTCCACAGCACGGGTCGGAACTTCCACAGCACGGGTCAGAGCTTCCACAGCACGGATCTGGATTTCCGCAACATGGGTCGGGAGAGGGCGTGCCCGTACAGGTTCCGCTCTCGCATGAATCGCCGGAGGTGCAACTGTTGCCATCATTGCAGGATGTCTCGTCCAGTCGCGGCGACCACAGCAATGCATCGGTCAGGGGTTGACACGATTGGCAGGAATTGCCTGGGTTCTCTTCCCCGTCGGCGTAGCAGGCTCCGGCGATCAGGCAATTCCCAGATTCGACATCGTTGTGGCACTCCTTCAGGGCGTCGACGCAAGTGTCTTCCGTGCAGTCAATTTCGTCGTCGCATGGGTCCGCCCCTAGTTGGCAACCAGCCACGGCATCGCACGTCTCAATGCCGTCGCAGAACAGGCCATTGCTGCACGCGCTGTCGTTCGGCGTGTAGACACAGATGCCGCTGGTGCCGCATGAGTTAATAGTGCAATCGACGCCGTCGTCGCAATCGCCGTCATCGTCACACAGGCAGCCATCGTTCACTTCGTCGCAATCCAGCCCGGGGCACGGATCTGTGCCGGGCTGGCAATCCTGCACGGGATCGCATGTCTCCGATCCATTGCACCAGGCGCCGTTGTCACACAGGCCGTTGGACGGAATGTTGTCACAGGAGTCCGTGCTCTCATTGCAAGAGTCTAGGGTACAGTCCACGCCGTCATTGCAATCCACATCCGTTCCCGGCTGGCAGTCCGCTACGGGATCGCACGTTTCACTTCCGTCGCACCAGGATCCATCATCGCAGAGGCCGTTTGATGGAATGTTGTCGCAGGAGTGGGTGCCCTCATTGCACGAGTCCACGGTGCAGCTCACGCCGTCATTACAATCCACATCCGCTCCCGGCTGGCAGTCCGCCACGGGATCGCACGTCTCACTTCCGTCGCACCAGGATCCATTGTCGCACAGCCCGTTGCTGGCGATGTTGTCGCAAGAGTCATCGCTTTCGTCGCACGAATCCACCGTGCAGCCTACGCCGTCATTGCAGTCGATGCTAGCGCCCACCCGACACCGGCCGGAAGCGTCACAAGTCTCCATCCCGTTACAAGACTGACCATCGTCGCAATCTGCATTTGTCTCACAACCTTGGTATGGGAACGTGATCAACACTTGTCCACCCTGGAAGTCTTGCTGTGCCAGGGTCAGAACATTCGCTCCCATCATGATGGAATCTGCGACATCGACTGTAGTCTGCCCCACAAATTGCCCGGAGGGGAATGGAAGCGAAGTTCCATTCATGGATAGATTGAGGTCCGCAACGTGAAGAGCGTTACCCCACAGATTCAGATCGAACACATACATCTTATCCGGCAACGGCACGTCAAGCGCGTTAATCTCCACATTCTGCGGAAACCATCGATCATATGGGCGATAGCCTAGCCCGTTGTCGTCCCTGGCTGCTTCAATTAATCCCCAACGCTGCCGCGGCCAGAACACGGTCGAGCGCGGCGGCTCCGCCGTCGTGTCATCGGGATTAAGAATATGAAGCATGCCTCCATCGACCGCCCATATGTATCCATCCCCATCACAGTAAGCAAATTCCCGCGAAGAGGTTATCTGTGTCGCGCTCTTCCAAACCGTCCCGTCTGCACCAATCACCCCGTAGTAGTACGTCGACGTATTCGTATCTCGTGCGAGCGCCAGCCACACCTTGCCATCGTTGTCCACCATAATGTCATAAGCCAACCATTCATCATCTATCTCTACGTGGTCGGGCTCTAAAGGTGGGTTTAGCGTCGTGCTTGGTACAACAATACTGTCGTCGAGCGACCGCACCTGATATCGCACGTTCTGCCGGTCATCGCCGTTGGGCGTACTCCAATACTCGTACCACAGAAGAATCACGTTGGCACCGCAGCGAAATACCCCTTCATAGTGAGCACGCTTGGGGCGTGCTATGGTCTCGACTATCGTTCGTGGGACGACTTCATTCCCTTGATAACTGAATCCAGCGTACCAGACTTCATCAGGATCGGTGGATGTCGCGCCATATGTTCTGCCCATAGCATACACGCGATCATGAATGTCCGTTCTTGGGACATAAATGCCATCGTCGAGGACGAACGCTCCATCGTACGACGCAAGAAGCGCATTACTGTCGTCATAAATGTCAAAGCCAATCCTTTGGTATTGATAGTACTCGTTGCCGCCGCCGGTGTTCTCCTTGGCGAGCTTTTCTTCTTTCCAGATATGCCATATATATTGGCCAACGGCGAATGAAGCCCCATTGAGAAATTGAAACCCCTCGGCATACGTGCCATCCCACTGCACTCCTGGATGGAAGCGAGCAATCCGTTCGGGGACGCTAATGCCAGTTTCGCTTACTTCGTTGATTAGTACCCATGCAGAACGCTCATACGCTGAGCCAGGGTTAAAGTACCTGGACGCCAAGTGCCATACATTGCCACCATCATCCAGATATCGGCCGATAAGATAGCTATTCCATGGTGCATAACCCGGAGATATCATATAGTTTGGAAGTCCCAAGGGGACGGCGACGTGTTGACCCCATCCAAAGTAGACAATCTTGCCCCAAACGATCTCGTATTCCGCGGTGCCACCTGGAGGAATAAGAGTAGGCAAAATGACGACCCACCCGCGCGCGGCCTCAGTAATGGTTCCGGGAACCCCCAACTCGCCCGCAACGATCGTGTTGGCACCGACTGGCGTTGATGTGCCGGAAGAATGAATACTCACCGGCGTCAAATGCGGATCATTCATGCCAGAGTGCTCGGGCAACAGTACGAACCTGTCGCCCGGTTGGCCGCCTTCGAGGGGCACCTCCAGCGTCACTCTGCTGGCCCAGATGCCACGATCGATTCGGCTCGTCGAAGCGACCCTTGGGGCAGCATTGACGACAAATGTGTGGCTAGTTAGTACGCCCACAGTACTAGTCTCATCGCCTGTGAAATTGCCCGCCTCATCCTTGCCTCGGACCCAGAACGTGTACGTTCCGTTGGGTAGATCGTACAGTGCCGACGTAATTGTGGCCCAGGCAGACCATCCCGTGTCAACCCCGTCAAGTCTGTACTGATACAAGAGAGCCTGGGCGCCGCTGACATCGTCGGCGCCGATCCACGTGAACGACACCGCTGAATCCTCTCCGACGGCTGGGGGAAATGCCAGCAACGAGGTGGTCGGTACCAGTGTGTCCCACGAGAAAGCGGTGACGCTTACGCCGGTCTGATGATCACAATGTTCACGAAAAGTGAATCCCCCCGGGGAAAACGCGTATCCATCCGCAGATAACGCGACGGATACCGTCACTCCACCACTCGCCGCGAAGGAGAAATTCCCGTCATTTGTATGCACAACATCCTGTTGCACTGGGCTATTGAGCGTTACGTCGACGCCTCCCGGGACCGGAGTGCCATTCTCCAGTAATACTGTCCCACTAACGACATAGGTTATATCTTGGCGATAACTGTAATCAAGATACAAATCAACGTATTCCGCCGTCGGGCCGAGTTGGAACCAACGGGTACAGGTGCCGCTCGCTACCGGTGATCCATTCACATATAGCTCGCTGCCATCACACTCGTAGCTAGGACAGCACGCGGTGGCGCTATACCATACTTCCACATCCGCACCGGCGGGAACCGTAAACGTAAACTCATCGCGGTCAAGCGGGATGTCAATTCGATTGCCCCATCCCCATGCACTGAACTCCATACATGGCGAGAGAGGACCACCGTCGACGTTCACGTGAACCGTCACCGGCACATCGGACGAGGGATATACAGTCGGTCCGCTGCGCCAGGGCGTCTGGATGCTGGCGAACTCGGTATCAGCAAAGAAGAACGAATGCACATATGATCCCGGTGGAAGAACCGTCGTATAGGCATACGTTCCGTCAGAGAAGCTGCCACCGATTAATGCCATATCACCGCCTAGGTCCTCTGGGGATCCGCTTGGTTTTACATAGACTTTCTTGTAGTCGGGATGGGGTGCCTGTCCGTCAGGATCATAATAGTGTACGGCGAATTCGAATTCCGTGGATTCGTTGCCGGATGACGGCGTGACACGTGGATTCGTCAGGGTTGGTGGACTGTTGGGCGGCTGCACAAGAAGTTGTGTACTAGCGACCGGGCCCCATTCTACTTGATTGAAATCTGTGGTGGCCCGGGCAAGAATACCGTGGATTCCAACTGCCCATGAGGCCACAGTGTTCGCCTGCCAGTCGCTGCCAGATTGCCAACCCGCGCCGAGAAAATCATCCGTTGACGGACTGATCAAACCGTCTCCGTCGACATCGCGGTAGAACTCGACGGCCACAATCGCCGCCCCGTCTGGGTCAATGACATCTGTCGCTTGTATGTTTATGAACTTGCCTTGGGGTGTGGGGTTGGGGCTAACGGCAATGGCGTTGATGACAGGAAGTCCGGGCGGTGTAGGTTGGAGTACAAGAGTGACGTCGGTTACTTGGATTTCATAGTCAGAGGCGCCGACATGTGCCCCCCAGGCAGTCGCGACACTTAATGACGATGCGTAAGCGATCGTTTTGACTTCTAGATCATATGCGGCGCCTGCTTCGAGGAAGGCCCCGCCGAGGTGCAATATGATCTGCGATGGTGGGGGTGCCTCGCAGACAGGAACAGCGGCGCTTTCGAGAGTTTGAAAGAGTGTAATTAGGTCGCCAACGGCGCCGAGGCCAGCGAGACTCAAGAGTTCATTAAGAACGCCGTTTGCGACAATCTCCCATGCTTCATCCAGATCGGTCGCGCACAACTGGTTAGTATCACCCCAACCGCGTCGTACCCCTCCGTCGAGGATCTGTGCGACGAGCCAGAGACTGAAACTCCCGTCGGCGTTTCCGGGCAAAAGAAATGAATTGCCAACTGAGAAAGCTTTTCCTTGGACGGACAAAGTAACATAGGCACTGTACCAACCACTAACACCGGGCGGTGAGATTGGGATATGGAGGATGTCGTCTTGTTCGACACCTACCCCGCCAGGAATAAAGAGAGTGGAGAAGGAACTCGCAACGACGCTGCTGCGGATGATCCCTTGGCTTGGATTGTTGGCGCCGCCTGGATCGTATCGACTTCCGTATTCGTAATCGATTCCGCGTATTCCGTAGGTAACATGAACTTCTTTGTGGCGCGACTGTGTAGCACCTGCGTACGGTGGGCCATCGGCTTTAGCTTGGGTAGCAAGAATGAGGCAAGTGATGGCGAAACCGCGAAGTCGACCGTTCATAGCTTAAGTCCTTTTTTGAGTACAGTTCTGCTCAGGACCAATTCTTTCATCCGGGCGTGTCTTTATGATGCTCGGCAGGGTGGATCTATTCTGCCTCGCATATCAATGGAATCTCCTGACGGCGAAATATGAGAGACGCCGCAGGCCGTTCTCGTAACGCGTCCAGCTTTTCCTTCGCTTCTCGGGCCCAGGCTTGCAGCCTGGGCAGTTGTGGCTGAACCTTGTGCTATCGTTGTCCGGCGTGACGGATGGGCAGCCTGAACTCAAGCCGAGGGCGACTGCAAGGATGGCGAACGGCAGCAGTGTTTGATCGAGACGCATTTGTAGCACCTGAGCAGTAGGCCGTCCGCAGGCGCACTTTCCTCTCCAGTAGCGCTGTAGCAAACGCCCGGTTGTGTTAGCAGCCCAGGTGATGTGTGGCGGATTCTAGCCCGAACTTGGCAGCCGAGTGATTAGGCCAACCAAGTCCCTCTTTGAGCCGTCGCGCCTACCCTGGCTGCTGTGATGAAAGCTAAAGCCATAGTAACAAAGCGCTCGATCTCCAGCAAGAGCCGAGCTCCGAGAATACATGCGTCATCTGAGCGGGGGGAGCGCACTTCTTTCCCGGCTCGCCGGTCATCGGCGAATAACCGTGGGCGAGCGCGTCTCCGGCAGACGGGAAGGCACCCCAGCTTGTCACGTGGTCCAGACCTAAACCGCCCATCCCGGCACCTGTCGCTTGAAGCAGCACTGAACCGGACGATTGCATTCGGGTGGACGTGGGTTAATTCACATCAATGGCACGGATCGACGCCCTCGAGCGTCGCTGAGAAATACGACCTGACTTACGAGTCATCGAGCCCCAGTTCTCGTAGTGCAGCCCGCGCTTCCTGTTCTCTCGTGGCCGACTCAGCGTCATCAACCGCGACCTCAAAGCTCACCGTAAGTCGTAGATCGGGGTTTCCCGCATGTTTGCTCACGACTTTCGTATAGAAGTTCATCCACTTTTGTGGCGGAACCGACCCTGACCATCGAATGATCGTCTTGCCAGACGGGCCGGGATCTGGACCGGGTTCTGGTCCGCTCCCCTTCGTCACTCGGACCTGGACGGAGCTGTCGATTGCATTCGCTTTGGCCGTGACTACGAAAGCACCTGCGTCGTCGTTTGCAGTGAATTCGCCAAGCTCGTCAATCTCGCCTCCGGTCGCAGCCCAGGTAATGGGGCCGGTCTCAAATGGCTGGCCGTATTGATCGACACCCGTTGCCGCGAAGGTGGCCTTTTCCTTGACTTTGATCGTCACGTATTCCGGGGTGACCTTCAACCTGGCGAGCTTCGGCGGTTCCTGTAGTCGGCGGGCATCCTCCGCCTTCAGAATAAACACGTCGTCAGCGATCTCGACGGCCGCTTCGTCCATGCTCTCGTCGAATTTCTCAAGGGTGACGCCGCCATCTGGGTCTTCCCTCGCGTATCCTATAAGGGCCTGCGTGACGCCGTCTGCGATGGTTCGCTTAACCGAGTCTGCTTGCATGAGTCGTGGAAGCGCGGGCGAGGAGTAGAATGCATTTCGCACGCCTTTGGTCGACCACTTGTCTAACGCAGGCGGCCAATACTTCAACAGACGATTCGCCCCAACGCCGGACGTGATCTCGTCGTCCTTCACCAGTTCGTTGATGATGAGTTCCACGAGCGACGACGCCATACTCGAGGTGATCTGGCCAAGATCCCTTTCCTTCAGGGTATTGCCCTTGCCGAGAAGGTAGACGTGGCGATAGGTACGCCAGATGGCTTCCTTGAGGTCCGCCTTGGCTCGACCGGCGCCTCGTATGAGTTGTTTCTTTTGAGTGTCATCGAGCCGCTCTTTCGTTTCCTCGTCGTCCTCGATCTCTTCCCATGCGAGAATGTCGCGGACTGCGGCTGTTACTGCATCCGCGCTCTCCGGAACGATGAACACAAGCGCCGACTTCATGGTTCGTCCTGAAGTCCCGCACTCACGTACGATTTGTTCCATCCACGCTCTTGTCGCCTTGCTATCCGCAGGATGTTCGGGGCCGAGAATCACCAGCGTGAGTATCGGACGATCCGGAACATCGTTCGTCTTGGTCGGCCAAGGCCGGCGGTCAAGATCGATGTCGCGTGGGCCGCCCTTGAAGATGGTCTCGATCTCTTTTTTTATTCGCTGGTCAATCGCCGATGACTGAATGCCTGCTCGTCGGTCCGTGAGAATCTTGTTCAGATTCGGGCTAAGGCTGAATTTGTAGTAGCTGCCATCCTGAGAAAGGTAATAGCTGGACCGCACAAGTTCTTCGAGCACCGTGTCCACGTTGGGCAACAACAAATCTGGCGAGCCTACGGCCATCTTGATTTCCGGAATCGAGGCGCGATGCTTGGACTGGCCACCGTTGGACTCGAACAAGATCGCCGTGGACACCTTCTGATGCAGCCGGTACTTCTTGATCTCGTTCGACGCCTCCCTATCGAGTCGCAGAGACCAAGCGTCGCTCTTGCCGGCGATGTCTGTGGTCACCGGTCCTTCCAAGTCGTTTGAACCAAGTTGCTCGAACATTGCTGCGCGAAAGGTCGGGTCTTCGATCGGCGCGGATCCCAGGCCAATCAAATGGTCGCCCTTGCTGCCCGCTCGCTGGTGCTCCTTCTGGAAAGCGTAAGACACCCAGATCGCCAGTAACCGCAGAATCCCGCGGGTGCGCTGGAAACGCGGGAGCGTTTGCCATTTCCGCTCGAACACGGATAGCACAGCCGGGTGGAAGGGATAGGCTGCAAGAAACAACTCGCGAGCGTTGCTGGCGTCGACCCCGCTCAACTCGGTGGCATGATCAATCGCCCAGTCGGCGTATTCGAGCGCGACCTTGCGACCGTCTTCCGGCAGACCACCCCACTCAAACAGGCGGCGCCGGATGATCTCGGCAGATTCCGTCTCCGCCGACATCATGATGGCTTTGCCAAGTCGATCCAGCAGTTTCTTGAGGGATTCGTGGTCGCGCGTATCTTCCGGGTTCATCTCCAAATCGGACGCCGGAATCGACGCACAGACAATCATATTGTCACGCGCCCGGGTTTCCTCGCACAGATTCTGCATGAAGTTGAAGAACTCATCGCGCAATCCCGTCTTGCGGCCACGGCTGATGAAGTTGATCAGCTCGTCCATGAGAATGAGCACCGGGCCGTCGGGCAGCATCTTGCGGATGACATCTCCGCCAGGTGCGATCTTCTGCGCGTCGTGTTCTTCGACCGCTTTGAACGACTCATTGCCACCGAGTTGCCATGCGATTTCCCCCCACGGCGTTCTACGGATTGGCTCTCCGTTTTCGCCCCGGCCATGGATTACGTCGAACTCCGTTCCCACAAAAACCGCCACGTCGGCCTGCTCAATCGTCGAAATCTGGGCCTTTTCGAGGATACCGTTCACGCCTTTCCAGGCCTTCGCCGTGTCGCCGCCTTTCGCGAGGTGATAGAGGGCCAAGAGCGCGTGGGTTTTTCCGCCACCGAACTGCGTAGCCATGTTGAATACTGCAGACGTCTCGACCTTGATGCCAGATAGACGGCGAACGACCTGCGAAGACAGGTCCGTCAGAGCTTTGGTCATGAACGTGCGGTCGAAAAAACGCTCGGGCCGCGTGTAGTCCTCGTGCGCTCGGCCGAAGCGCACGTGATCTAGGTGGACGGCAAACTCGGACGCATCCAGCGGACGGTTTTCCCGCAGATCCTCGCGCGGGGTGACGACGTGGTACCAGGGCTTCAGCTTGGCCATGAGTGCGTACCTTTTCTTTGTCGCTCAGCGGGGCTGACGTCAGCCCCAGTTCGTGAATCTCTCGAATGCCCCGATGTTCGGGTTTAATCGCCAGATTTTGAAGTAGCCGTAAGGGAACGTCTCGCCCTCGCCACGGCTGCCTGTAATTAGCAGCGTGCGGTCGTCGAGCGTCTGGCGCTGCTCGACGGAATAACCGTCGATGACTTCGCGCTTAATGGACTGAACCAGCCGCTGCACCTGCCCCCAGTCGTTCCGATATGCGAACACCACGCGCAGCTCGGCGCGCACGCAGTTGACTTTCCACAACGAGTAAGCCGCCCGCTCGCGTTGGTTCTCCAACTCGAATACGGCCAGTGGGAACGGCCACGCTGGCCCGGCATCACCAGTGCCCGGTGGAAACGCCATCACGTCGATACCAAGATACTCCTGTCCGGGCTTCGGAAGGAGACCGAGCTTGTGTCCCTTCGCCGCAGCCGGCCACCCGAGCTGCGCGCAACTCTCGACGACCGCTGCCGTGAGGAGTCGTGTCCATTCGCCGAGGCTGCTTGCGATTGCCGCCTCTCGTAGTGGCTCCGCGATCTCTCGCAACTGGAGCGCGCTGGTGAATTCTCTCAGCCAAGCACCAAGCTCGCCAATTGAATTGCGCTCGTTCGCAGGCATCATGGATCCGCCGATTGCTTTGCGCTCGGGAGTTTCTCAAGCACAATGCGGAGATTGTCTCCAGACAGCCGATCTTGGGAAGAGACGGTGTCCTGCGGCCCACGATTGGAGTCTCCCGGGGTTCTCGACTCGATGAATACGAGCGCTACCGCCATGAGACAGGCCGTCACGACAATCTGTGCGAACACAGCGTGTGCCTTGGACCACTTCCATTCCTGCCACAGGTGATGTTTCCAACCTTCGTCCTGCGCGGGGCGTTTCGGGAATGTACTCCCCTCGCGGAGTTCGACATTCACATGTTTTTCAGCCTGCCCCTCATAGTAGTGCATCCACGCGATGCCATTCTGATCGGAGACGAACGCACCGATCCAATGCCACGCATATGCCACGAAGATGATGCCGGATGCAACCAGTATTGAGTTCCACGAACCGGAGGGAAGAGATCCCGCTTCGCGATAGAGCACGGCCGCTACTGCGCCTAGTGCAGCCCAGAGGACGAAATTGGTGCGCCATGTAATCTGCCTTCTTTTCCAGATGCCTTCGTGCTTCTGCTTGGCCAAGTCCGCGAATACCTTGGCGCGCTCCGTGTTGTTCACTGTGGATTCAGGATCGACCATCGTTCAACTCCTCTACAGCCCCAGCCCCTTCTTCCTGCCCAGCACGCCATCGACCCAGCGCTTCTCGTCGGTGCCCGTCGGGTACAGCGCTGAGAGCGATTGGGCGAGTTTCCAGAAGCGGGCGTCGGTGCCGGCACCGTCTTCGACCAGGAAACGCTTCAGCGCTTCGCCCCGGCCTGTGGCGAACAGAATCATCGACTGGTGTACGCGGTCGAGCACCGTCTGGCCAAGGGGCGACTCGCCGACCGACCAGCCGCCCGACTCCGCCTCCTGTTCGGCGGCTTCCAGTTCGGCGAACAGGCTCCGCTGCGGATCCTTCTTCTTCCGCCGCGCGCGACCGCCCGCCGCCTCGGCGTCTTTGCCGAACAGGTGCTTGGTCCGTTCGGCGACGGGCAGCAGGCGGGCCTTGCCGCCCTTGACCTCTACGACGGACGGCAGCTTGTCAAGGTGCGCGCCGAGGCCCTGGGCGATCTTTCGGGCTGCATCGAATTCCAGCACGTATCCGCCGGTGAGCTTCGCGCTGGCCTTTTTCCCGCCGGCGTCCTTTGCGTCGTCCGCCTCATCTTCGGCATCACCCTCGGCGACCGCAACCGCAGCCCCTTTTTTCGTCGCCGCCTTGACGCCTGCACCGGCTCCGAGCGTCCATAGCCACATCGCGGTCAGCCGCGCGTCGGGCTCCAAGCCACCGGCGTCAGCGTCAGCGAAGAGCATGGAGAGCGCCTCCTTCGACACCGCAGCCCAGACCTGCTCCAGGTATTCCCCAAGCGTGACCGCCTCGCCGCTGGCCTTTTCAACACGGCTGTACCGGCTGAAGATTTCCAGCGCCGGTCCGAGACAGGCAAAAATCGCATCCGCGCCGACCACGCCCTCCTCAGCAAGGCGGGGCATCCAGGCGTGAATGCGCTGCGGAAGCTCGGCGAGCACTTCGCGCCACTCGCCGACGTCGCCCTCGCGCACCGACCCATCCGGGTTTTCACGTGGGCGGCAGGCAATGTGGACGCTGGAGCCCAGCCGCGCTTGTCCTTGGGCCGCTACGCGAGTTTCCATCTCGGTGTCGATGGGCCACGAGCCGGTAACCACGAACCCGGCATCGATGACCGCTTTCAGGATCGCTTCCCAGCTCGCGGTGGTCTTGCTGGCGAAGACGATCGTCCCGACGCCGCTCGGCGCCAGCACGCGCCGGCCCTCCGCGAAGGCCTTGGTCAGTTCGCGTTCATAGAAGGCGATACCCTTGGTGGACTGGCTCAACTTGTGCGGACGATCGACGACGATTTCGGCGTCCTTGGGAACACCCGTGTCGCCGAAGAGTGCGGGATGCACATCGCCGAGTGTGCGACGCATCCAAACGTAGAAGAAGTCCGATAGGTAGGCATACGGCACGGCATCGTAGTACGGCGGATCGGTCACGAACGCCGCTGCAGCGTCGTCAGGAAGAGGGTGGTTCGTTGCGGAGACTTGTTCGACATGGGCGGGTGATGCTCCAAACACCGTCCTCTCTCCATGCTCGACCACCTTGACAATCCAATCCACTTCCGCGCAATATGAGCCAGAGACTCTGTCGAGCGGATTGGCTTCACACCAATCCCACATCATCCCAAGTGCCTGCCGACGGAATGTGTTTCCCGCCATGTACTCGGCGTTGGGTTTCCAGCCAGCAAATGAGCTTTGCTTATCGGCAAGCTTGTCAATCGAGAATGCCAGACACGTCTGTACCGCTTCGGCAAGTCCATCAATGTGTCCAGGTGCGTTACACGCCGTTGGTAGCCCGCGCACCAGCTTGGTCAGTGTCGCCAGGGTCAGCGCCTGGCGGGGCGAGAACAGGTCGCCCCAACGTTCCATGCCGTAAATCGGGACGCTGATGCGGCGGAGCTCGTTGAGCGAAATGACTTCGTCGGGAACCAGACTCCTCCGATTCGCCGCCCCTTGCGCGCTTGCGGCGGCGCTCCGTCGCCCCGCGGCGCGCCCCTGCTGCGAACGCTCGGTGCCATCCGCACGTTCGCGTCGCTCCAGTTCTGCCGCCGCCGCGTCGAACGCCGCCTGATCGGCCTTCGTCGGCAGGCGGTAGAAGCGGCCCTTCTCGTCGGCGCGGGTCGTCACGACGCAGAACAGCCGGGCATCGGCTGCGCCGCCTCGGCGCTGCTTGAGCTGTGCCCGCACGGAGTCCACCTTGGTGGTAAAGCCGGTGACCGGGCACGTCGCACTGCCGCGCGCGACCGTGCCGTCCTCCACTTCGCTTTCCTTCTTGGGCTCGAAGATCTCCAATAGCGGGCGCTTCACGCGTTTGGCGACGGGCTGGCCGTCCTCGACGTGCGTGACCTCGATCGTCTTCGTCTTGACCTTCCCTTGCGCGTCGCGCACCCATCGCAAAGCCCGCTTGCGGCTGGCCTTCTTCGCCAGCCACAGCGAACGCATCAGCGGAACCTCGACGGGAATCTTGCCCGCGCCGGGAGCCTCCGACAGAATCGTCCGGGCCCACAGGTAGGCGATCGGTGTCGCGCCGTCGCGATCCTTCGGGTAGAACTCGGCCAGTTCCTTCTCAGCCTCTTCCTTGATCCATTGGCCCCACTTGCGAACCTCGTCGGCCAGCTTCTGGCCGTACTTGGGGATGTACTCCAGCACGACCTTGTTGAGCAACACGGCGACCGGGTTGAGTTCCGAAGCGAAAGCGTCGGCTCCGACGCGCAGCGCCTCAAGCGGGATCGACCCGCCACCGGCGAACGGGTCCACCACCAGCGGCCGCGAACCCGGTTCGCCGCCGAGCGCTTCGTGGGCCGCCTGCGTAAGCGCCCGCGCCGTCTTCAGAAACGCCGGATCAGTGGAGTTATCCCAATTGGCGAAGTCGGCGATGAAGTCGAGAAGAACGCGGCGAAGCTCGACCGGATTATCGAGCAGGCCCGCGTCCTTCTGGATCGCGACCAACCGGCTGAACGACTCCTCACTGACGCCGTTGTGACCAGCCTTCCCGTTCGCCCATTGGCGCATCTGCTTACGCGCCTCGTCCAGGAACCTCCGGGGCCGGATGAGCACGCCTTCGGAAGGCTTGCACCCAAGCGGCGCGCGGATTGCCGCCCCCAGCGCCCCGTCGCCACCATCGTCCTCCGCGGCAGAAAGCCAGACCGCAAGATCCTCCGGATCAGGCCAGAGCGAAGCGCAAATGACCGCCCGACAAGCCGCCAAAGGCCGCCGCGCCCACCAAATATGCAGGGTAGAAATATGCCCATGCCGAATAGACTTCTCCCGCCGAGCATGCGCGGAGATGCGCGCAATCGGCAGGTCGACTTCAATGAGTCTCTTGGGGTAGCTCATGTGTTGACTGTTTGCTCCAACTGCAAGTCTCGGAACCGCCATTCTCCTGTATCACGTCCCTCCAGTATTGCGGATCCAGTCACATAGATGGACCGATGTATTGTGACGTTTCTACTTTGATATGAATCAAGGAAACTCCGGTTTTGCTGTAGGAGTGTTGCGGCACTTCCAACAGGCACGCGCGGTTCTGCAAAGAAATTACGACGCTTGATCGTCAAGTCGATATCGACACCGACAGTGATTGTTAGTGGTGCGCGCCCATCGTCACGATCTTCACCAAGCAATGGGAACGCCGATTCGACAGACGATGGCCGCACGGCGTCGATAGACTCAATTATGGCTCCACTTAGCGGATCGTCAGCCTCATTGGGCTGGCCTAGCTGAAACACTCCATAAATCGTGGCCATGTCAATGAGCGCGTGCTGTGTTGCGAATTCTAAAACCTCGGCTTCGTGCTCGCGAACGAAACTACGAGCTTGTTCCATGCGCAGGTGAATAAGGTCAGCATTCGCCCGGTTGAGCATGTCTTTCAGTGCTTCTGCGCCACGATTCACCACTTTCTTTGGCTCATCAAAGACAACGTGGAGTTGAGTACCTGCCTGAGCAAACTGTTGAGCAACTACTGCGTCTTGAAAGATTTTGTCTGCCGTAATGAGGACGATGTTCCGGTACCGGTTGACGCTGCACGCATCGCTGAACACGGTTTTTAGGATAATAGCGTCCTTAAAACCACGATCCCCTGCCGTGAATGGCGGCATCTTCTTCACGAATGTGTCGATGAGTACAGAAAGATCGATTTGGGGAGTCGGTACAATAGCGATTCCGTACCCTTGCAGTCGGCGCACTTGCTGTTCCATTACGGACTCGCGAAGTGCATCGTGCGAGATGTGTTCTAATGTCAGTGGGGGCCGGTCAAGTAGCACTCCAAGGGATGCTGCAAGACCATTTAGTTGCTTATACACGTCGACTGCGTCAGTACAGCAGAAGTGTATCCATTCATCCGCCGCTACTCTTGGGACGCATAGGCGCGTTCCCATCATTCGGGCAATCTCGACGATTTCGGCCAGCGCCGGGACATTGAGCGTCTTTGGCATTGCCCGAAGCGCGTTCGTATCAAAGTAGACGGCATTCGGCAGAACAATTTCGGGCTGATCAGTCATGCTACGTCCTCTCCGCGGCAAGTTGAGTCGGCACGGTCGCTGGCCAAGGATCAGATAACATCTTCGTCCATGGCATCCTCAACGCGCTCCGCGATCTTATCGATTGCAGCCGGATCATTGGCCCAACGCATGATGTTGTCCGCCTCCTTCTTCAATTTTTGACAAGAGAAGAAACCGCACCGCTTGTGCAGCTCTAGTGTCTGGAAGGTTGGCCGAGCCAGCTCTTTTCGCACTTTGCTCAGTCGTTCCTTTGGCGCAACGATGTACAGCGGAAAGAACAGATTGGGTGCCAATGCCGTCAGGTCAGCCAGCCGCAGCAAACCGGAAAAAACGCTGGTCGTGTGCTCGACCTCGAATGCAGCAACGACTTGGTTGAATCCTTTCAACCAGAGCACGTCGATTAGGCTTATTACCTTCTGTGAACCGGTGCCCATGCCCAGGTTGGGCAAATCCTGAATGCTCAGATCGCTTAGCTTCTTGCCGTTCCACTCCTTGCTGTGGTCGTTCTTGGCGATCCAGATGCGACAGCCGAGCTTACGGCCGATCGTCGCCAGCAGCCACTGCGCTTGCGTGTGGCTCGTTCCAGCCACGTCAACGGTGTCACCATTGTCGCCGGCATCGCTGTCGTCATCCTGATCGTTTTCCTCCTCCTCGTCGCCATTCCCCTTTTCTTTGTCTTTCATGCCGGGGCCGTGCTTGTCATACCACGCGCAGAGGTGTTCGAACGGCCACGCGGATAAGTCCAGCGCAGTGGCCAGCGCACGGAATCGCTCCCGAAACGTCAAGTAGTCCTCGATTGGATCCTTGGCAGGTGTGAACACGCCTTCAGCGATCATCGTTCGACGTGCAGTTCCGTAATAAATGGGCCATTGCTCGGTATCTTGCAGGTGCCACCAAAGACTGAGGAAGAATGGAGTACGCGCTGGCTGAAGCAGTTGCTTGGTTGTCACACCGGAGCGAATGAGCTGTTTGAGGAAGTCGAGAAAGGTACCCATGCGATCGCGCCCGGCCTGCTCATCCGCCGGTAGCGCCAGCGCCGTCTGTAATCGATTCGTAAGTTCATCGTGATTACTGATGTGCTTGACGAGCTTGTTCAGGAACATCGCGCCCGACAACCCCTTGAACCCAAACCCTTCCCATTCGTTACGTGTCTTGTTGTCGAACGTGGTGCGGAAGTCCTCCAGGGAAACGGCGCCCGTTATGAAGCCTTCACGTAGCTCAAGGATTTCTTTGCGAACACGCACACGCCGCTCGTCGCGGTGCCGGTGTTCGTCCATCCACGCGGAATTGGCCGTCTCGTCCTCCAGGAGGATTCGCCAGCGGTCTACCGTTGCCTCGTCAAACTGCATGCAATCATCCTTCTGCCTTGGAGCGAATCTCATCCGGCGTAACCGCGTAGTGCTCCACAGCCACGATTGGTTGCCAGCCCAGCGTGGCGGGGTTCCTGACGGTGTGCAGCTTCGGCGTCGACGCGCAGTCGAACACAACGTACAGCCAGTAGTCGTCCTTGAGCCGCTCGGCTGCGCGATATTCGTTCGTCGTCACAGCCACGTCGCCGACACCGGCGCGGCCCTTGACCTCGATGAACCGCACCTCGACGGCTGTGTTCGGATCCTCCGGGTGCGGCCGGCGAGAGATCAGGTCAAATCCGCGATTCTGCGCTTCGACGCTCTCTACTGCAAATCCACGGGCCTCCTCGTGCTCGATGGCCACGCGAATGGCAATCTGCTCGATTTCCGAATTGCTGACCATGCGGGCGACGTCGGGCTTGTCACGATCGGGATGCGGCAGCACCCAGGCCCGGCCGAGCAGGGTCAGGTCGGCGATCGTGCAATGGCGTTCGAGATCGATCTCCCTCCGGCGCGAGTCGAGGCGGTTGTTCAGATCGTCGAGGTGTTGCTCGGCTTGGGCAATGAGCCCGTCGAGGCCAGTGACGGTTTGGCCGGCGACCTGCCGGTTCAGATAATCGGCGAGCTGACGCTGCTGGCGGTCGATCAGGGCATTGAGGCTGATGTCAACGTGCCGAGCGACCACGCCGAGCTGCTTGTGCCGGTCGTCAACCGTCTCGCGCAGCCAAGGCTGCAATCGCGCTTCGAGCAGGAACGATTCGGAGGCATTACGGTCATACACTGCATCGTCGCATTCGGGAACGGCTGTGCGTATCGGCGCCGGTGAAACGTCGAGGAAAACAGTTGGCGCGCGGAGATTCCGTGAGCCGTCCATGCCCGTTTCCACGACGAAGAGTTGGCGGTGCAGCGTTTGGCCGCGACCGTCGCGGATCGACGCGGCGAAGAGGTCGAGCAGGCGGGGATCGCTGCGGTGGAGGTCGAAGAAAACGGCTCCACGTCGTATGTGGTCTTCGGTGCGCCCCAGCACATCGCCGCGTACGACCTCAAAGAGCGCGTGGCCGGGCGTGACCCACTCCAGCGTCGAATCGACCTTGAGGAGTTCCTTGTCGAAAGCGATCTTGCCGTATTCGCGGCCTAGCTTTCCGAAACGCCTTTCCAACTCGGTGCCGAGCGGGATGAGCATACGCGGTACCTTCCCGATTCGGTATGCGTGCCCGTTCTTGCTCGTCGGCTTCGGCGTGATGCCCGCGATGGGTGCGGCATCGATGAAGAACTGCTCGATGACCTCCGGAACCAGTCGTCGCTCCTTGGCCTCGATGGACTTGGCCACGATCGCAGACAGGTTGAGATCGCGCTTGGCCAGGCCCTCCAGCGCCGACTCCGTGATGTCGCGGAAGCGCTGCGTGTCGACCTCGCGGACTACCCGATCTTCCACGCTGGGCAGGTCCGTGCGCCGCGCATACAGCTCTCGGAACAACCGATCGAGCAGGTTGGAGGGGAAGATCTCGCCGACCACGTCGAACACTTGGTCGCTGCCGAGTTCGTTTCGGATTTCCCGCAGGCGTTCGAGCAGTTTTTGTAGTACGCGGCCTTCGCGCGTATTGACGGCAACGAAGTTGACGATGGTGCAATCGTGCTCCTGGCCGTAGCGGTGGATTCGCCCGACGCGCTGTTCTAGGCGGACGGGGTTCCAGGGCACGTCGTAGTTGACCATCAGCCAGCAGAACTGGAGGTTGATGCCCTCGCCTGCGGCCTCGGTTGCCACAAGGATCTGAGCGCTCTCCCGGAAGTCGCGCTCGGCGTAGATGCGGCTGCCCGGTGTGTCTCGATCGCCGATCTTCATGCCGCCGTGGATTTGGGTGACCTGGAGTCCCCATTCGACGAGCTTGCCCAGTGGGCGGCCATCGCGCCCGTCACCAGCGAGGAAGTCGAGTGAGTCTTTGTGCTCGGTGAAAACGATGAGCTTGATCTTCGGGTCGTTGAAGATGTTCAACTCGTCGAGCACTTCTCGCAGCCGGGCCAGCTTGGATTCGATTTCACGGGTCTCCAACACCTTGGCTTGGTCGATCAGCGTGCTCAGCCGGGCGATCTCGGCGCGCAGTGCAGCGGGATCGACCGAAGCGACCACGTCTTCAAGCTGGGCAATGATCTCTTCCCGTTCGTCTTCCGGTAGGTCGTCGAAGTCATCGGGCAATCGTTTCTCGATTTGGGATTTGCGATAGGCCTCGGGGTCTTCGAGGATCTTCTCGCGGCGGGCGCGCATACGTTCGAGTGTGCGCCGTACGGCGTAGATGGTGGACGCCATCCGCCGCTGAAGCAGCGCCATGGTGAATCCGACTGCGCGGCCGCGGGCGTCATCCTCGGCCGAAGCCTGGATGGACTGATCCTCCACGTAGCGGGTCAGTTCGTCGTAGAAGTCGAGTTCCTCACCGTCGAGCTGGAAAGCCGCCGTCCGCACCTCGCGTCTGGTGAACAGCTTCTTGACCTCGCCAGTGTCGGGATCGGGAAATGTGACGAGCGCCTCCTTGATTCGGCGCAGATAGAACGGGGCCTCGTTTTGCCGCATGGCCTCTTCCAGGCTCTCGACCGCGCCGTACACGTCGGCGTCGAGCAGGGCGAGGAAGCGGCGGAAGTTCTCGGGATCACCCTTGTGCGGCGTGGCGGTCATCAACAGGTAATGGTCGGTCATCGCCGACAGTGACTCGCCCAGCCGATACGCCAAGGTCTTCCGGTCGTCAGCGTAGGCGCTCATCTTGTGCGCCTCATCGACGATCACCAGATCCCACCTCGACCGCAAGAGACTCTCCCGCGCGTCCTCCACGCGCGAGACCCACGATACGGAGGTGATGGCCTGGTCGTGCTCCTGCCAGGGATTGACGCCGTAATTGTCGCGCAGTTCGGCGCTGCGGATGACCCGGAAGGTCTCGCGGAACTTCTCCTGCATCTCCCGCTGCCACTGAAAGCTGAGATTGGCGGGCGTGACGATGAGCGTTCGCCGTACCAGGCCGCGGGCCTTCATCTCTTTGAGAAGCAGGCCTGCCATGATGGTTTTGCCCGCGCCGGGATCGTCGGCGAGTAGAAACCGAATCCGTGGCAGCTTCATGAAATATTCGTAGACTGCCTCCAGTTGATGCGGGAGCGGATCGACCCGGGCGATGGACAGCGAGAAGTAGGGGTCATACTCGTAGGCTAAGCCAAGACGGTGGGCCTCGACGCCAAGCCGAAACAGGCGAGCGTCGCCGTCAAAGCCTACCTTCTGCGTTGTGACGCGCAGGGCAGAAACCTGGTCCGAGGCGAGGATCGGATCGTGCGTCAGGCCGGACTTGAGCCCCTTGCCGATGAGCTTCAGTGAATCGCCCATCTCGATTGCCGCAATCACCTCGATCGGCTCTGGAAGAAGCGGCCCGCTCACGATGCAGCCAGGTTGGATTTTTGGTTGCACGCTGCATCCTCCACCCTCTTAGATGGGTGTCACTCCGCACGCTAGGTGGCAGCGATTGGCCGACTGAGGTATCGCAGTTGCGAGTGTAACCGCTCGGGTCGGCGTGTACAGCGCGGGGATCGTCCACATCGTGAGTTGGGCCGGTCCGACGCAATGTCTGATCAGGCATTCGATTCGCCTATCTATTGATGCCTGAATAGTTAAACAAATCCGTTCATGTTTGCCGACCTATGGGTACATGAGAACATGCGGCAGTCCGGCGGAATTGGAGCGGCAGCGGTTTCGAGCCATCGAACTGCTGGCTGCGGGACATCGACCCAGCACGGTCGCCGACCTGCTCGGCGTTGCGCGGAGTTCAGTCTCCATCTGGAAGAAGAACCACGAACGCGACGGTCCCGAGGGATTGAGAGCCAAGCCGCATCCCGGCCCGGCGACGAAACTGAGCGCCAAGCAGCGGGACAAACTCGCCAAGCTACTGCTGAAAGGCGCGCGGGCGCATGGTTACCACACGGAACTCTGGACGCTCCTGCGCGTGGCCGATCTGATCGAAAAGCACTTCGGCGTGATCTACGAATCGTCGAGCGTGTGGCACGTGTTGAACCGTATGGGTTGGAGTTGTCAAAAGCCCGAGCGCCGCGCCCGGGAGCGCAACGAAGAAGCCATTGCGCAGTGGCGAAGGAAGGATTGGCCGCGGATAAAAAAACGCCGCACGAACCGGACGTAGCATCGTATTCACCGATGAGAGCGGCTTCATGCTGCAACCGGTGGTGCGTCGGACTTGGTCGCCGCGTGGACAGACGCCGGTGCATTACAGTTGGGATCGCCGCGATCGGCTTTCGGTGGCCTCGGCGCTCACCGTCTCGCCCCGTCGTCGGCGAATGGGGCTCTATTTCGACATCTTCGACCACAACATTCGGACCGACGATTTCGAGCAGTTCGTCGTGCAACTGCTGCGTTGTCTTCGGCATGGATTCATCCTCGTGCTGGATCGCTGGTCGGTGCATCGCTCTGCCGCACGACGATTGCTCGACCGCTTCGGCCGCCGTCTGCAAATCGAATGGTTGCCGCCCTACGCCCCGGACCTCAATCCGGTGGAGGCCGTATGGCAACACAGCAAGCACGCGGAGTTGGCGAACTACATCCCGGAGGACGTCGATGATCTGGACTGGCAAATACAATTGTCGATGCATCGCATCCGCGGCCGACAAGCGCTCCTCCGATCGTTCTTCAAGCGAGCAGGACTCAAACTGTAAGTCGTTTGTTTATCCGCTCAAGGATCAATAGCCACCGCCCCGGTCAGCCCGAGGCGGTGTCGTGCGCCCTTCGAACGGGCGTCGACTCGTGTTCGATCACGGCGCCGGGGTCCGGCGGATCATCGTCGGGCAACTCGCTGACCCA
>JAZDCZ010000303.1:0-4883 GCA_036679605.1 Gemmatimonadota bacterium
GAGGTCGACGATCGAGTAGACTAGATCGAGATGCTTGCGATCGTGAAACACCGCCTGTTTGCCGGTGTAGGTAACAAAAACCTCTTTCCAGAAGGCAACATTTGGCGCAAGGTCGGGGTAACGAACTAGGTGTTGTCCAGAGTCCGGCTGCGCATGGGCAATTGTGGCCATAGCGACAAAGCCGGCTAGGCATATTAGATAAACTGACGGAAGAAGCCGGTTACGCAAGTCAAGGACCCTCGATCGAAACAGGATGAAGAGTGTATCGTAGCAAACAGCTTATCAGCTTTCTATGCCCTGCGCTGATTCTTGTGGCTTGCAACGCTGCACCGCATAGCAAACCTCAAGAATTGGTGATCGCGCTCGAGGCGATGCCTACCCAACTCGACCCGCGTTTTGCTACCGATGCCAATTCCTCACGAGTCGGCAGCCTGGTGTTCGCTTCCTTGGTCACAGCCGGTAGCGACGGCGGCTACCTCCCCTACCTAGCCGAGAGATGGCAGCATCCGGACCCGCTTACTTACGTCTTTGACCTGCGCTCGGACTTTCGCTTTCAAGACGGACGGCCGCTCACGGCACTAGACGTCGCCGAGACCTACCGAGCCATGCAAGACCCGTCCTCAGCGTCACCACGAAAAGCCATGCTGTCGGCGCTCGGCACGGTCCGCGCCGAAGGAGACGACCGGATTGTCTTCACCCTGAAACAAGCCGACGCCGCCTTCATGGAAACCGCGACCTTCGCAATCTTGCCTGCCGATCAAGCCCACCTTCGTACACTAGAACCGACCGCGCTCGTGTCTTCGGGCCCCTATCGGATCGCCGAGGTCGAAGCCGATCGCTACATCCTGCTGCGTGCCAACCCAGATTTTGCATTGGGCCAGCCGGCTATCCCCGCACTACGCTTCCGGATTATTCCCGAAGCCACCATGCGAGCGCTAGAACTCGACAAGGGCAGCATCGACTTTGTCGAAAATGCCCTCGACCCGGACACCTTGCGATGGTTGGCCGATTCCGGCGATAGCCACGCCATACTTCGCGGCCCGTCCAATACGTTTCAGTATCTCGGCATCAACCATCGCCGCCCCGCCCTGGCCGACCTGCGCGTGCGCCGCGCGATCGCCCACGCGCTCGACCGAGAGGCTTGAAACGGACCGTACGCCCCGCTACCGGCATTCTGCCTCCTCATCACTGGGCCTATGCCCGAAGCGTCCTCGGCTACGCCTACGACCCCGGCCGCGCGCGGGGGTTACTCGACCGCGCCGGCTATACGCGTCCTGTCGCTTCCCCGTCAGCCCCACGCCTGACCCTGAGCTACAAAACCACCACTCAAGAACTCAGCCGCCGGGTCGCCGAGGTCATAGCCTACCAATTGGCCGAGGTGGGTATTGACTTGAAGATCTCGACTTACGAGTGGGGGACGTTCTACGCAGACATTAAAAGCGGCAACTTCGATCTGTATTCGCTTGCCTGGGTGGGCATCGCCGACCCCGACATCATGCGCCTGGTCTTCCACAGCACCATGGTGCCGCCGGCCGGCAACAACCGCGGCCACTACACCAATCGACGCATGGACCGTTTGACCGACGCCGCGCGCATCGAGATCGACCGTGAGCGCCGTCGACACTTGTACGTTCGCGCACAACGAACTGCGGCGCGTCAGTTACCATACGTACCGCTGTGGTGGCCCGACAACATCGTCGTCGCCTCGGCAGGGCTACGGGGCTTCAAGCCGGAACCTTCGGGCGACCTGTTGGGGTTGGCGAGGGCGCGGTTCGAGAGGCCGAGGTGAGGGAGGCAGCATGGTAACCCTAGCCCGCCTCATTGACGTTAACACATCGACGCTGGCCAGCTCGGTGGCCGGCTGGCGCGGCACCGCGGCGTTCCGTCCGGCTCGCCGACAGCCCGAGCGCCTGCTCGATCTCTACGATTTCGAGGCCTGTCCATATTGTCGGCTAGTGCGTGAAGCGATGAGCGAAATGGATCTGGACGCGGTCATTCGTCCCTGCCCCAAAGGCGGAGATCGCTTTCGGCCGGAGATGGCAAGGCTGGGAGGAAAGCTTCAGTTCCCGTTCCTCGTCGATCCCAACACCGGAGCGACGCTCTATGAATCTGCCGACATCCTCGAGTACCTCGCGCAGACCTATGATGCACAGGTGCAAGGCACCCGTGGGTTACAGCGAAACGTGCGTTTGCTCAGCGCGCAACTTGCCGGCGGCATACGTTTCATGCGCGGTCTGCGCGCACGTCGGTCGCGGGCGCCGGAGCAGCCTCTCGAACTCTATAGCTTCGAATCAAGCCCATTTTCACGTTTGGTACGCGAGGTTTTGTGCGAACTGGAAATCCCCTATCGATTACGCAATACCGCCAAGGCCGTCTGGCCCGACATGGGTCCACCATGGGTACGCCGGCGATTCTTTCCCGAAACACCGGTCGTTGGCCGCAACCGCAAGCAACTTTTCAAGCTCACCGGCCGCCTCCAGGTGCCCTATCTCGTGGATCCAAACACAGGAGAATCAATGTTCGAGTCTGAGCGCATCGTCGCTTATCTCGAGTCTACATATTCGCTGTAGGTCACGCCGCCTTCAACGAGCAATCGTTGATGCGACATGGGTTCGTTCCTTCAACGGAACCGCCCATGCTTCTCGCAGGACGGCCTGGGCATTGGTTTCAATGTAGAAGTCCAAGCCGGCATAACGAACCGGGTACTGCGCAATCCATATTCGCTGCGGAATGTACTCAACCAGCTCTACACCCATATGCGCTGCTCCAGAGAATCACCGCTCCGGCGGATCCGTACTCACCACCGGCGCAACTCCGATTGTTCTCATTCGTTGTTTCCCTCGAGGCCTAACGGACCGGGAGCTCCGCCGCGGCTCTTCGTCAGACAGCGGGCACGCAGGTCCCCCGCAAAAACGCCAGCAGGGCCAATAGGAACGCTAGGATCGCAAGAATCGTGCGCCCCCAGTGCCACGTCGCCCATCGCCTGAGTTCTGAGGCCAGATCCGGTTTCGCAATCGTGCCCGCAGCGAAGCTAGCGTTTGCCCCTTGAAAATAGAGTGGAAAGGTCGCAAGAACCGCCAAGGTCAAAACCGTTGACGCCAAGAACAACCATCTGCTCGGATGCTGGCCAAGCCAAACCATGGCCGTCGCCACGACGACGAGGAATCCGCTTGCAGCCTCCAAGGGCCCGAAGAACCTGAGGAGCCGGCCGGCATTGTCGCGATACCAATCGAGGAAGGCCTCCGGCGTCTGGGCCCGCCAGGAAGGCACCAAGACACCCGCCTCCGCCAAAAGTGCTCCGGCCGAAAGCCCGAGCACTAAGACAGCCAGCAACCCTGATGTGAATACTAACTGTTCCAAATCGGACCTCTAACGCTTGCCCGGTGGTTTCAGAAGAGCCATCGACGCCTCTTGTGCTTCTGGGCTAAGCCAGCCCTCGAGCATGGGGTCCGTACCCGTCGAGATCACTTCTTGAATCTTCTCGATGGCGGCCTGACGCACCTGATACTTGATGCGCCGGTAACCGTCGGCGGGCATGTTTGCCATGTCGCCCGCGATTTCGATTGCGCGCTCGAGCACGGATTCCGGCCGTTGGAGTTCGTCGAAGATGCCGCGCGTACGCGCCTCGTCCGACCCGAAGGTCCGCGCGAAGAGCGTGCTGTAGCGCACATCTTGGGGGGAACACTCGGCTTGCAAGATGATCATGGGAACAGCCGGAAATGGGATTCCAACTCGAGCCTCCGTCAAGCCGAACTGGGCGCTGCCCGTAGGACCGACCCTGTAATCAGTGGTCAGGACCAATATGAAGGCCCCGGCTATGGCGTGTCCATTGACAGCGGCCACTACCGGAATCGGGTATGCGTACAACCTCCCGACGAGCCGATTCAAAATGGCGAGGAAGTCTCGCTGTTCCTCTTTTGAATAGGTTGGCACGATCTTGAGGTCGAGACCGCCCGAGAAGAAACGCCCCGTGCCAGTTAGCACTAGGGCCTTGGCATTCCGCACCGCCTCGGAATCCAAGGCTACTTCGACCTCGCTGGCTAGATCGAGACCAAGGGCATTGGCCGGTGGTCGGTCGAGCCTCACGACGGCAATCGTATCGTGCTGCTCCACTAATACGCCGCTAGATGACATGATCGATCCTTCCTTCGCTTGGCCGTGCCTAGTTAGGCCGTAGATCCGTACTCCGTTAGTTCGACGACGACGCCGTCGGGTGCAGCGACGTAGGCATAAGCGAGCCCCGATGACTCACCCACCGGTTGGCTGAGCACACGAACTCCGCCGGCCGACAACTCTGCGAGCGCGGCCCGAACATCTGCCACGCGAAGCCCGAAGTGAGCGACACCAAAACCATTACTGTACGCTCCGTCGCCGGCTTCTGGCGGAGGCGCTGGAGCGAGCCCACTGGGAAAACTGCCGACGACCAGGATTTGCCCGCCCAGGGAAAGAAAGATCCGCGTGTCTCCGTTGACGTTTGTGTCGCGCAAAATAGGCGTCGCTTCGAAGTGATGCTGGTAGAACCGTGCCGATTCCTCCGGCTCGGCCGCGTAAACGTGAATATGATCGAGTGATTCAACTTTCAACGGACTAGCCTCGCCTCGTGCCGCTTACGACTTACACTCAGCGGCAGTTGCATCAGTTAGCGGCAAAGCCCGCCGAGAACTGCAGGTACTGCCATAGGAAAATAAGCGCAGCGACAATCATGTAGCACAACATAAAGAGGACAAAGCGGTAGCTAATCCCGACGTATGTTACACCGCTTTCAGCAGAAAGCCTCGGCGCAGACCACCGCCGTGTCCACAGATACGAGATGACCACGCTGAGTGCCAACGCAACGACTTCCCAACCACACGGATTACCAACGCGATATCCCGGAACGTAAG
>JAZDCZ010000304.1:0-3865 GCA_036679605.1 Gemmatimonadota bacterium
ACGACAGAGGGGAGAGGCTTGGCGCATTTCGGACGAGCAGTTCGAACAATTGAAAGCCGATTGGTGGCAGTTGGACCCTCGAGATCCCCCTACCTTCGTCAAGGGTGAGCATCGCCTCGTAGCTGCCGCCGAGTTCGATTCCTCATTGCGCCTGGACGACAATCTCAAGGAGGCCTTGTTCGCTCTGATAACCGTAGAGACGGCCAATCCCATGGCAGGGAGTCCGGGCCGGCAAATCTCCTCCTACGGTTTTCGCCAGGTAGGGACGCAACAGATCAGCGGCACCTACGTCCAAGCAACGTTGGCCAACGCGCCCTTTCCGATCTCTCTGGAATTTAAAGGAGTGTTTCACCTGCGCAAACTGGCTGAGTTCAGTGACAAGGACACGGCTCGCCGGGCGGCTGCTCAGAAAAAGGAAGCCATAGAAGAGCAGGAAGATGTCAAAGTGGCCCCAGACATTCCCGAGGATGTAAAGTAACTGTCGGCGGTTGCGAAGCTGCTCCGCCGCGAATGGAAAAACACCCGGCTGCGCTAATCGCAGCCGGTCTTCGACATCGGCAAGCGAGGCGAAATCGTTCGGGGTCAGGGCTTTGCGTTGCACGATAGAAAAATAGATCTCGATCTGGTTGAGCCAGCTCGCGTGCACCGGCCCGTGCACCGGCATGAGGTTGGGATAGGCAGCTTGAAGGCGTTGCACACAGGCGGCACCGCGATGCGAAGAGCCGTTGTCAAGAATCCAGAAGACACGTCGGGCCGTGCAGTAGGGCGCTTGGGACATCACTTGCGCGACAAGCCGGTCGAAGGGGGCGATTCCGGTGGAACATTCACAGCGTCCGAAGACCTTGGCGCGACGGACATCGAGTGCGGCCAGATAGGCCCAGGCGCCGGCGCGTTTGTATTCGTGCTCGACCAGCATTGGCCGTCCGCCGCGTGGCGGTACGGTGGGATGGCAACGCTGGCGGGCCTGGATGCTGGTCTTCTCGTTGGCCGAGACCACGAAGTCGTTGGGCCCCAAGCGTTTGCCGTTATACCGGCGCGCGTACAAGTCCAGGATCCGACCGGCCTTGACCGCGAACTCGGGGTCACGCGGAAAGATCCAACACCGATGCTGCCAGGGACGGATCGCGTCGGCATGAAGCCAGCGCCAGACGGTCTGGTCGCTGATGGTAGCAACCAAGCCAGTACCGATGACTTCCCGCGCTATGTCGCTGCAACTCAACCGCGAAAGCGGCAGCCCGCGAGTGGCGGGCTGCTCACACGCGATGGCCTTGACCTGTACAACCACCTCTGGGGGGAAAAACTCGGGGGCGGCCCGAGCGCGGACGTTCCTCGAGGCCCGGCAATCGCTGTTCGAAGAATCGCCGGCGCCACAAGCTCACCACGTCTCGACCGGCACCGAGCTGGGCAGAGATGCGCTCGTTTGACAGTCCGTCGGCGGCAAGCAGGATCATCTTGGCGCGCAGGACTACAAAATATGGCAACGTATATTTCCGAGCGCGCTCTGTTAGGACTTTGGTTTCTACCTTGCTCAAACATATTTCAAATGGGCTTATCCTTGGCATCCACTCCACCTCCATACAGTGGGCACCTACAGGAAGCGGATGTATTTCGCAAGAACTATACGTCGCCATATTTATGTTGATGAGTACTTAGCCGTCAGTGGATGAGGTTTTGAGGAAGGACAGCCGTCGAATGCCGAGAAAGGCTCGGCGGCGTCCTAAAATACTGCTATTGCAGGGTGGCATGACGGTGGGCGGAGTTTTGGCACCATAGTGCGTCCAGTCGAAGGCTGGCGCATTCCGCGGGAGACAGTCCCGCCAGGGCAAGAGTCAGGAGCCCTGTAGCTTGAGTCGCAGACAGGAGGGAAACCAAATGATCTGAAGCCGACTGACAAAGCCATCCGAGGGATGGTGAGCGAGTCACCGGGCCGCAACGTAGGTGAACTCATAGGTGGCCCCGATACAAAATAGTCCGGAGGCCGAGCTTTCTATTGTGAGGCGAAGGCAGTATGGATCGACGAATCCTGACCGAGACGGCGACTGACTCCGGCGGGGTAGTAGGGGCAGCACGGTGACAAGGATGCGCTAAGCAACTGGAGAAGCCGTCCTCGTCCCAGCGAGAAATCACTGGAGCAAGGTAGATCGTATAACCGGTTTCCGCCGGGAAAGCGGTCGAAGACGAGACGGTGGCGGCCGGGTCCGTAGTAGTGATGAAGCGGGGTAACTCCCGTGGAGCAAAGGGGCCCTGCTGTTCATGATTTCTTCGCCAACGCGGGAGGCAGGGGCGAGATGATAAAGACGCCCATCGATCTGCAAGACCTGAGACGAAGGATATACGCCAAGGCGAAGGCTGAACCGTCATGGCGCTTTTGGGGATTGTGCGTGCACGTCTGCAAGTTGGAGACGCTGCAAGCCGCATACAAGCTCGCCAAGGATAACAACGGAGCCCCTGGTATCGACGGGGTGACGTTCGAGTCCGTGGAGAGTGCGGGCCGAGAAGAGTTCCTTGCGCAACTGCGCGGAGAGCTTGTCTCGGGCGCGTACCGTCCTGGGCGAATGCGGCGCGTGGGAATACCGAAGGGGCGGGCGGGAAGACTCGCATGCTATCGATTCCTACGATCCGCGACCGAGTAGTCCAGGGTGCGCTCAAGCTCATCTTGGAACCTATCTTTGATGCGGACTTCCAACCGGGATCGTTCGGGTACCGACCGAAGAAGTCTGCGCACGGCGCAATACAGCGAGTTCGCCACGGAATCTTTGAAGGCAAAACCCGCGTGATCGACTTGGACCTTCGGTCCTACTTCGACAACGTGCGGCATCATCTCTTGTTGGAGAAGATTGCCAAGCGTCTCGACGATGGCGCGATCATGGGCAAAATCTCTGCTAGAATTTTCCTTCGAGATCCCCCGTAAGCGCCTAACTCCCCGGTACGGCTCAGGTTTCGGTGGGGCGCCGCTACGCACAGGCGCTGCGGGTGCCCCAGCCTCGGGGGCTCCCGAAGGAGTGTGTGGTGAGGCGAGCGGGGAAGAGGAAGAGGATCCTGCAGGTGCACGCTGAGTTCGAACCGAACCGCCTTGCTGGTGAGCACCTGCAGGAAAGCGTAGTGCGGGAAATCCGCATGCTGCGTTTGAAGAGGCGGGGACTGGAAACGGAGCCACGGTCGACTCTACACGGGCACGAAGGGGGAAACCCCGGAAACGGACAAGAGCCGACCTACTGGGCCACCGCGCCAGTCCTCGACCCTACCGGGAGCCGATCGTGGTTCGTGGTGTGCTGCGCGAACGCAACGACGGTTCGACGTGTCTGTCGGTGAGCGCTGTCGAGGAGTTTGGCCAGTAGCTGTGCGCCCCTGGCCCGCCGGAGGTGACGCCGACGGACCAAGAGGTAGCACGCGAGTGTCGTACTTCGGACTAGATCCGGTCGTTTCCCACGGTCGCTACGGCGCGCAGCGCGTCACCCCAGATGCATCGCAGTACGGCGTTCCACCGTTCGTGCACGAACACTGAGCCGGTGGGTCCTGGCAGTCCGTCGGCGGGTTACCGCACCAAAAAAAGTCCTCGCAAACGTTGCCCGACCAGAAGTTCGCGTCGCACCTGTCTACTTGGCTCACAATCGAACTCTCTACGTCGAAAGCGGTTACGATCGTGTCAAAGGTATTATTGAACGCCCGGAACCGGTTGCTCGCGCCTACTTGCTTCACTGCCGCGCCGGTGATCCCAAATTGGAACAGGTTGTTGTCGATCGTTGGACCGTTCGCACCGCCTCCCTTTCCTGCAAGACTAAGGGCTCCTGCGTTGGCACCCGAAAAAATATTGTCTTGGACAAGGTCCGTGCCGCGGTCCATGATTACGTCAACACATGGGCGG
>JAZDCZ010000305.1:0-2107 GCA_036679605.1 Gemmatimonadota bacterium
AAGTTGATGAGGCCGGGAATGCGCGAATTTCCATCAGGGCCAGGGGCCGTAAGCTTCCCTCCCACTCTGTCCTTGCGAGGCGGGGCGGACCATATATGACCGTATACCTTCCGGAGAGACCACAACATCGTCACTGACAGGCAATCCGGGGTACCCAAAGCCCGCCTAAATCGCGGTTCTTACCCGGACAAAACAGGGTACCTGGTAGGCCGGGGTAAATGCAGAGTTACGCGGACAAAAAGGGCCGTAGATGGAGGCGTTGCTTACCTGCAGGAACTGCCGACCTCGTCCGGATCCCGTCACGTTCCCGCCGTTATTCTCTAGGTCAATTGACGACGGCTTCGGTCGTCCCCGCCGCTCGGCTAGATTGTCACCGTGATCATCGAGGTCAGTTCCACGCAGCACAAAGAGTGCATCGAAATCACCGAACAGATACGAGCGTTGGTCGCCGACTCGGGCGTCCAACGCGGCCTCTGCCATATCATGGTTCTGCACGCGACGGCCGCCATCGTGATCAACGAAAACGACGATCCAAACATCGGCGTCGATCTCATCGCGGCGCTCGACCGCGCGATCCCCGATCACGACGGCTGGTTACACGACCGCGTCGATAACAATGCCCAAGCCCATATCAAGGCCGCCATCCTCGGACCATCGGAAACGGTCCAGATCCGCGACGGCGATCTAATGCTCGGCACTTGGCAGGGCATCCTCATGGTCGAACTTGACGGTTCGCGGCGATTCCTTTGCAGTGGCACAGATCGCTGAAAGCAGCAGATGCCGAGATAGGATCGCATGTTGGAGCGTGGTCCGTGGGCTACCTGACGGCTTTCTGGTTTTCCTATTTTTTTTTCGAGAAAGGGGGCGGGCATGTAACAGCACCCCCGGGGAGGTGCCCCCTCCCCCCGGGTCCGGAGACGGCAGTGGCCAGAATCAGCTAGGCAGTCACGCGATTCGATGACGGGCTCGGGATCCGCGAGACGTCCGGCAGCGTAGTGATTGATCCTCGGATCGGTACTCCGGTCGGGCGTTCATACTGTCAAAACACGTCGGAATCAGATGCATTTGGTACAACTGTGGTACAACGGCTCGCGGGAGACCAAATGCACCCTACCAATGAGCTGCGCAAACGCGTGGAAGTACTGGGCTTCCGGGAGTGCCCCCGGCATGACTCGAACATGCGACACCAGGATTAGGAATCCTGCGCTCTATCCACCTGAGCTACGGGGGCCCGAACGCACTCAAGGCCGAGCCTCGTACTTAACCTACGCCGCGGGTCAGCGAAACACTCCGGCTTGCGGTTTACCCGGCGGGGGTTCCGACACCGCGGCCAACGATACGGTCTTGCGGGCCGGCCCCCTGGCGTACCTTGGTGACTGTGACCCGCGGAAATGGGTGGCCCCCGCTCGCCGACAGCGCCGAAATCAGTTTGACCTCGACCACGAACTGCTGGCTAAAAACCGCCTGCCCGGCTCGGGCTTCGAAAATACACTCGGCCAGATCGACGGGCCCGTCGAAACCGACCGGACTATACCAACCGCTACGCAATGCTGAGGAGTGGCTGTCGTTCTTGAACGTAGCGCGAACCGGCTCATCCAACAGGCTTTCACAAGCTACGTCGTTGCGGTCGCCAACGAAGCGACCCGGAGCCGTGTAATGGACCACGTACTGGAGCGCTCCCACCGATACTTCATCGAGCAAGCTGAAGGTCAACGCGTAACGCACCGTAGGGGGTTCGGCCGCGCTAACCGACCGGTTCATGCCCATATAGAGAGAACTCAGCACGGCAATCGCGACAATAGCGAAGAATACGCTTCGTTTTGCCGTTTTACCCAACTGATATTGCATCGTTTTTTCTGAGTCGCGGACGAGTCCCGCCTACCCCGACGAGCTAGACACGCCAGGCGGCTCTCGTCTAGCCCGTGGACTGGCGTGAGAGGCAGCGCCAAGGGAAACCATGGCAAAACCCCATGACCGGGCCTGTGTCTGTTAGCGAGAGACGCAGCTGCTATGCGCATATAGTGGAACTGTCACGTGCGCCGTAGCAGACGAGGATCGTGTTTATTACGGTCGCACGGCCCCCCGTACAGGGGTCACCCCGGCCGAG
>JAZDCZ010000306.1:0-2103 GCA_036679605.1 Gemmatimonadota bacterium
ATTCTCTCATGGCGCATTCACCTCCTGTGAATTGGGTTGCAACCACGCGCCGTGAGGGGTATTAAAGACTTGTTAACGGTCCTTGTGTCCCTCGTGGACGCTTGGTGACAACGGCGGCCCCATGGTCGCCGTTGCTATTTAAACTTCTATTTTCCCATACTTACTGTCTCTCTTCTTCAACCGCCCAGCCTTAACCATCCGCGCTACTGCGCTGTAATAGTAAGCCTGGTTCTTACCCAGCCTGGCCGGTTCGAAGCCTAGCCTATGTAAACCGGCCTTAATCTCTTTATGGGTGAGGAAGCGTCCAGCGGCTTCCACAACCGCCAGGATACCCTCAGGCAGAGAGCCCGCCGCTGACACAGTTTGGACTGAGACATGCCCCATTTTGGTTGACGAGGGGACACCATTCGGTCGGATCTCACTTTGCGGCTCCATGGCCTCCGTTCCAGAGCCAGCAAACGGGATATCCTCCGATGCAAGGAATCCGCGCAGCGCGTCAAGACGATTCTCAATCTGTCGGAGTGCTTGCATGGCGTTCTCGACCTTGCGCCGAGCCTCCACCATTTCATCTTGAAGCTGAGCATGGCGCTCAAGCAGTCCGCGCTGGGTCTGAGGATCAACGCCACCACGCCTTATGGATGTTACCGAAGGGGCCATGGGACGATCCTACCCCCACGGTATGCAGTGTCAAGCACCATTCATGGGTCGGTGCTTGAGAAGATATGCTTGCTTAGCTTTAGACCCAGCGGGCCTTGGCGGCCTTTCTGGCTATCTCTCGCCGCTGCTCGGCAGTCAGAGTCTTGGCCCGCGCCGCTCCACCCTTGATACCGCCCTTGCGCCCACGCTTAACCGCTACCGGATCTTTGCCCGACGGAGGTTCGGGCGATACTTCGCCGGTCGCCGTACTCACTATAACGTGAGCTAGCTCATTCGGGTCGCGAGACTTCTTGACGGGCTTCTTTGCCACACCCCGAGTATCGCACAGCTTTGGGGTTTATTCACACGGGCGGGGATTCAAACTGACCCACTACCGGTCTGCGGACCGGACTTGACCTTCCCGTGGCGGGAAGGTCTATATTCCAGTGTACTGGAAGGTTTATGGAGCCGATCGAAGCGACATCGCCGCCAAGCGGGCTCGAAACACGAAAGCTCTCGCTGGCGATTCAAGGCATGACCTGTGCGTCTTGCTCGGCCAGGGTGGAGAAGGCCCTGGGCCGGGTGGTCGGCGTCGAGCGCGTGGCCGTAAATCTGGCCGACGACAGTGCCAGCGTCGATGTGGGCGCCGGTGTGGTGACCGCCGAGGATCTCGTGCGGGCTGTGGAGAAAGCAGGATATCGCGCGAGCCTTAGAGAGCCGGGCGCTGCCCGTGAGCAGGCCGAGGAGGACGAAGCCTTGGTCCGGGCGCGCCGCGAGACGGCGCTCTTGGCTATGTCGGCCGTGTTTACGGTACCTCTGTTAGTGCCGATGGGCGCGTCCTTGTTCGGTGCCGTGTGGGCTCTTCCCACCGTTCTTCAACTGCTACTGGCGACGCCGGTGCAGTTTGTCGTGGGAGCACGCTTCTATCGCGGTGCGTTCGGCGCTTTACGGGCCCGCGCGGGCAATATGGATTTACTCGTGGCCTTAGGCACGAGCGCGGCCTATGGCCTGAGCCTGGCGATTCTCATTGTGCCCAGTCTCGGTACCGGACACCTGTATTTTGAAGCTTCGGCAACCGTGCTGACCCTAGTTTTGCTTGGCAAGTGGCTTGAGGCTCGTGCCAAACGTTCCACCACTGAAGCTGTTCGTGGCCTTATGAATCTACGTCCACAAATCGGGCGGGTCGTGCGCGGAGGGCAAGAGCTGGACCTACCGGTTGCCGAGGTCGTCCGCGGCGACATTGTCATCGTGCGGCCGGGTGAGCGCCTGCCGGTCGATGGAGAGATCGTTGAGGGCGATACGCAGGTCGATCAATCGCTGATCACCGGCGAGAGCATGCCGGTCGCAAAAGGCCCGGGCGATACTGTTACAGGCGGGGCGACCAACGCAGACGGCCTCATTCGTGTTCGTGCAACCGCCGTCGGTGATGACTCTATGTTGTCGCGAATGATCATGATGGTGCAGGGT
>JAZDCZ010000307.1:0-3708 GCA_036679605.1 Gemmatimonadota bacterium
GTACCCGCCGTTGTTGGTCGGCAGCTTCTGCTTGATGATGTCGGCCTGGATGGTCACGCCCAGGTGGTTGGCCTGCCCGGTCAGATCGGCGCTGGCGTGATAATCGACGCCATCGACCTTGAACGCGTCGTTGCGCGTGTAGCACCACAGCACCGTGACCATGCCGTACTGATGGGCCTCGGCGAACATCTCGGCGACATACTGGATCTGCTCGCCGGATTCGGCGCTCCCAAAGTAGATCGTGGCCCCCACCGCGACCGCCCCCATCTCGAAGCACTGGCGGATGTTGCCGAAGGGGATCTGGTTGGCCTGATTCGGATAGGTCAACAGCTCGTTGTGGTTGAACTTGACCAGGAACGGGATCTTGTGGGCCCAGGTGCGTGCGACGCTCCCGAGCACGCCGAACGTGCTGGCCACGGCGTTGCACCCGCCCTCATGAGCCAGCTCGCAGATCTTGCCCGGATCGAAATACTCGGGATTGGGCGCGAAGCTCGCCCCGGCGGAGTGCTCAACACCCTGGTCCACCGGCAGGATCGAGACAAAGCCGGTGCCGCCCAGGCGCCCGTGGCTGAGGATGGTCTGGAAGTTCCGCAGCGTTGCAAGATTGCGGTCGCTGTGACTGAACGAGCGATCGATGAAATCGCCGCCGGGCAGTTGCAGGCAGGACTTGCTGACAGTCCGGCACTCGTGGTTCAACAGGGCGTCGGCGTCAGAACCGAGGATCTCACGGACGTTGATGGTCAGATCAGGCATTTGGGTCTCCGGGTCAATTTGACTGATGCTAGGTGGGTAGAAAGTGACTGACGGATGGGCATCGAGCCCTGTGGCTTGCAAGCCAGAGGCCCAAACCAGGGGTTTGCACGACGGGGCATAATCTGGTATGCTCCGCTTTATGATCCGCTCCGACGCAATATCTGAGGCCCGAACGCCCGTTGAACCGGCGAAAATCTCAGATGTCCGGTCTCTCGTCTCTGGCGGGCTTGCCATGGGCTTGGGGATCATGTGGGCTTGGGTTGCCTTGCACAAGGCGTTTGATCCTCTCGAACCGGCAACTGCGATCAGCTGGGGTCTCGGATTCACATACGGTGGCGCGTGGACGATGATGCACGCGGTCGTGCTCGTGGAATGGGCTTTGGGGACGCTTCTGGTTCTCGGGATCGCCCGGCGTGCCGCATTGGTCGGCACAATCGTAGTCCTTGGCATGTACTCCCTGTTCATCGCAAGGCTTCTGTTGCTTGATGTTCCGGTTTCGTGTGGCTGCGGCTTCGATTCAGTTATCAGCAATCTGTCTCACGAGTCCCAGCTCGCGATCGGGATCGTGCGCAACTGTTTCCTCATGATCTGCGCGATTGTCTCGCTGAGCGTTCGTCCACGGATCACAAAGAAGATTGGAGAACGACATGTTACGGAATAGCACAAGAATAGGACTTGGCATTGCCGGCCTAGTGCTGCTCACGATGACTCATCAACTGCTGGCGCAACCAGACCCAGGGTCGTGGGGACCCAAGATTTGCTCGATGCCACTTTCTAATGGTGGCACTGCAATAGCGGTCTGCAACATCACAATCGAGGACTGCCTTGATTTTTGCATTGAGTATGAGGACGGCCGCTGCATTGGTAGCGAAGGAACATGTAACGACCCCGATTTTCGCGCTCGATTCTGTCTCAAGGTGTGCGATGGCGAGGGCGATACCGTCGATGTGAAATGCGTATGCCGCTGCGTTGGTGAAACGACACCATTCGACCGCAACTGTACCGCGAGTCCATGAGGCCGCGCCATGACTGACAAATCACGCAAGTCTTCCTTTGGATTGTGCGCAAGCCTCTTGGTTTTGGTGGTTGGCGTCGTCGTGCTCTGGCGTGGTTTGAGCATGAGTCGACCGCCGACTTCCATTCGAGGCTCTCGAGTGACGACGGAGTCCATTGCTTCGGACACAGATGGTTCTCCACTTCTGATCAACAGCATCAAGCTGAGCGATATTGTCAACGAAGCTTCGCTCCCGGATACGCTCGATGCGCTCAGCGGACGCGTGCTCCAGGAAGCCGAAGGAGTTGCTCTTTCCCCTCGGCGAGCCGAAGATCTCGCGGCCGAGGCTAGGGACCTCTTTGAATACATCCTCTCCGGCTCATTAGAGGGTCGCGTCGCTTTCTATGAGTCGCGAGGCGGTGTTCGTATTGGGCCGGAAGCCGATCCCAGCCGCGCAGAAAAGGCGGATGCGTTCTCCCAAAAGCTCCTTGGTGCATTTCGGATGCAACCCGTGTCGCTGGAACAAGTTCTTGTGCGCCGCCGCACAGACGGGCAACCGGCAGAGAAGCTAGCGCCCGAGGAATCCCAGGGCTATATGCGTGGGCGTTATCCCGCGCTTGCAAGTGTTGTATCGCATGACGAGAGCGGTTATCTCGTAACGGGCGAGACTTATGAGATTATTCTGCCGATTCGCCAGTCCTTTGGGGACACTGTTTCGGTTGTCCTTCTAGGAATCTGGATGACATGGGTGCCGGCCGAACATCGATGGCTTCCTACCAAGTTCAGCACGTATGGAAATGGTGGAATTCTTATCTGCCCTCCTCTTTGACCTTGATGCAGGAAACAGAGATACGCAAACGAATCCTTTGACTTAGATAGGTTGGGTCATGACAAGACACTCATTCATGCGAGCACGAGGGTTCTCATTGATCGAGGTGCTCGCGGTGATCGGCATTATCGCAACGGTGGTCGGGCTCACGCTGCCCGCGCTCGCGGGGGCACGAGAGCGGGCACGCTCTGTAAAGAGTCAATCCAATCTCCACCAAATCGGCCTGGCGTTTGATGCGTACCTCTCGGACTTCATCGCATATCCGTTCGGTGAGAGCGGGCGACTCTATGAGTTGGATGACAGCGGCTCCCTGGAATCGGGAATGCCGATCTGGGAGTTCGCGATGCAGTGGCCCCTGTTGACTCACGCGTACACACCCTGGGACGGGTTCTGGCGCGTGCTACAGAGCCCTGGAAGCCAGTCGGCACGTGGACCAGGCTATCGAGGCCGGGCACCCACCTCGCACTATTACTATGCGAATAGCTTTCTTGCACGCCCTGCGTTATGGAGCGGTCGCGCCGACCCCGGAATGCAACTCATCGCTCCCACTCGCTCGGGGAGCGTGGCGTTCCCATCGCAGAAGGTCATGCTTTGGGATCATGTCATGGGATATGTCCTCAGCCCCCAGCCGATGAATGATTGGAGCGGGTTCTTGGTGAACCCCACCCCGATGCTGTTCGTAGACGGGCACGGCGATCAGCGGCGTCCTGAGGATTCGAGTGAGCCTGTCGTGAATCCCCTGTACAGCAACAATATCTTGGGATGGATGCGATTGAGTAACACGCGAGATGGGGTGCAGGGACTGGACTTCTAGTCCGCGTTTTCGCGCCCAGGCGTCCTTGCCAGAACCCCCACAGTCACGCCTTCAATCCTCCTCTACGCGGGCATCACGGAAACTGATCCACTGGTCGCCCGCAATGGTCTCGCGCGCGGACTCAAATGCCCCTTGGATCCTCGCCGACGCGCGGTATACTGGCCCCTCACAGGAGGAATCCCCCATGTCTCGCTCGACCATCCTCGTCGCCCTCGCCGCAAGCGCCCTGACCGCCCAGACCCTCGCCGGCGGCAGCCCCGAGAAGACCCTCATCATCATCGACCCCACCAATCCCGAGAGCCTCTACCTCGCCAACTA
>JAZDCZ010000308.1:0-2353 GCA_036679605.1 Gemmatimonadota bacterium
CACCATGCATATAGAAACACTCAAAGTGTTCTGCGACGTGGTTGAGAACCAGAGTTTTTCACTCGCTGCTGCGCAGAATTTCATTACTCAATCGGCCGTCAGCCAACAGATTCGCGGCTTGGAGGAGCGTTACAGTAAACGCCTTCTCGAACGCAAACGCGGAAGCGTTCGTCCGACTGCGGCGGGGGAGATCCTTCATCGCTCGAGCCGCGAGATGATTCTCGCATTCGACGAAATGGAAGCGCAACTGCAAGGGCTGAGCAATGTCGTTACCGGTAGCATTCGTGTGGGGACCGTACATAGCGTCGGTCTTTATGAATTGTCGGGCAGATCACGGTGGTCGATTTCGTATCCGATCGGCTTGTTGCGGTATGCAACCCGTTGCATCCGTTGAGTGACCGCAGTCAGATTCACTTGAGTGGCTTGGACGGAGAAAAGTTCGTCGGTTTCGAAAAGGGTATTCCGACCAGGCTCGCACTAGACCGGCTGTTCGAGGAGCAGCAAGTGGCGGTTCACTACGTAACCGAAATCGATAACATCGAAACAATAAAGCGCTTGGTGGAAGTAGGTGTAGGGATTGCCGTCATTCCGGAAAACTCTTGCGTCAACGAGGTCAAGTCCGGGAGCTTGATAGCAATAAAGTTAGTCGATGCCGCAGTGACCCGGCCGATCGGGATCCTCCACCGAACGGGCAAGCATTTCAGCCCGGCGACTGAACGCTTCATCGAGTACTTGCGGGCGAGTTCGACCCGGCAGGGACTTGGGCCCGCTGGTCCGGTGGCTTAGGGATCGACTGTCTCTGTTGGTGTGCCGTTGGCGGTAGTGGGTGTGGACCTTTTGCGGTCTTCCGCCCGGTTATTTGAGCGCGGGGATTACATTTTCGGCGAAGAGTTCTAGCGAATCGGGCATTCCCAAATCACCGAAGAGTACGGCGAAGTCGGTCACCCCATTAGCGATTTTTGCCTGCAACCCCGAGATGACCTGTTCTGGAGTTCCGACCAGAGCCATCTTCCTGATGTCAACCCAGTTGCCGATCATCATTTTCGCCATGAGACGTTTTTCCTGTAGATGATCGTCGTCCCGGCCGATGATGATCGGCAACTGTTCACTGATAGTGATCTGATTCACGTCTCTGCCTACAGATCGGCAGTGACCGGCCAACACACCGAGCAGCCGCGAGACGTCGTGAGCATTCGTCATCGGACAGTTCCAGCGAGAGGCGTACTTTGCCACGAGTCTGAGTAGGACCTTCTCTCCGGCACCCCCGATCGTAATGGGAAGGGGGTCTTGCAAGGGCTTGGGTGCGCACGGAGCGTCGACGACGCGGTAGTGCTCGCCTTCGAAGGTGAAGGTCGAGTCGCCAAACATGCCGGTGATGATTTCGAGAGACTCGGCTAATTGAGCAAGTCGCAGTTTGATGGGAGGGAACGACCAGCCATAGGCACTATACTCTTCCTCCATCCACCCGGCGCCGATTCCCAACTCGAGGCGCCCATCGGAGATGTGATCCACGGTTGCCGCCATTTTCGCCAGGAGAGCAGGGTTGCGATAGCTTTGGCAGGTCACCATCAAGCCCAGCCTCAAGCGAGAGGTTGCCTCGGCGAGGCCGGATAAGGCGGTCCAGCCCTCGAGGTAGTCGAGGTCGGGCAGCCCATTGGCGAAAAAATGATCGGTCAACCAGAGTCCGTCGTAGCCCATGGCCTCAAGGGAATGCGCCCGATCTCGGATCATGGCGTAGCTGCTACCCGCTTGGGGCATAAACAGGGAGAATGTAGGGGTTTGTGCTGGCATCGCGTCCTCCGGCCGGGTTTTTAGATATCAGATATTGGCTGTGTATCCGGTTTCCTGACACCATGGAAAGGCTTCAGTGGAGTTGCATCGTATGACCCGCCGTCGCTCCAAGTCCCACGCAACGCCTCAGACGTTTGCGGCCGAATCATCCGGCGCGCGAACTGTAGCCGAGGACGGTCCTTTTAATAATCCTTTCGCCGCCGTTCTCGGCGTCATCAAGACACGGCTGCGCCGCCAAGTGTGCGCACCTGTTGCCGGCGGCGCTAAGGCGTCCGTATCTCGTTCTTCGACCGAGACTAACGCTTCGCCGCGCAAACAACAGCAAGGAGTCCGAGAAAGACCAACGGTACTCGGAGCCGCATTGCGGGGTGTCATCGAGATCGATCATTCCGGAGACCGCGTACCGCGACGCGAGCGGCCCGGCTTTTCGCGTATCCATGATGCGCGGCGTGCCGAACTCGAAGAGATGGCTTCTCTAGCTTATTTTGACATCCGTTACTCGGAGCAATACATACGCGGTTGTTCTGAGGGCGTGAGTAACGAGACCCTGCGGAAGCTCGAA
>JAZDCZ010000031.1:0-5054 GCA_036679605.1 Gemmatimonadota bacterium
CTCAATGCCCTTGTATTGGCATTTCGCGATATCGAAGGCCCGATCGACCAGTACCCAGAATTCCAGTCCTGAGCCGGTGCGGAAGATCAGCGCGCGCACACCGCGAGCGGCGCCGTCTGCCAGTGTCACCAGCGTGACGCCGGCCACTTGGCTTAAGTCGCCCACGTGAGCTTCCAGTTCGGTTCGCGTCCAGCGGCGTCCGAAAAGCGTCATCGTCGACTGCGGTTCTTCCGGCGGTAAATCCGAAGAAGAATGTGCCATGGTGTGAATTCAGCTCCTGTGATTCGATGTATCAATCGGTGAATGACGGCGGTTATGCATGCAAACAGTATGAGTTCGAGCAGTTCAGTCGGTACATCTGCCGCGGCGGTTGGGCGTCAATTGCTCGGACTTTCCGAATCCGCAGGCTCTGGTTCGGGTTTTCATGTCTCGACAATTACTTCCGGCGATTCGCCCTCTTGTGCCTCCAACGGTGCGGGGCCGTGCAGGTGCTTCGGCCACCAGCGTCCGATGATGCTGACGAGCGCGACAAGCGACGCCAGGAGAACCAGACAAAAGTACACTACGCTCCTTCCGGTCTCAAACCCGTTATTCCACAACGTTACGAAAAACGCCTGATACATAACATACAGTGTGAGCGTTGCGCCGGATAGGGGAATCAACAGATTCGGCAGCACTTTGTAACGCGATGTGGCGATGGCCCACCAAGTGAAGGCGGCCAGCCCGTTGCGCAGGGTGAAGATAGCAATGATGTCACCGGCAAAGACCATCGCAAACAAGGCATGGAGCGCGACCTTCGGCACCCGACTGTCGGCATCCAGCCTGGCCAGCGGGTTCGGCAGCAGGCCATGCCGCGCCATCGCGAACATGATGCGCGAAGCACCAAGTGCACTGGCGACGTACACGGCGAAGATACCGCTGATTGCGCTCAGGATGACGAACGCCTTGCCCCATCCCCAAAACCGTGCGGCCAAGGGTGCGGCCACGGTATCGCCGTGCTCGGCATATTGCACGACGAGCTCGTGTGGCATGCCCAACGTGAAGGCCCAGGCGTTCAGGGCCCAGAACAAGGCAATACCGACGATGGTTAACAAGATCACTTTGGGCAGGTACTCGCTTGGGGCATGGGTTTCTTCGGCTGCGGTGGACACCACGTCGAAGCCGCTGAAGGCCAGGATGCCGAGCAGCATAGCGGTCCAGAAGCCTTTGAATCCCTCCGTGGCTGCCATGGGATTGAATGGCTGAAGCGAGACTCCGCCCGGTATCGAGCTTTGTGTGTAAATAATGGTCAGGGAAAGTAAGACTACTACGGCGGACTCGACCGTCATCAGTGCCACAGTAAAGCGCGTGGAAGCTTGTGCGCCGCGATAGGCAAGCCACATGACCGGCACGGTAACGAGCGGGACGGCCAAGATCAATATCCAGATCCCGTCGACCGCGATACCGAACAGTGCCAGCAGGTTTTGGAAGAAAATGCCGAACAGCAGCGGCTGGGCGATAGCCGCGAAGATGAAATAGGCCGTCATCGTCAGGCCCGCCAGATAACCGCTGGCAGGGGAGATCGCGCGCCACAGCCAGGTGGACGCTGCACCCGCGGAGGGCGCTTCTTTGTTGAGGTATGCGTAAGAGAGCGCTGTTGGCAAGGCCAGCGCTGCGGAGGCGATGAAAACCAACGGTACAATGGGGCCCGTGGCCGCTTCCATTGGCCCCCATAGTGCAAATAAGCCCAGGGCCGGTGACATGATGCCGATGGCCAGCGCAGCAAGTCCCAGCGGGCTAATTTGGCCGGATTTTAGGCGTGTTGAGGTAAATGCCATGACTCAATACACTTTGCCGAGCAGTCCGCCGTCGAGCACCAGGTCCGTGCCTGTAATGTAGGCGCTGTCATCTGAGGCGAGAAACACAGCTGTCCGGGCTACGTCCCGCGGCGAGGCGATGCGACCGAGTGGGTAAAATCCCAGCAGTCGAGTCAATTCCGCCTGAGGATCGGCGGCCCTCTCGATGTACTCATCGAATATCTCCGTGCGCACGTCGCCGGGGCATATCGTGTTGCAGCGGATCTGCTGCGGCCCGTAGGCCACGGCAATCGACCGGCACATCGCACGCAGTCCGCCCTTGGCCGCCCCATAGGCCGCCAGATCCCCATCGCCCACGATGCCGAGCACCGAGGCGATGAAAATAAGGCTGCCGCCACCGTGGACCAAATGCGGAATGGCGGCCTTACACCCCAGATAGACACCTTTGAGGTTGACGGTGTGCACCTCGTCCCAGATCGAGTTCGACTGCCGCCTGGTTGTCTTCGGGTATCGCTACATCGGCGGTTAGCGCGCTGATCGAAAGGCCTTCGGAACGAAGGCCTGCCACAGTTGCTTCCAGAGGCTCTCGTAACACATCCACAGCCACGACAGCCGCACCCTCCCGAGCGAATTCGCTCGCGATCGCGGCTCCGACGCCGCGCGCCGCTCCGGTGACGATGGCAACCTTGTTAGTGAGTATTTTTATTTCGATCTCCCGGGGTGTAGTAATCGATCGGACCCGACTGCATCGAGAAGTCCGCGCAGATAGCCCGTTGTGAACAAATGTCCTTGAAACCCGTAACCTTGCACCTCAGTGGTCTCCGTCGCGAGTAGGGGCGCGTGATCGGCCCTGATGTATCCGTCGAATCCCGACGCGTGCAGCGTGCGTATCAAGTCAGCCAAGTCAAGGTCGCCGTCATCCGGAAATGTCTCGATAAAGTCATCGAGCCGTCCGTGGATATTACGTAGATGGACATAATGGATCCGGTCGCGGAAGCGTTCGACCAACGCAGACACGTCCAGACCCAACTCCCCGAAGCAGCCCGCACACAGCGTCACGCCGTTCATTGGGCTGGCGTGCGCCTCCAGCAGCCAATCGAAGCTTTCAACGCTCGACATGACCCGCTCGTATCCGCAGATTGGCGTGACTGGTGGGTCGTCCGGGTGCATGGCCAGGTTAACCCCGGCGGCCTCTGCGGCCGGTATCACGGCGAGCAGGAAACGTCGCAGGTTTTCCAGCGTCTGCTCCAGAGAAATTGGGTTTTCCAGCCCGGAGACAGTGTTAGGGTCGACATCCGCATCTACGCCGAATCGTCCCAGTCGTTCGAGCGAATGAATCCATTCCTGCGTCTGCTCACGCCAACCCTCCAGGCCCAGCACAATACGGTCGATCGGCGGACCGGACTCCACGACCGGAATACTGAGGCCAAAGCGGCGCGCCTGCACAATAGCCTCTTCAAGCGCGGCGAACTTTTCCGACGTATTGCACATGTCGTAATACACAAGGTGGTCAACGCCGATTTGTTTGATCGCTGCTAACCTCTCGTCCGTGGGCGGCACCGCGACCATCGATAGTTTAATCATCCTGAGCCCCCGATCTACTCTGCCAAGGCATCGGCAAACTTATAATGCAATCTCAATTAATATAATCCCAATTTGATTAGCAGTGGCTGCAGTGCCGACTCCGACGCGTGCATACCGCCCTCTCACGACGCGGGGTGCTCGTACGCAGCGGCAGACTAAAACCCAGTTTTTCACACAAACTCATTATAGCGCGTCCTCCACCGACCCTGATTTGATTTTAGTTGCACCTGATGCGTCGGTAAATTTACCGTAATAGATATTATTAACCACATAATGGAACATATCAACCACCTATTGGAATATAGTAAAGACATGTGGTCGAAAAGTTACAGTTTTGACCGATTCCACCTTGTCCCATAGGATGGAACAGAGTATACTCAGCTTTGGTCTTTCCACCGGATAGGGGTTGCCTGTGGGCACACAAGTAAAGCAGAAATCAAAGTCGGGGGAGCGCGTTAACCCCGCAAGGGACATCGAAGCGTTGCCGCCGGGGACTCGCTCCATCGTCAGAACCTGCGAGATTCTCAATCTGCTTGGCAATTCCAGCGAAGGTGTAACTGTTACGGAGGTGGGAAAAGCCCTGCGGCTGCCGAAGAGTTCGGCACACCGCTATCTGAATGTTCTGGAATTGCAACGGTTTGTTGAACGAGACCAGAAGCGCCGGTACCGCCTGGGCAATGGGGTGCTGTCGCTGCAGTCCCGGCAAACAGAGCTATTGGTGCAACGTGCCCAACCCTTCATGGAAGCGCTACGCGATCGCTATAACGAAACCGTGAATCTCGGAGTACTGTCCCGCAACCGCATCGTCTATTTGGCGGTTCTGGAAAGTACCAAAAGTGTGCGTCATGTGGTTCGCAAGGGGGAGGAGGACTTTGTACACTCGACAGCGCTTGGCAAGGCTATTGCAGCGAACTTGTCCGAGCGCGACGTTCTCGAACTGCTTGCTCGCACTGGTATGGAGCGTATGACAACTAAGACTATCACCGAGCTAGCCCTGTTGATGCGTGAACTGGCCACAGTCAGGTCCAACGGCTACGCCATCGATGATGGTGAGAACGAGGAAGAGGCTCGTTGTGTTGCGGTTTCGATTCCGCAGCTAAACCTGCCGGCGGCAATCAGCGTGAGCGGCGTGGCGTCCAGATTTCCGTTATCTCTTGTCCCAGAGGTAGCAGAATCACTAATGCAATCCGCAGCGGAAATCAGCGGTATCAGTGCATCAGCCTTGCCAAAAGATGATCCAAAAGCACCCGGCCAGCCCGTTAAGTCCAAACGCAAAAAGCGCAGCAAGAAATCGTGACCGGGACGGTTTAATGCGACAATCGAGAAGGTTTAACCGGGCCTGAGTGGCGCGCGGCCAGTCACGCAAGTAAGTAAGTAAGCAAACAAACAAATAAAGAAAATTTTCTTCCTGGTGTGCTTTTTTTTCAGCCTGATACGGTCCACCGGCGTCCCTGCAATCAGCCAGCCAGTCAGCCAGTCTGTCGATGTTTGGCAATCTGCGGGTTAGCTGCTGATGTTCATCAGGTGATGAATCACCACCCCTTTGCCTTGCGATTGTTTCAGACAGCGGAATCTTTTCAGTTCTCGCTGGGTGAAGCGATAGTTAGGATATTTGTCGCTGATAACAGCAAAAACCACGACCCGGGTGTCAGCCAGTAAATTTTATTAATCAAT
>JAZDCZ010000309.1:0-4909 GCA_036679605.1 Gemmatimonadota bacterium
AAACGGCAGTGCACATTCTGCGCGGCGAGTTTGCGCAGATAGTCGTCCAGCAGGATCGCCGACTCCTGTCGCAGCAGCCCACGGCTGTCTGTGGGGCCGAGCGGCTCGAGCAAAGCCTCGGGAACGATCTCGGTGCCGGCGCATACGTCGGCATGCTCGCTTGGCCCGACTTCTCGAGCTTCGTTGGCGATTCTAACGCCTGCATTGGCCGATCCGGACCATTCCAGTACTCCGCTCATTGGGGGCGAACATATAACGAAACTCAAGGCCGTACAAGGGAATTCCATACGTATATGTACTTTTCGACTGCCGCCTGTATCGCCGCTTGGCAGGGGGGGGGAAGGCGCAACCGGTGGCGAATGTTTCCGACTGGGCCGCCCTGGCCAGTGTCTGCCAGGGTCTTGACGGCGGTGTATATGGGTTGGTAGCGTGTTTATCAGGGGATAAGCCTCGGCGTCGGCGTAGTATGAGTAGGGGAGTATGAGTGAGGAAGTATCAGCATGCGGAGCATACGGAGTAGGCGGAGTATAAGGTAAAGAGACGGGCAAAAGGTAGGGGCGGGTATAAGGCGCGGTGAACTCACGAAGGCCTCGATGAATATCTCGATACACATGTGGGGCCCTGTACGCACATGGAGCCCCGTAGGAATTCTGGGCTGCACGCTTCTCCTGTCGGCAAGCGTCGCCGGAGCTGTGCTGGTGCCGATCGGTAACGAGTTTCGTATCAACAGTTATACGACCGGAGCGCAGGGATCCTCGGTCGTGGCCATGGCAGCCGGAGAGTCGGGGGCACCCGGCGGCGAGTTCGTAGTCGTTTGGCAGGGCGCGCCGGGACAAGACGGAGACGCTTCCGGCATTTTTGCGCAACGATACGACAGCACGGGCACTCGACTGGGTAGCGAATTCGCGGTCAACACCTATACGACTCAACAACAGTCGTCGCCGTCGGTGGCCATGGCCGCCGACGGAAGCTTCACGGTCGTTTGGCTGGGCATCGGCCCCGGCGGAGACTCGGGCATCTTCGGTCGCTTTTACGATTCCAACGGCGTGGCTCAGGGTGCGGAGTTGCTGCTGAACGACCCCGCGGTTACACCGACTCGGGCGCCAGCCTCAGCAGCGACATCGGCGGGGAACTTCCTCATTGCATGGGCGGCGACCGACAAGATGGTCGGCGTGCGCACGAGCGGAACGGGACAAAGCCTGGCAAACTTTCTGATTACAGCTAACGATCCGCGGCGAGTTGACATCTCGGGACTGCTCGACGAGAGCTTCGTCGTAGTATGGAGCGAGTATCAATACGGACCGGCAAAGGACGGCGCCCCGGCCAACGGTGTGTTTGCAGACATCCATGGGCAGGACTTCGATGCCGATGGAAACCCGGCTGCCGGCTTTCAGGTTAACAGCCTTCGCGATTGTCCGAGTTCGTACTGTTTTGAGGCAGACGGGCTCCGTGCACTTGCAGTCTCGGCCGACGGTAGCGGCGGCTTTGTGGTTGCCCACGATTCCTACGTGCCCGGCTACATCTTCAACACGGATGCATTGGACCCCGGCTTCGAGATCGGAGCAACGGTCGAACCCTTTCGTGCTTTCAGTCCCGCATCCGGCAGCCAGGGCAGTCGTCCGGCCGCGAAGCAGTCTGGAAGACAGCACGCACAAAGCAGCGTGGATGTTTCGACCACGCCTGGTGGTACCTTTGTTGTCGTCTGGTCGGACGAGGCGACCGTGTCTCCGCAACTCGCGGGTTCGCAAAGCCTGGGCGCCGGTGGCCGAGCCGTCTTTGCGCGCGCGTTCGATTGCTCAGGGGTTCAGATTGCTCAAAGCGAACTGCAGGTCGACACATCGGGAGACGGGAGGAACCCGTCGGTAGCTATCACCCAGGCCGGCGATGTCGTGGTCGTCTGGGAAGACTCCGACGATGGAGTCTCACGCGGTATTGCGGCTCGGCGCTTCAAACTCGACGAAGTGTGCAGCCTGATCTGCGGCGATGCCGATGCCGACGGACTCATCAGTGCGACCGATGCTCTGATCGCCCTGCGCACTGCGGTTGGCGCGGTTTCGTGTCTGCCCGGTCGCTGCGATGTCGATGCGTCGTTGGTAATCTCGGCTAGCGACGCCCTGCGAATTCTCCAGGCCGCTATAAGTCAACCGGGACAGCCGCTTGCTTGTAGCCCGACGACCTAGCCCCCCCCGCCGCCGCGATTGGGTAGCCCCCGCTTCCGCTGCCGGCGCGACGACGTAGCCAACCGTTGACAGGCCGATGGCCTTGGTTCGCGCGCTTTGCGCGCTTCGAGCGGTGCTCGGCCAGCTTACGAAGCGCCACGACCGTCTCTGCCAATCTTAGGCCGGGCCGGACACAGCTCGCCGCCGACATCTTCAGCAACAAGGCCATTTTATTCCATCCATAAACATAAGGCGCGGTCGGAAGGTTAAAAGGCCGCCCATTCGTTGACTTTGCGGTCGCTTCCGTGGTGCTATTCAGCCAGTCGTCGTAGGCCGCTGTCGCAGGGGGATTCTCGATGGGAAAAGGCAACTTGGAATACGCAGTACTGGGTTTTGTCTCGTCATCTCCCGACGGCATGCACGGATACCGTTTGAAGGCCGAGTTCCAGGCAACTACGGCAAGATGTATCGTGTTCTCGACGATCTCGAACGCTGTGGGCAACTCGGGGTTGCCAAGGAGGTCCAGGAGCATAGGCCGAATAGAAAGGTCTATAAGATTACTGATGCGGGACGTCAGACCCTCGACGATTGGCTCTTGCAACCCGTGTCCGAAGATCCGCAACCTTTGCGGGATGAATTGTCCGTCAAGCTCCTATTCTTGGGCAAAACCAATATTGATACGATCAGTGAGTTGATTACGCGTCAGCGTGGGATCTATCTGACTCGTTTGGCTCGGCTGGTGAAGCGCCGCTGCCAATTGGAAAAGTCCGGCCACGATACTCAGGTCGTTGGTTTGGTGATGGACGGAGCGGAGATGCGCGTACGCGCGGATCTTGGCTGGCTCGAACATATCGAGCGGACGGTGATTCGCTCATTCTGACTGATCGAATGGGTCTCCCCGGGCGTACAGAACGGGTGCAGCGATGATACGCTTTGAAGCGGTGAGTAAGCGCTTCGGTGAGGGTCCGAACTGCGTGCAGGCCCTGCGCAATGTCGACCTCATAGTTCCCGAACACCAAATGTGCGCGTTGATGGGGCCTAGCGGTGCGGGCAAGAGTACGCTGCTGCACACGGCGGCGGGGCTTACGGGTATCGATGGCGGGAAGATTCATGTCGGCGCACGAGAGATCTCGAAGCTCGACAAGAACCAGCTTGCGTTACTAAGGCGCAACGAGGTGGGCATTGTATTTCAGTTTTTCAATCTGATCCCCTTCCTTACGGCCTATGAGAACGTGGCTTTGCCATTACGTTTGGATGGCGGGACGACGAAGGATGAGCGCGGTCAAGTGATGGCGGTTCTGGAGACCGTCGATTTGACGACTCGTGCTGGCCACAAGCCGCACGAGTTGTCAGGCGGGGAAATGCAGCGTGTCGCTCTGGCGCGGGCGCTTGTGATTCGTCCTCGTGTTGTGCTGGCCGACGAGCCTACGGGAAACCTCGATTCGCACTCGGCGCGTCAGGTGATGCGACTGCTACGTGATATCAATCAGGAAACCGGCGTGACGATGCTGATCGTCACGCATGATCCTGTATGGGCATCGCTGGGTGACCGAGTCGTGCGCATGGTGGACGGTCGCATTACCGAAGACCTGGGCTTGCCCGACGAGAATGGTATGACGGACGATCCAGGAGATACCTGATCCCGGGGAGAATCGACGGTGTTTCCGTTATTGAGAAACATAAGCCTCAGGGATCTTTCTGCGCGTCCGTTCCGCGTAGGGCTTTTTGTCGTCTCTATAGCTCTCGGGGTGGGGTTGGTCACTGCGACGCTTCTCGCCAGCGAGGCGGTTATTCGTGGTTTCAACGCTCAGGTCGACAAGATAGCGGGTCGCGCCGAACTGCAGATTACCTTCGGAACCGGTGAGTCTAGATTTCCCGAAGAACTGACCGAGCAGGTTGGAAACGAGCCGTTTGTAAAGCGCGCTGCTGCTCTCGTGCGCGGTACGCTAAGCTTCACGGACGGTTCTGGCGAGTTGCTCGAACTGTTCGGCATCGACCTTCTCAAGCCTGAGGTTCAGAAACTTTACGACGTCACGGTCGTGGAGAGAACGGCGGACGACTTTTCCATCCTCAACGATCCCTATGGAGTGTTTCTGACCGAACGGGTCGCTGCTGACCGCGGCTTGAAGCTCGGCGATCGACTCCGACTCGCGAGCGCGAACGGTACACGCGACTATACCGTGCGGGGACTGGTCCGCGGTGAGGGTCTACCGGGTGCTTACGGGGAACGCGTAGCGGTGATGTATCTGCCCGCTGCCCAAGGTGTGCTGGGCCTCGTGGTGGATGACAGCCACGAATCGCCTATCGATCGGATCGACGTGGAATTGAAAGCCGGCGTATCGCCGTCCGTAGCAGCCCGTGTCTTGCAGGAACACCTTCCGCAGCAGTTAGTGATTTCGGAACCGGCTCAGCGCAAGCTCGCCAATCGGAAACTCGTATCAGGGTTGCGAGCGACCTTGATTGGCATCAGTGCGTTCGTGCTCTTGGCCGCGGTGTTCATCGTCTATGCCACTACAGTTGCGCTCGTGAGCTATCGTACCCCGATGCTGGCTACGTTGATCCGAACGGGAGCGACCCCGGCGTCGGTGGTAAGGCTGGTGATCGTTGAGGCTGCGCTTCTCGGTCTCATCGGCGGTGTTTTAGGAGCGTTGTTGGGGATCGTCATGGCGAAGATGGCGATCGCAGACGTCGCTGCCGGGATGAGCCTCAACTACTCGTTGCCGTTTGCGGTCGGGCAATCGTCGATACCG
>JAZDCZ010000310.1:0-2199 GCA_036679605.1 Gemmatimonadota bacterium
ATCGTACCAGTACTCCTGATACGCTCCACGACCGCGCTGAGAGATGCCAAAGTTGTTCAAGGAATCGCTGTAGGACTGCTGTACCATCAGCTTCCGATCGGCACCATAGAAACTGGCGCTTGCGGCACGCTCCGTGGCTAGCGAACTGCCGCCACCGTTCCACAGATACTCCCGCCGGCCCGAATACCGCACGCTACCAGCTCCATCAAACGTGTTGTACGTCGTATCGGGCAGCCAACCCTGGGGCGGATTCGCCGGATACCGCGAGATCAGCTTCTCCAACCGGCCGGAGCCCATACGATAACTGTAGTCGTGTTCGGGATCAATCACGCTGCCCTGCACACGCTTCCACTCGACACTGCCCACCGCATTGCTCCTGAACTCCTCCACGTTACGCGTCGCACTGTTCGCATAGCTCACGTCAGTAGCTATCACACTCCCCAGCCCAGAGTACCAGCTCTCCACCGTCTCACCCATCATCGCACCAGCCAGCGAGGTCGCGGTCCGCGTCTTGCCCCTACTGTCGTACGTCCTGGTCTCGCTGCCACCAGGGTAGGTGAGCCTCGACAGACGACATCACATCGTACGGCATGGTGATCGTTAAGCCCTGCCTGGTCGATCCCCGAACCCACCCGGTGGCTCCCAACGTGACCAAGGTTGCCTGATAGGTTGCTCCGGCTCCTTCCTTCGGGAGCCATCACCTGACCTGTATTCAGTACTGCCAGGAGTTGGTGAAGACTACGCTGACCGGATTCGGTCCCGCTCGTCGTCGCGAAACAACCTGCGGGGACGCGGGACTGGATGGCGGCGGGTATCGACGTCGTGCAATGCCCAATGGCTCGGCCGGAGCAACGTCCGCGGACTGCCACACCCCGTGATCATGTTGGGCCCAGCTGTACCGCGCCTGCATCAGCCGGCAGAGTGCCGGGCTGGTAGTCATTTGCCTTCGAGTACGAAGAGCAAGACAGCCATACCCGGACCAGAACGCCTCATTTGGTCGAGCACAGTCCTTGCGGAGCCTCAGCGCCGCTCTCTGCTAGCGATTGAGTCAGCGAGGGCCAGAATGCGACGAAACTCTGATTCATTGATGTACAGCCCGGGGTCATCTATGGCGTGGACATCCATGTAACGATGCAGTGAGTCAGCACAACGCAGCTTCCAACGACGCCCGGGAACTTCGATTGCAACATACTCAACCGTGTCAAGACCATTCCGCCTTGACACCTCATATGACGGATAGCCGCCACCGGCGTCTCTTACGTCACCCACGACATGATAAGCTACTTTCAGTTCCATCGTGTCTCGGGATACCCAACGCCAAGTGGCAGAGTAGCGGGCGACGAGGGACCACTGTCCGGGTGGTGGCGGTGCGAGGCATTCCATTTGCGCCGACTCAAACCCCGACACACTCAACCCTTCCCGCAGAAGAGCCACAACGCCGGCCCGCGCTTCATCCAGAGACCGCCACTCCGTGTCGGAACGATTCACACAACTAGCCGCGACCACCACGGCGAGGCCGAAACCTGCGGGACCAAGCTTGCGGGTCACGGCTTTTTCCTCGGCACAAGCTGCCGATAGACATTGCCGGACCCCAGCTGCACGCGCCAGGGACCCGTCTTCCCATCGCGGTAATTGGCTGGCCCCGGGTTACCACCGTTCTGCCACACCACGGCTGCGCCGGCATTGATATCCGTGATGATTCCTGCGTGGCCACCACGCACGAACGCGTCGCCGACTCTCGCCTGCTCTCCTGAAACGGGTACATAGCTGTCTGTGGTCGGAAAGTCCGTAGTGGTCACATACGGAACATCGACACCGGCACGCTGTGCTGCTTCACGAACGAAATCAGTGCAGTCACCAGTGTTCTTGGTCGGGCACTTCGCAGGCGTGCCCTCACGTCCCTGAGTATACGTCCACTCTCCCATCGCCGTAGCCGCGTCGGCGATTTTTCGACCCTCGGCTGGTGTTACGGTACGACAGTCTTTGTGATCATCTTTCTTATTCTTACACAGCCCAAACGGATCACTGAAATTAACCGGATCCCCATTGGCAAACCCATACAGATTGAGCCCTCCAGCCAGCCCAATCGGGTCTTCCTGCGTAAATCTACCGGTACCGGGATCATAATACCGGTTCCGCATGTACATCAACCCCGTAGCATCACGCTTGTCCTGGATCAAGCTCCCAAACCACTGGGGC
>JAZDCZ010000311.1:0-19913 GCA_036679605.1 Gemmatimonadota bacterium
GGTTTGGATCAACGATCTTGTCCAGGCGCGTGCGAAACAGCTGCCCCTGACTCTCGGTTTGCGATGGCTTGTGTGGCTGCATGAAATCCCCAGGTTTTGCTCGCTATCAAACGCCGACCTGGTAATTCTACACCCTCGCTTTCAGCTAAAATAGTTGACTGCGCACAGACTTAGCTGCTTTTTCAGAGACGACTAAGTAGCCACCAAGCGCTCCATGGTCCGGGTTCCGCAGAACACGTGGAGAGGGTGATCATCGCAACCTGCGAGGGGGCACGAATCGGTAAGTAGTAATCGGTTGATTCGTCTAATCTCGCGTTCTAACAGGACGGGAGTTCCCTAATGAATCCACGCCAATCGAACGCCGCGACCACCATTCCCGCAACCACTGGGCCTGCGCCCGGCAAGAACGACCGCATCCATGTGCAACGCGAGTGGGTGGGGGCGCCTGAAGGGACGCTCGCCAATCCGACGGTCTGGCTCTTCGTCGCTACTGTCGCATCGTTCGGGAGTGCTACCGGGGGCTATCTTGCCGGCGCTCTGCCCGCCTTCGGGGCGCTCGGGGCGGAGCTCGTCCTATTGGCCGTCGCCGTCGCCGCACTTGCGACCGGCAACTTTACCGCCTTGGCCGTCGTTTGGTTTGTCCCGGCTCTATTTGCCATGGTCTTTCTGACGATGGCTTTCGACTATCTGCCGCACTACCCCTGCGACTCGAGTGAACGCTACCTCGACAGTCGCGCTTATCCCGGCCGCACCGCGTTCGTCGTCTTGTTGGGCCAGAACTACCACCTCATCCACCATCTTTGGACGACGGTTCCGTGGTATCGCTACCCGATAGTGTTCGACGCAATTCGGCCGCAGCTAGAAGCGCGCGGTGCGCGCATAGCCCCGGCACCGAACATCTTTAAGTGCTTATGACCCGGACATTTCCACTGCTTGTTACACAGCGTGAAGGCGACCTCTTCCCTGAACTTTGCAACTGGCTACGATAGGGGCTGCGGCGGGGATTCGGGCTGGTAGCGCCGCAGTGCCGACAGTGGCGTTTCGCAGGAAGACGTTCGCCGCTGTCAGGTCAATCAGGGGGGCACGATTTGTCACCAGGTGGAGGAAAAACCCCGGTCGCGGGTTCCATCGCAATGCTCGAGGCAACGGCTGAGCCGGCCTTTGCCTGCGACGACGATGGCCGCATAGTTGCCTGGAACGTCTCTATTGAAGAGCTGTCCGGTTACTCGGCCCAGCAGGCCTTAGGTAGACCCTGCTGGGAAGTGCTGCGCGGGCACGATGTCTTCGGTAACACCTACTGTAACGAGTTCTGCAATGTGCGACGGACGCTCTCGCGCAACGAACCCATTCACGGCTTCGAGATGGATGTTCGCAAGGCATCGGGCGAGATGGTTCGTGTCCTAAGCAGTACGCTTGTTGTCGGTGGCGGGCGAGGCTCTAAGCGTATCACTATTCATCTCTTGCGACCTACGAGTCGCGTTGAGAGCACCGAGCATGAGCGTGGCGAACCGGCAGACTGTCTGAGTAGTGCGACTCCTGTTGCTTCTGTCATACCTCCGGCTGCCAATGGTTGTCCGAAGATGACGGCGCGGCAGATCGAGATCCTCGGGTATCTCGCCGAGGGCCGCAGTAGTAAAGCTATCGCACAAGCACTCGACATCAGCGTGCTGACCGTCCGTACGCATACTCGAAACATCCTGTCCAGATGCAGGGTTCACAATATCCGACAAGCGATGTCGGCGGCTCGACGCTACGGTCTGATCTAGCAAAACAACACGAACATAACTCAACGTACCGCGATTGTAGTACGACAACACTGCAATTGCAGTATAGCCAATGCGGTCGTGACAGCGTAATCTTTTGCTCGGTGTAAAGGCCACATAACCATGTATGGATGTATGGATTGAGGCGACGTTTTCGGAAACGATAGGGGGACACCATGTCAACGCATGTTCGGTTTGGTAGTTCCAGCTTCGCGCTGGCAGTTCTGGTACTCGTACACTTGGCTGCCCCTGCCGTATCCAGCGGTGAAGCGGAGCCGGTGCCCACCGCGTCGGCCGTCAAGAGCAACCGCGTCAAACCGCTTCCGTGTGCATCCGGACGCTACCAGGTAACGGGCGCACCGCTCACGGCGGGCCAAGGGGCTCCCACCGCCGACGTGCTGGAAATCGGGCGGAGTAAGACCGCACTGCCGGGCATCTGTGGTCCCGTGCCCGCAAAGAGGTTCAAGGCCCGCAGGAGGGGGGGGGGCTTCACGAGGGTCAGGGTGAAGTGGGACATCGGTGCGTGCGCGGGCTTCGTCGGTAGGGTGAGGCTCACCGGAAAACTCGTGGACGGCTGCACCCGGCTCGAGGGCAGGCTCAAGGCGCGCAAGTTCAGGCAAAAGTTCGAGGCCCAGTCAGTTCCCCTGGAAACGCCGGTGATCACCAGCATCAGTCCGACGCAGGGCCCCATCGGCACAGAGATCACGATCATCGGCGAGAACTTTGGAGAGGTCCAGGGCGATAGCGTCGTCACCTTCAACTCCATCGAGGCTGTACCGGCCTTCAGCGGGCTCGGCGATGCTGGTCCGGACAACGGGGAAGCGGTCCTCGGCAAAGACATCCTCATGTGGTCTGACACGGAGATCGTTGCCAAGATACCCGCGGGCGCCGTCACCGGCGATCCGGTCTTGAACTCCCCGATGGCGATCGGCGAGGTGATCGTCTCCCGCGGCACGTGGAAAGAGGTGACCCTGCCTCGCTTCCCCGAATACGGCGGAGATCAGTTGACCGTGACTATGCCGATCCTCAAGGACAGCAATGGTGTGCGGTTCGACACGATCGGCTCGATTACCTTGCCCAACGGGGAGACGAAAACGGTCGACGAGATGATCGTGATGGGACGCCTGCTTGCGACCACGGCGACATTCGGCAATGAGCTCTTGTGGACCCCGAGTGTCCACAGCCGCTGCGACGGAGCCACCGGTGTGTGTGTGGACATCCCGTTCAAGAATTGCACAAACGACGCCGATTGCAGGGGCGAAGGCGTGCCCTTTACCCGGGACATCGACCTGAACGACGACGGGCGCATTGACCCCTTTCCCACCGACCTGCCCGGGGGGTTTCTGGGAAACCCCGAAGCTGCCGGTCTGATGCCGGATCCTTTTGCGCAGACGGACCTGGGGGGGGGATGCCCGGGATGCGGAAGGCTCGACCTCGCCGGGCCGGGAGCGGTGGAGAATCGGTCGTCTGGCTATGTCGGTCTGCGTGCGATCACCGGTTCGGATGGGGTCGTGCGCTACGGAACCAACTGCGCCTTCTGCCACGCCGGGCCGGACCCGATCACAGGGATGCCCGTCGGGGGGATGGCCAACCCCAACATCCGGCTCGACTGGTTTACCGCGTTCTCCGAGCAAGTAACGGAAGCGGATATCAATGATCCCATTTCGCCGTCGCGTAAGGAGATCGCCCTGCTGTGGGGGCCGGGCAAGATTGATCTCAACTTCCAGCTGGCCGGGAGCCTCGCGAAGGACCAGTCATTCTCCGTCCCTAACCATACCGGGTCGACGGGTTTCACCCGCTGGTTCTACGTTGGTGACCTGTTTCCGTGGCCACGGGAAGCCTGGATGGCCAGGCGCCGCGACCGCGAGATCATCGAATTCGTTCGCAACTTCGGTGCGGTCATTGCCTGGGGCGGGACCGTGGCTTGGACGGCGGAGGCACAACAGAAGCTGGGTGTCATCACCGGCCTGGGGCTCTACATGCATGCGGCCCAGACGAAGGCTAGGCGGCTGACAAACCCCGATATAGACCCGCAGGTAGCCGACCGGGGAAGACGGGTCTTCGAAGAAGCCGATCTAGGCGGCGGTCTCCGGTGCGCTGACTGCCACTCCCCTCACCTCCAGAGGTACACCAATGGGATGATCGTTCCGATCAGCGTGGTCGGGACCGATCCCCGCCTCGCCTTCGACAACTATCTAGATGACAACGGTCCATTTGGTGGTGGCCTGGCCACCAGCGATTTCTCCGGCTTGTTCGCGTATTTTCCGGGCGAGAGCAACCCCGACATTCGCGGATACCGGGTGCCAAAGCTGGTCAACCTGTTCGCCCGGAAGCGCTTCCTTCACGACGGCGCTCTAGCGACACTGGAGGAACTCTTCGAGACAGATCGACTCGCCCCGAGCTTTGTTGCCACTGGAACGCCGTCCGAAGCGGACGTTGCCGGCGTGGGTGTTACCGGACATCTGTGGGGCACAAACCTCTCGGCGGAAGACAAACAGGACCTAGTGGAGTTCCTCAAGACCCTGTGAGATGGCGGGGCGCACGCCGCAACCGCCACGGAGTGCAGCTTCGCTCGAGGCGCAAACGGCCGGGCGACTCGATCATTACGGATGCCGGGGGCTTTGTATTATGAAACGTAGCGCCAACGTCTTTCGCGTGCTTGCAGGAACCGCGGTCGTTCTGGCGTGTACCGTCCTGGCTAAGGAGAGCCACGCGCAATTTACCACAGACGAGCTGAAGTGCAGGCAAACGATCGCGAAGAGCGGTGCAAAGCTTGCCGGCACCATTGGGAAGGTCCAGTCGCGCTGCCACAAGGACCGGCTCAAAGGCAAGGTGCCGGTGACGACCGAGTGTAACGATACCGCGCAAGCCGATACCAAAAACAAAATCCAGAGGACCAAGGACAAGCTGCGCGATCGCGTGGCGGGACCGAGCGGCAAGTGTACCGGGTTCAACCCGGCCTCACTTTCCTACTACAACTGTCCAGCGCCCTGCGACGCGCTGGTCCCCAGTCTTTCCGACTTCACGGACGTGGGCGAGTGTGTGATTTGCCTCGTCGAAACCGCGGTATCCGAGATGGAATCGATGGCCCAGGGTGCGCCGACGCCTCCCGTGTCCAAGGATGACGGCAAGTGCCATAGAACAATCGGCAAGCGCCAAAACAAGCATCTCGCAGTCATTCTCAAGGAACGTACGAAGTGCCAGAAGCGTGAGGAGAAGAACGGGGCTACGACGACGACGACGTGCTCGGGGGCGGATCCGAAAGGCAAGATCACCGCGGCCCGTACCAATGGGGAGAACGGAATCGCCACGAGCTGCACCGCGGCCGTACTGGCCGCGGTCGATTCGTGCAGCGTGGTGTCCATTTCCGAGCTTCAGATGTGTCTTTTCAGCGACTCAGACACGCGTGGCGAGGAAATATTCCAGATGTTCTATAGCCTTGGGAACGCTAGCTGGACACAGGTGATGGACGTCTTTGCCACCACCGGCTGCAACTCGCCGATTTGTCACGGTGGTATAGGAGCGTTTGGTGGCCTCGGCGGCCTCGACGACTTCAATGCCGGTCACGCCAACCTGGTCAACGCGCCGGTGCAGTGCCTTGGCAGTAGTTTCGCGTTGCGTGTTGTGCCAGGCGATTCCGCGAGCAGCTTCCTGATGGCCAAGCTCGACGGCACACACGACTGTGGGGTCCGGATGCCCTTTGCGGGGCCCCCACTATCGAACACCGACCGCAACGCGATTCGCGATTGGATCGACGCCGGAGCGCCGAAAGACTAGATGCTATGCCTCGTCTGCCAACGACGCCGTCATAGATAGCCACCTTGGCGGCGTCAGCCCCGAGGCGTTTGAACGCGCCTCATGATGAGGCTTCGGTTTGTCTACGGGATCGGGGGAAGTCCAATAGTTAGCCGATGCTGCGAGGCGGTGTTAACGTAGTGTCCATGAATCGGGTAGAATCTATTGAGAAAGAGATCCGAGCTCTCTCGCCAGAAGATCTAGCCACGTTACGGGAGTGGTTTCTTGAGTACGACGCCGCGGTATGGGACCAGCAGCTTGAGCAGGACGCACACACTGGCCGTCTCGAGGGGCTTGCGGAAGAGGCGGTCGAAGCTTACCGGAAACGGAAAACCACTGAGCTTTGAAGCACGTCGCCTCACCTCGGTTCTGGGCGTGCTACCACGCACTACCGCGTGAGATCCGAACCCTTGCAGACGAGAAATTCACGTTACTGAAGAGTGCTCCAAAACATCCGTCATTACACTTCAAACGAATCGGATCTCTCTACTCGTGTCGGATCGGCTTGCGATACCGAGCTCTCGGTACTCCGATCAACGACGGCGTCGTATGGTTTTGGCTAGGAACGCATGCTGAATACGATCGACTCGTCGGCTAACTGATCAGCGATCGCCCCGGTAACGGTCAGCCTGATCTTCGGGAACTGGACGATCGGCCTTTCAACGCGCATCACCCTGGCCCTGTCGGTGTCGATTCAGATTACGGCGCTACCCGCTGCTGCGCTCCCGAGGTGACAAGACGCGGGCCCATTTGAATTCCGTCAACCGGCATTCCATGCAGATCGTTGGCATCAAGAACCGTGACGCTGAAGTCGCCTTCCTGAAGTTGTTTTGCAGCGGCAAATCGACAGCTTACGGCATCGGTAGGCCCATCGAGTCCGGCAATCGAAATAACACCAACGTTAAGCCGCAGTCCGCGCGGCCCAACGGAAAGATTGAAGGCGACAAGACTTTCCGATCCACCTGCCGGCAGCGCAAAGCAGTCCACTAACGAACTGACCGCAGAATCAAAATCGACCGCGAACTGTAATGTCCCGACAGACACGGTATTTAAAACTCTGAAGAACACGGCCTGTGGCAGGTTAGATCGCACTGCCCGCCAACCGCGCAGTTGAGGTGAGCAACTCACCTGCAACATTACATTGATCTACCGTGCAAGCGCTTCCTTCGTCCGCACACGTCGCTCCGGCAAAGCCGGTGCATTGTTGCGATGATTCATCGCAGAGCACATTGCAATCTTCATTCAGCCGACACGGATCCCCCGGATCCAGATGCACAAGGAATGCCTACTCCAGTCGGGACTGGGTTCTTCGTCTCGCCCGATGGCTGGTTCGCGACTGCTGCCCATGTCGTAAAGGACAAGGATGGGAACGTCCGTAATGACATTTCCAGTGCCTGGCTCCCGAAGAAGCAGGCCGCGGACCTTGTTGGCGCGATGTGCGAGGGTGTCTCGTTCGACTACATCAATCCGCAATGGGACATCGTTCTGCTAAGAGTCGACTTTGCGAAAAACAAGGACAGGGAATGGCTCAAGGGTAAGAATTTGTTCCCGTTCATCGAGGTCTCTCGTCGACAACTGGAAGAAGGCGAACCTGTGTATTCCTTCGGATACCCGTTGTCGGAGGCACGTACCCAATAGCAGTCAGGGTTGATCGTTGGCGAAGTGTCCCTCAGTCCGAGGGTAACGTCGGCAATCGTGTCCTCTACGCTCGAGAAAACGAAGATGCTGATGTCGAGCGGCGACGAGAAGATCTACGTCCTCGACAAGGCGCTCAACTATGGGAACAGTGGCGGACCCATTGTGGCCGCCGAGACTGGCAGAGTGCACGCGCTATGCTCTCGGTTTCAGCCGGTGATGGTCCCGAGCCGCACCTGACTGGTTCTGGAGGCAAGCAGATCGCTATCATAACGCCAAGCCTGTACGGGATCGTCCTTGCTCTGCACAATCCAAGCATCCTGAAGGCCTTCAGTGAAAGATCAATTCCGACGACAGCAGCATGACTCTGCCCAACAAGGCAATGCAGACAGACGGCCGTTTCGCGGCCGCCACTGATTGCCATGGCGTTTAGTGACGTGCATATGGTCTCCACTTGGTATTTTGAACCCTCTGCGATAAACGCGTTCGCGGAAGGGCGAACTGTCCAGGACGCTGTCGCAACCAGGGCGTTCCAGGAAGTACGCGGTCGACGCTGGGTGATTTCCTTGGGAGACTTCGGCCACCTTGGAACCGGTTCCCGTCCCGGAGCGGCCGATCAGACCCCCCTGGCGCTCAACCGCGCTGTCGCACTAGTACCGCGTGATGACCGGTGAGGGCGCATATCCGAGGACGAGGAAGAAGATGGGTTTGAGACATATCGTACCGGCGAAATGGAGGAGTCCATAGGTCGATTTCGAGACCGAATCTCGTGCTAACGAGAAACACCGGTGAGCCTGCCGAGACCGTCCCAATCGTTTACGATCGGTGGGCGTTCTCACGGGTCGCTTATTCCCACCTCGAAGTTGATAGCTGTTGCCAACGTAAGATGGCTGAACACGATGTTTGCTTTCCCGCGTATATGAGCTCTTCAGCCGCTCCTATGGAATGTAGCCGTCGAGGTGACAAGCGCATTTTGGGAGCTCCGATCCAAGTAGACGCTGCCGTTCCTCCATTCGTACTTCGTTGAGAAACGGTTCCCTCGCCAACGCCATTTCTGCGCCTCTCTCATGACGCCTGGGGCTTCAGTAGGTGTGGCTATCCAAACTAGTTCCCCTACATAGAATCCCATGTCTCGCGACCCGCGCCCCTGTCTGGTCAAAACCCCCTCATATCGGTTCCTATCGACGTTCCAAGTAACCCGCATATGGTAAAAATTATTCGCGATTTGAGCTTCCCACTCCCCAATCAAGGATAGACCGTAAACCCGTTCTACTTGGTTACGCTGGGTTTCGGTACCTGATGCGGCCAAGCTTGTGACGGTACGTCGTTCGCTGTGGGTCGCCGGCCGTGAAGACGGCGAAGCTTCCTTGAAAACTATGCCCGAGAGTTTTTTGCGCTTGCCATCGCGAAGGACCACCAAGGCAACCCCTTTGTTAATCGGAGTTTTGGCGACAATCGACGCCAGTTCCGAAGGCTGACCGACCTCTTTGCCGTCGAAGCGGACTATGACATCGCCGATTTTGACCCCGGCCTCGGCGGCCGGGCTGTCGTTAAAGACTCTGGCGACCAGAGCGCCCTTGACCGCAGGTAAGTTAAAGGCTTTTGCAACCTTTTCATCGACCGGTTGCATCAAGATACCTAGCCATCCACGCGTAAGGCGACCGTGGTCTTCGAGGTGAGGGACCGTCGAGGTATCAGCCGCCGGGTCTAGGACTACCGAGTCATTCCAGATATCATACGTCGGGTTTGAAACTACCGTGTCATCCAAGGGCTTCAGTCGAGTTGTTTCAACGGTCTCTTGCGCAGCCTGCGCAGTAGCTTTCGGTCGCAACGCGCGCGTCGTTTTGCTGTAACTCGGTGACTCTCTCGGTTGCTTTTCGCCTGGGACACCCTCATCGCTTGACGTCGATTTCGAGCCTAAACTCTTGGTTTCTAGATCATTCGGGGGATTGGCTGTCGGGCTCTCGCGAACTGAATCGAAAAACATATAGCGGTCGATCGCGACCATCCCGCCCACTGTGAGAAGCGCGACGATTGTCCCGGCAGCAAGCCACGCGAGCGGTCGCCTTGAGGGCTCGCCGTTGCCCCAAAGCTGCTTTGCCTCTTCAACGCTGTCAACTCCGGCACAATCAACTCCCCGCTTGGATGCGACTTTGACAAGGCGATCATATTCCGCCGCATCCGAAGTGCCCCGGCGAGGAACATTTGCCGCGGGGTAGAGAAACATCCCTGCTCGCCGATCGGCTATTACGATCTTAAGTTTTTCAAGTAACCCGCCAATTTTGCCCACTTGGCCCTTACCATCAGGAAGAATTTCACCCGTAGCATAAATCACATTGGGACGTTTCTCGCCTCGCCCGAATCGAGCAAGCTTGTCTGCTATTGCCAACGCGAGTTGATAGCTGTTCTCTTCGAAATTGCTGCTGAGCCAAGATACTACGACACCTTTCTTATACGATCGAGCTTTGCGCTCGCCGAACCGCGCTTCGAGGATAGCGTCACTACACGCCTTACAATTGACGGCACCAGTCACCGTGATGTCTCGCGATGGGCCGTCGTGCAACTCGCATGTAACAGAGTTTAGACTACCGCCGTTCTCCTCATTGCCGTGGACTACTGGGAAATAGACGGTAGCACGGCCAGGGCCGCATGCGGTCGCCACCGAGTGTGGCTTGCCAGCAGATGACCCAGCGTTGTCGTTCCCGAAGCCGGAGCGTTGCTCGTAGGATCCGGTCGTCCTATCGGTGGCTCGTGTCTCCGCTGCTTTACGAGGGTTCTCGCTACACGCTTCGGTTTTTCGCGGGAAGCGAGCTTCGACTTGATCGCGGGACGAGAAAGCCGCGGCAGCTGAGTTATGTAGTTCGGCTTGGAGCTTCTCACTGTCCTTCCCTGCTGGACCACGTGCTGCAGCGACCGCAATATTTTCAAGCAACGTCCCTATGGAATCCAGTGCACGGGCCAGATGTCGATCAGTCAGATCGGGAGCACCGCCATCAACGTGGCCAACTACGTTTCGGATAGCTTGAACCAGACTTAAACGGCCTATCGTCGCTCGTTCTGGCGGCCCGTCGAATAACCGCTTCCAATCGCGTCGCAAGAGTTTACAAAGCAACTGCGCGTCCCAGACCACTTGGCCATCGCGCGGGTACATCTCGATATTCTGCTTGAAAAGGTCTTGCCTACCTCGATCTTGCGGCCACGACGCATCCCCGATAAACGTTGCCCAACTTTTTCCGTAAACTCGTTCATAGGCGAAAAACAGGAGATTCTTTACCGGGCCCGCAAAGAAATCATTCACCGCGTTCCATTGAAATATGTAGTTTGGCCTTGACGTAAACATGGCGCCTATGCCTCTCTCATTTCTCCTGGCTCGGCTCGAAGGTTCCCATGCCTTCGATATCCAGTCGGATTCCATGTTCATGAGCCCTGTCCACCGGCGATATTCCCGGGTCATTCCAAATTACCCCTATTTGACAGGTATCGTCGATGGCGCCCTTCAACCATTCCCGACCGCCCGTATCTACAAGGCGCACTTTAGTTCGGCGTGGGAGCTTTCCTGCTATCTCCCGTTCTATCTTTAGGGAAACTACCCAGCGCGGTGCATCCGACTGGGTCCTAAAACACGACACCGAATAACCGTTCCCTTTGATGGTTACGGGACCTTGACCCGCCGCGGCACGCAGCCAAACCACCTCACCGTGCCCCTCGTCCTGCCAATACCGGCGCGCTTCTTGAATCATTGTGTCTCGCGTCCGCCAGAAGGCCTCGCGTGACGCGCGGCACTCCCAGAGCATCTGCTCTTCCTGAAAAGAAAAAGGCGGTCCACCCTCGAGCACTTGGCGGATCCGTTCTGCGCTCAGCCTCGCTTCGGATCGCAGGGGCTGACCAGCCAAAGCATCAAATAGAATTTCTAGTTCAACGTCTTTCATAGTCCAGTCCTTGAGAGTCATCGTGAATTTTTCGAAACAGAGGTGATGACTTTCTCCATCGCTATTGTTTGGCATACAATTGCCCGCGCTTGTTCAATCCTTGCACGCAGTTGGGCTCTCGTTACTGCGAACTCCGCCATGTAGTCTTTCTGCCTGTATGGTACGTCCGTGAAGACGCCTCGCTTAACCGTTGTTGCCAATGCGAGAGCAAGTTCCGGGTGCTCCACATATAGGCGCCTGAGAATGGCTTTTGCGCGTGCAGAAAAATGCGGGCTAGCGTGGACCAATTCCCCCATATCGTTAAGATTGCGTTCTCGGCAATCGGGACAGAATTCGCGAAAGTAAGACTCCAACGTGACCATTGTCGTGGGCAGATTGTGTCTCGACGCGTCGTCGATCTGCTTGATACGCTCCAGCACCCTCTCGATATGGTCATCCTCACATGCCTCACCGGGACCAAGCTTGTGCTTATCAGCAAGTTTGCTGCTGAGTAGTGCGATCTTCATCTCCCACCCCCTTCGTCGGTGGGGTTTCCCAGGGAGCACGCGTAGCCGTTGTTTGTCTAAATAGGATTTCAGGATCTGACCAAGCGCCTGTCTCGCAGTGAAATCCATATGCCCCGATAGTGCACCCCGTTCACGGTCCGCTGACAGCAGTTCCGTGAGGCGATCGATGTCACCAAGAAGCCCAATTGCATCGTCTGCGCCATAGGCGCAAAGGTGTGGCACGATCCCGGATATCCATTTATCTACCTTCTCACGCAGCAATGTCCCATCGCCTGGATGAGCCGCCGCTTGAATTACAGCCGCAGCGTCGTCGACGCTGAACGATCCAAAAGCTGCAGCGACGACCCTGCTTCTTATGTGTTTCCATTTTGGATAGTCCGAAAGTGGATCCATACCCTCTCCCTTCCTCAGGGCCCGGCGCTCCTGGTGAGATCCGGGCCCTTTGAGCAACACCTGATTACTCCCCCTCGATGCCTGACTCAATGAATTTCTCAAAATCGCGCGTGTTGCGGCTCGTAGAGTTCCCGAGCGATTCCATATTGTCGAGATTGGCCAAGATGTCTCGGGTGGTAGTGATAACCGACTGGTTGTCCAGAAGGTTTACATTTCCCGCAGATAGCGTGTTTTGGATCTCCTCTAGCCGTTCGGTGATATCGACGTGGGTGCTTGAGGCCCTGAGAGACTCGATCTCGGCGGGCAACAGCTCTCGCTGAGACGTAATGTTCGCCTTGGTGATCGCGAGTTCGTCCGCCTTGCGTTTCAGCTTTTCGTACAGCTGTGTGGCATGGTGGAGCTGCCGCTCGATGTGAGGACGTTCGTCAAACAGCAGTTTGACCTGAGATTCGAAGATCGAAAAGCGTGGGTAAGTTCGACCCGCGAACTCGACCGGACTGTCGGGGCTAGCCTTAGCGTCCGGATGAATCGATCGTGCCTCACTCAAGAGCCGCTTGTTTTTTTCTGCGAGCAGGGAGTGTTCAGCGACGATGTTGTGGACACGCTCGACTTCACGTCGAAGGCGAGCTCCAGCTACCGCGAGCTTCGCCTCAGCCTCTCGCAGCTCTCGAAATCGCGTTTCCAGGCACGGGATGGGAAAGCGAGAACACCTGCTGGCTGACCAGCCAAGAAGCTGGTAGCCCAAGGACGCGCTACGCTGGAACATCTCCGGAGCGAACGCATGGATACCGGCAAAGGTGACCATGATGGTCAAGAGTGCCACCACTATAGGTCCTACTGATCGTTTCATCATTATCTCCTTCATGGTCGACAGGTTTACGTTCGGGCGAATCGACCAGTTGTTTTTGTCTGCCCGTCTACTTCCTACCTAGGAGGGAAAAATTTCCTGCAAGCCGCCAAATGAGAAAAAATGTGGTTCGCAACACACGGGGCACAAACCTGCAAACGGCGCCAAGAAAGTATGTAACTACTGCGCCAAGTACGTGTCCCGCGCCTTCATAGCCTAGCGTCGTGGTGAGTAAGCCGCGTACGAGCACGAAGAATATTCCCAAAAATAGGAAAACCTTGACCCAGACGGGCAAGGTCTCAAGCCACACGCGGCCGGTGGCCGTCCCGGTAAAGACGGCCAAAGCCGGTAGTAGGCCGAGCACAAAGGCCATTCGTAGGCGGTGGGCCCAGAGCGCTGTCGCCGTGGCGGCCAGCAAGGCGCAGGTAAGCCATATTGGTATCGAGTTCAGTATAGACATTCGTCCTTCCTCATCTCCCTTGGTCTCATTGAGTTCCTTGGTGGGAATTTCGGTTAAATTGGCGACAAAAGGAGAAAAAGTCGGAGACTGATGTTTCATGGATTTTCCGGAGTCTGATTTTTGGAGTTTAGAGCTGCTGGCCGTAGGAGGGCAGCATGGCCTCGGTCGACACCCAAAACCGGCTATAGAGACGTCGACCGATACCGGCAGTGCGTCAATCGCGGATCAGCCGGCGATTGCGCCCGGCCGAGCACCGTAGGCCAGCGCGTGTTAGCCCTACTGAGAGATCATCGAGCAGGGTGCACAGGCCTTTCGTCGGCTTGGCGGCGCCACGCGCACCGTCGTGCTCGACAATCTGCGCGAGGGCGTGCTCACCCCCGACCTCCACGACGCCGAGATCACCTGTATACCGAAAAGCTCCACGAGTGGGAGAACGACTACAACTACTACCGTCCCCGCGGCGCACTTGATGGACAAACCCTCGAGCCACAGTCGCTAGGACTCGGGCGCTCCTTCTTGCACCGCTAGTCGGTGGATGTGGCATCCGCCGCAACGGCGGCGTTTCTTATTAATTCCGATCGGCTGTTCGGCGCCTGCGAGGGCGCGATATACCCCAAAAGCGGCAAATTTCGCTGCATCCGGGCACCTTGCCCGTGCCTAAACCGCTCCCCTAGTGACATATCCGGTGGCATGCGGATTGCTAAACACTGACGGTAGAAGCTGCTGAAGCAAAACACCATGGATGCCACCGCGAACACAGACGGGCCAGGTAGCAGGCCGCGCGCGGCGTCGTATCGAGTTCTATCATCTCGTAGCTACTCGAGTGCACAGGGGGGGCGCGTACTCAGAGCGGCATACGTTGTCGCGTGGTTGACGATCGCCGGCTTTATCGGCTGGAGCGTCAATCTTCTGATTACCATTCAACAGGTCGCCGCCGAGGCCGGTGAGCTGCACGCAACACGAACCGACTTGGCCGCTTTGGCGCGCGCGTGGCACGACCTCAACCGTCCGGGCAACGACGTGTTGGAAAGCTATGCCGTAGATCCGCAACGGGTCGCCCTTGCCAAGTACCTCACGAGTTACCGCGTGGCCCGATCTTTGTTAGCGCGCCACGAGGCAAATGACCTCGTCGCGGCCACGCTGTTGAGTCCCCTGGACGATCATCAGGCCGATCTGACCGATCTCGCTCGGCGTGTACTGTTGCTGGCCGGGGAGCGTGAAAAGCTACGGATTAGGAACGCGCCGGCAGCCGTGGTGCGCGCCAAGGAGACACAGGCGGCGAGCACGATGGCGCGTATGGATCGCTCCTTTCAGGGCGGCCTCGAACTCATAGATACCGTCTCGGCGTCGTTGCGCGCCAGAGCGCAAGATCTTCGCGACATACAGCAAGCGAACTTCAGCGGTCTCTATTTGATGCTCTTGGTTACCCTTGTGGCCTCGGCACTGAGCATCGAGTTGGTGCGGCGAACCGTCCGTCAACGCGAGACGATTAGCGAAGCGGCCGATCGGATCAGCGGAATCCTCGACAACATTGCCGATGGCATAGTTACCACCACCGAAGACGGAAAGGTCGAGTCCTGCAACCCGACGGCCGAGAGGATATTTTGCCGCAGCGAGGACGAGTTGGTCGGCAGACCGTTTGCTGCTCTCATGCAAGCCGACTGCGAGCGGGGTTACCGTCTCTATCGCGCAGGTTTAGATTTTTCTGCGAAGCCACCACAGAGATGTGCCGCATACGAGGCCGTAGGCCGGCGGGCCGGCGGCTCCACTTTTCCGATGGAGTTGGTCGTCAGCCGTGTTCGTCGCGCTGACCGTACACGTGTTATCCATGTCGTACGCGACATCGGGGATCGCCTGTCTACCGAGCGAAAACTGAGACAGGCGGCCAGCATATTCGAGTACGCTACTGAGGGAATCGTGGTGACCGATGACAGGGGCGCGGTTCAGGCCGTCAATCCGGCATACAGCGAAATTACCAGGTATACGGCCGGTGAGTTAGCGGAAAAAAGCCTACGCATCCTGCGTTCGGATCGCCACGACGACGCTTTTTACCAGGGCCTGATGCAGACGCTGAAAGATTCCGGCCACTGGGAAGGCGAGATCTGGAATCGACGCAAAGACGGGGAAACCCGGCCGCACTGGCTCAACATACGGGCCATAGCTGATGTGCAAGGTCGAGTAACCAATTACGTTGGCGTTACATGGGATATCACCGCAATCAAAGCATCCGACCGCATGAAGGACGAGTTCCTCGCGAGCGTAAGCCACGAGCTGCGTAATCCCTTGACTGCTATCCATGGTGCACTGAGCCTCATCAGCGGTGGAGTCGCCGGCAAGGTTCCGGACAAAGCCAGCGAGTTGGCCGACATTGCTCTGAGCAACTGCGAACGGCTGGCAGCGCTGATCGCCGACATCCTCGACATCGGCAAGCTGGAGGCCGGCAAGGTGAGATTCAAAAAGCGGCCAATCGAACTAGCGCCCCTGATAGAGCAGGCGGTGCGCACCAACTACTCCTACGCAGAGCAGTTCAATGTCGTTTTTGAGACCGAGTCACTGCTCGCCGGGGTCAACGTCATGGGCGATCGCGACAGGATCCTACAGGTCCTGGCCAATTTGATGTCGAACGCTGCCAAATTCACTCCCGCCGGTGACCGCGTCGTCTTGTCTATGCGCAGGCACGGTTCGAAGATTCGCGTTTCGGTTACCGATCATGGTTCGGGGATTTCTGAGCAATTTCGTCCGCACGTGTTCCGAAAATTCGCCCAGGCCGACGTATCCGATTCACGCCGCAACGGAGGCAATGGCCTCGGTCTCAATATATCAAAAACTATTATCGAGCAGCTCGGTGGATCGATGGGCTTCGAGTCGCGACCCTGTGTTGAAACGACATTCTATTTCGATCTGCCGGAGCTTTCGGCAGCGAATCGTGCCAAGGCGATCCCATGTGCAGCGTAGATTTGAAGCGTGTTCTATATATCGAGGACGACGTAGCTATCCGCGCGATCGTTAGCCTCGCGTTGCAATCTCTGGGGGGCATGTCGGTCCGAGCCTACGCCACAGCGACCGAAGCGCTCGCTATGGTAAAGAGTTTCGATCCACACATGATCTTGCTCGACGCGATGATGCCGGACATGGATGGCGCTGAAACGCTGCGCGTATTGCGCAAGCTGCCGCAGACAGAGGATACCCCCGTAGTGTTCATAACCGCGAAGCTACCGCCGGAGGGCAGCTCATACTTTCAACGCCTCGGTGCGCAAGCGGTGATCTTCAAACCATTCGACCCGATGCAACTTCCGGCAAGACTCCAGAGAATTTGGGATGAAGTGTGATGACACGTAACTCGTCGGGCCTGCTCGAACAGTTCCACGCTCTCTGCGAGCGATACGCGGAGGGGCTTCCGCAGCGCGTATCGATTATCGAGGCTGTCTGGTCGCGGCTTGCGCTGGCAAGTTCGGACGAAACCACACGGGACACCCTCCGCCGTTTGGTGCACACGCTGAAAGGCTCAGGAGGGACATTCGGATTTCCTTCAATAACGGCGGCCGCGACGACGCTCGAGAACTCACTGGCGCGCGGCACCCTTGAGAGCGCCGCAACCAGCGCTTACCAGTGGAGAGAGGTTGCGCGGCACATCAGCGAACTGCGTCGTGTCGCAGAGGATGTGGGCCGCTGCTGCGCACCAACCCAAGCTTAAAACCGATGACCGTTCTCCTGGTTGAAGACGACACCGATATCCTCGAGTTGCTGCAGGTCTATTTCGAAACCAAGGGGTACGACGTGCTCACCTCAAAGGACGGCGTCGACGCGTTGCAGAAAATAGAAAGCGCGACGCCGGGGCTTATACTTCTCGACATCGGTCTGCCCCGGCTCAACGGCTTGAGCGTTCTCGAGGCCGTTCGCATTCGGAGTCGCGTGCCGATCATCCTGCTCTCTGCTCTCGACGGTGTCGACGATGTGGTCAAAGGTTTGACCTCCGGGGCCGACGACTATCTCGTCAAGCCCTTCGAGATCCGCGAACTCGATGCTCGCATCGATGCGGTCATGAGACGCATCCGGCCTCCTCGCGACACGGCAGTGCTGCAAGTGGGCTCGATCGAAATCGACGATCGAGCCAAGCTGGTGCGAGTGGATGGCAAGACCGCTGAGCTGAGCCCGAAGGAGTACCAGTTGTTGCTTCTGCTGGCGAGCGATGCCGGCAGGGTTTTCTCTAACGACGAGATCCTCGAGAAGATTTGGCCGCGGGCTAGCCATGCTCTCGCGACCGACGTGAAGCAGTACGTCTACCGGCTACGCAACAAGATCGAGCCGGCGGGCGGACATATCAAGACAGTTGCCGGCTTCGGCTATCTGCTTGCCAATTGACGGCTTCCGCTTAGGCGCGCGCGCCGGCCTTGCAACCGGTCGTTGACCTCGCGTCTACTTTCCGTTGACCCCGTCTTGAGTCTTTATCGACCGCAAGGCCATGGGACTCAGGCCGAACTCGTGGCCTAATTGATACAAACAATGGCATGGTCTCCCGGCGCGCTTCGACCGATCGGCGTCGGGACTACCAAGCGAGGAGATACTATGGATACTTTGACTACACCCGCAACGAGTAACAGAGGAAAATTGCAATGGCTTTCTGCACTGTCGGCGTGCGCAGTGCTGCTTTGCGCAAGCGCAGGTCTGGCCCACGGCGCCGGTCAGGTCCTGGTGAAGGGACAGAGCAAGATCGACGGCGTCCCTGTCTTCGATCGTGCAGGTGTCCAAGTTGCCACCAAGCGCGTAAACGTTCTGTGGGCCTACTCGGACACGGACAAGGACGGACAGTTCATCTGGGGCGGCCAGCCGCTGGTCGGCGACGACTTCCGGATCGTCAATCGTACGATCTACACCTTCACTTCCGACTTCGTTCCCGATCCTGCGTGGAACGGACAGATGGCTACGTTCCACTGGGGCCCTTTGCATCCGGTGACCGGACTGTACCAACCGTCGGTCTTCCGCGGTGTGCGCTACGACGACTTCATCGTGGGCTTGCCGGTGCCAGGAGACTACTCGGTTACTATGGGCATGGACGGCCTGCCGGTACCGGGTCTCTCTTTGACCGGCAGCATTTTCGTCGATGCTGGCGACTGGGATCCCGCGCTCGGTCCGACACCGCTGGCCGAGCCACGCTGGGGCATGCGCTACATTCTGAGTTTTGCACCGGGCACGCCGCGTGTAATTCCCGCCGGAACAGTGATGTTCATGGACGCACAGCTCGACATGCAGAATCTTGCTCCAGATACCTGCGAGAACGGATGGTCCGAGGAAGACTGGATTACCACGGGCGGAGCGCTGGGGTTTGTCCAGTTCGGGCCCAACACGGCCGATCCCGCCAGTCTCCTCCAGTACCCGACTCTCCAGCCACCGCCGCTACTGTTCGTGCCGGCAGGACATCTGTGTGGGGTACCACTGCCAGTGTGCGGCGACGGCACGTGCACAACCTCCGAGAGTCAGTGCAACTGCGCAGCCGACTGCGGTACACCGCCACTGTTAGAGACGCTGTGTGCCGACGGGTTGGATAACGACTGCGACGGATTCATCGATTGCAGCGATGCCGACTGCGCCGCAGCGCCCGTGTGTGTGTGTATAGCCGATGGCAACGCCTGCACTGCGGACGCAGACTGTTGCGGCGGACGATGTCGGGCAAGAAAGGCGGGTATCATCTGCGACTGACGCACCATGTGTCGACTTACCCGGACTGTTTCTCGGGCGCGTCCCCAGCGGGCGCGCCCGAGCGTCATCGCACTACCGAAACAGCACGCCCGATGTCTTGACACGCTCGACACCGGCTATCTCGTCGGCGACGCCCTGACCCAGGCTGACGTCGCCGTCTGGGACACTCTCGATGCGATCAAGACATGGATCGAAGGCGCCGACTTCGGCGCCTTCGGGCGCGTCGAGAAGTTCTACGAGTCGATCAAAGCCCGCCCGGCGATCGCCGAGTACCTGGCATCGGACCGGCGCATAGAGAAGAAAACCTAGACGACCCCGCCTCACTTACACGGCAGGAACCGGATCGTCGTTTTCATTTCCTCCAGCACCTGCGCCAGCGCCGCTAACGTCGCGTCGATATCGTCCCCCGTCGTGTCGTGAGAGAGGGAGAGCCGCACGGCGCAGTGGGCATCCTTGGCGCTGCGGCCCATGGCCAGCAACACGTGCGTGGGGTCCGGCGACCCGGACTTGCACGCCGACCCAGAGGAAAGCGAGATGCCGTGCTGGTCCATCGCGACGACGAGGCTCTCGCCCCTCAGTTCCGGCAGCGTCAGGTTCAAGGTGTTTGGAAGCCGCTCCTTAGGGTGTCCGTTGAGTCGCGCCTTGGGCACCAGGCGGCGAATGCCGCTCTCCAACCGGTCCCGCAGTGCCTGCATCTCTTCGCCGTTGCGCGCAGTGTGCCGCGCTAGCTCCGCCGCCTTCCCGAAACCCACGATCGCCGGGACCGCCTCGGTACCGGCGGCCAGCCCTTCCTCCTGGTTCCCACCGTGCACTAGCGGCTCGAGCTTCACACCTTTTCTTCTATAGAGAGCACCGACACCCTTCGGTGCGTGCAGCTTGTGGGCCGAG
>JAZDCZ010000312.1:0-3148 GCA_036679605.1 Gemmatimonadota bacterium
CAGCCTCGCTGGCGCCGATAGAGCCACCTTCAGCGTCTGACCGCTCCCCACCACGCGCTACGGTATAGACCGTCGCGTTCCGATTGTCCAGACCTTTTTGTGGGGTACGCGCAGCCCTAGCCCAACTGTGCTGGAGGGGCGGCAAACCCCTGCGCGGCGGCGTCCTACGGGATGATCGGCCAGCCCCAAACCTTTGCTGGGCACTCGATGATCTGATGCTGCACGTTAGCATTTTCGCTTTTCCGCAGTAAGGCTCACGATTTTTCGATTGATCTGGATCTCGTCATCGTTTCGACCTTTGACCTCTGCCACCTTTGTACTCCGTACTCATCAAGCGGATTGCGCATACGAATCAGGGGTCCGCCTAACATCGCAGGAAAGCTCCTACGGTGGTCCGCCCCCGTTCCCCTTGCAATCGTTCGGTCTTGCCCCGAGATCCTCTGGCCCCAACAGGAGTAGGCGTAGCTGTCCCGGCCCTCCTCGCTCGCGATCTGCTGGTCGACGTAATTTGCAAACTCGCCTGAAAAAAAGCTGCGTGCCTCCTCAATCCACCAAGCACGCCCGAAGGGATTCCCGAGGAACCAGCTCGCGTAAGTCTCGACCGATTGCCGCCATTCTGCTGCGGTAAAGATGCCCTCTTCTGCAAGCTCGTAGTTTCGATAGAGCGTGTTCATCGAGGTAAAGAGGAACGCATCCATCGCCATGAAGTCTGAGTAGGTCATCTCATCCGGGCACTCAATCGCTCTCGCGATGACATCTCCGGGAAGTTCACCGATGAGATTTGCCCAGATTTGATTCTGGACCACGTTGCCTTCGTTGACGAGTTCCATTCGAGCAAGCGATCGATTCTGGTTCAGCTCGTACGCGACTAGAACGAGCCCGGCCAACAGTGCGACGTTCGCAAGCGGTGCCAGCCAACGATTGAGCCGGTCGAGGTTCATGCAGCCTCCCCTTCCCTAGTCGCCGTGCCCAGCTTCCAGGTTGGCCGTCGTGTCAACCCCGGCGGCTGACTCTTTGATTCTACATACGCATGTTCTCCTTCGGAAGATCGTCGAGGATGTTTCTGGCGGGCTTCGCGATGCGTCCGGACTTCCCGAACGACCGTCTATCGGCGTCTGGATCTGAGCATCATCGCGAGATCCGATCTCGCGCATGAGCGGGATCTGCCCGAATACCGAGCATGAGGCAACAGCAGTGCGCGTCGCTTGGAATTAGGCCGCGAGCCGCCGCTCAACGAAAATCAACAGCGGACGGGGCAACCCCTCCGCCAGAATTCATAGAATCTTGAGTTATGGGACCTTGGAGGTCGAAAGTTCGCCGGATTTGCTGGGCAGGCCCCAGATACCGCCTGAACACACCATTAGGAGCACGCAAATGGCATCCATCTATTTTGGAACCAATCGCAATCCTTCCCCTAAGAAAAACCCTACGAGGTTCAGTAAGACTTTTGGCGAGGATAGTCTCTCTAACCTGCGCTTTGGGAAGGCCAACGTGACGGGAAAAGAGTTCAAGTCATCACGCACAGTGAAAATCTCATCCCGTCAAAGGGACTGTCGTGACCGACCGTAAATCCACCCTAGGGGAGTCAGGCGCTGTTCGAGGAGCTTCGCAAAGAGCTGGCGTTGAGCCACACGATGTCGAAGGTCGCATCTTTGCCGATGATAGGAATCGGTTTGTGATTGAATAGCCCTTACCAGTCGTTCGCGAGTCGTTGAGGTCCGCCGAGTGTTCACTCGGCAATCGTCTGATTCACCGTCGAGAAGAAATCAGTGCGAACATTCAGCAGGGCGCAAAATTGGAGCGCGTTATTCCAATCGGTCTGCATGTCCTTATTGGGCGGCAGACGGCCCTGGCTTGCGCGCTCCATAGTACTGCCCAGACACCGGGACGTATCCCTGATCGGACCCGTCGTTGAATCGAATTGGCAAGCTTTGTAGGGCGCCCCGAATACCGCGCACCACAGAGAAGTGGAGGTGCGGGATGCCCCCGTCGGACCCACTCTCACCGATCCGTTGCGAAACGGCGACTGTTGCTCCCACCGAAACACTGTCCGAGGACAAGTGCCGGTAGGTCCCATGCGTTCCATCCGGATGCCGAATCGCGACCGTGGCACCGTTGGCGCAAGTGACCACACCCGAGCGAGCCGCGAGGACAACCGTTCCCACTGGCATCGCGAAGTCGAAAGCGTACCGAAGAGTTCCGCGATGGCTCTTGCCGCCGATCGTGCCAACGGTGGAGGCGACATTGGGAACGACAAAACGAGGCGCTGCCGGTGAATTGCTGCCGCCGACGCCTTGGGCCAAGAGCCTGGGCAGCGTTGGCTCGAACGGAAGATCGTACCGGGTGCTGTCATCGTGCACCGCGCGCCTGCGAGAGTGTTCCCCGATATCGCAGGCGATATCAGCGAAGCCCGAAATCTCCTCGATCGGAAAAGGCCGCACGCAAGCCGAAATCAAGAGTAGTGACGCCGTCAGCCCCAGACTTCTCATCACGCTGCCCACCGGATCGGCCCTCAGCAGCAGCGACAGACAATCGACGCCACACCACACGTTCCCGCCACCAGAGCTGTACCAACATCGATCGGACGACGTCGTTTGTTGTCTGCTGCAAGTCCTGTTAGCCAGCCTCTTCACGGCTCCGCGCCTCGCTTTTTTTCAACTTCTTCCAGCCTCGACGTTCCGGGTGCGGTGCGAGTCTTACGGTAGGCCCTTTGTACCCGGCGTTGACCAACGGATTGGCTGTTCAGCGGCGCGGCAACAGCGCCAGAGACGCCGACTGACACAAACAGGTTTGACGTCAAGAGGCTAGCAGCTCGCCAACGCCCTGCCGTTGCCGCGTCCGTCTACAACAGCTTAGGGTCCGCGAAAGAACAACTCCCGGTTTTCGCATCCCATCTTCGGGCCATCTTCGAACGATCCTCAATCACGAAAGCTCGACGTAGCACTGCTACACCTACGCTTTCGCTCAATCGGATCGGTCGAATCTGACCCAAATCTGGGCGCGAAAACCGGGAGTTATTCTTTCGCGAACCCTTAGTACCCTATTCCGTAAATACTAGGACGTATTAATTCTGGCGAAGATCGTTCGTTTGACGCAAGTTCTCGGCACCCCCCATCACCTTGGAGGGAGCATGCCTCGAACGAGTCCG
>JAZDCZ010000313.1:0-2116 GCA_036679605.1 Gemmatimonadota bacterium
CTGGCACCCTCGTTGTTGGTCTGTCGCGGCGACCGCCCCCGGCATGTCGTCGTCGACGCTACAGGCCTTCGGGTGTACGGCGAGGGCGAGTGGCACGTGCGAAAACATGGATCCCGGCGGCGTCGCAGCTGGCGAAAGCTCCATCTTGGTGTGGACGAGACCACGGGAGAGATCGTTGCCGTTGAGCTGACGCGAAGTAACGTCCACGACAGCCGGCAGCTGCCAGCGTTGCTGTCCCAAGTTGCCGGCAACGTGTGCCAAGTTTCCGGTGATCGCGCCTATGACACGAGAAGGTGCTACGAGTCGATACTGAGCCGAGGTGCGGTTCCTACAGTTCCACCAAGGCGAAACGCAAGGGAACGAGCGAGCCCATCTGGCACCGACTGGCGGTCGGTTCGGAATGCGGCGCGGCGGTTTGATAGCCAACGGGTGGAAGCTCTCATCATGTGCGGGGTGTTGAATCGGATGACAGGATTAGGAATGCCGGAGTCGGTGCGGATCTAAATTCACCGACAGAGGACGCACTGTCCGCCCGCGTGTGAATTATGCAACAACGCCGCTCGCTCGCCATCCTCTATCGAATGCAAGCTGATCGTTCGTGAACGCGACTTCAGGCGAGCCATGACCTCGTTCATAGGCCACGCGCATTCCTCCAGAAAATTGAGAAAGCGTCGACCACCATCGAGCGCGTTCTTGATCCGATTCCGCTGGAGACCTTCCTGAGCCACGCTGTTTTCAAGTCTCGGCGCTAAGGCAATGGCTAGATCCAGATCATTTAGCCGCTCCGCCTTGCTCAGGTAACTACCGAACACGATCACTTTCACGACCCGGTAAGCCAGTTCCTCGTTGTCGTTCACTTCATGAACTCGTGTAAGCAATGTTTGAAGCTGTCTCTCTGCGGTTTTTCGCAGTACCGGTCTTGAAGCGCTCGCGTTGGCAAGTGCATTACCTGCTACCGTACTTTCCCAGCACCGGTCACCGAAGTGACTTGTAACGTACTCGATGTAGCCCAGCCCCACCAAGTCGTCGAGAATTCTGGTTGCTTCGCTTTGCGAGCACTTGAGCTCTTCGCTTGCGTATTCAACGAAGTTCTGCCGGTACCATCCGCGTCTGAGAAAGTCACGGATTTGAAGGGCGGGATAGCCAGCTATCTTGGACTTGGAGTCAAGGAACATGGCACTTCGTTGTTACACTAAGGCCGCACCCGTGTATTGCGCACACCCCGGAGCGGACTCGGAGTGGTTTCTGCCGATCGGTTGACGGCTGTCGTTCGCCAACGTTCGTCCGGTCCGAAATCATTGAGGTTTTCCGCTCTTCGCCTGTAGCCCGCGACACCGATAGGTTCCTCGACATTGCAGGCTCATCCCTTCATAAGGGTATAAGTTGCCCCTGTCGGCCCCTGCCTCATCCCTCTCTACGACGACGGTCCATGTGAGCGAATTTGCGGAGATTCCATGCGTAAACGGCAATTCTGGTACGACTACTCGTCACTAGTATGGCCGCCCGCCGAGCTGATTCCCAGCGGAAACGGGCAAATTCTGTACGAATGATCGACACCCACGGCAACGGACCCGGCCGGGGTCGTTGTCGGACGATAGCCTCCGTGGCCCTGCTTCGAAGTTACCGCTAATCGCCGGTTTCTGCGCTGGGACCCGCGCCGCTTTGCCTTAATCCTCCACAACTGATCCGCGCATTCGTAAAGCCCGGCGGGGACGGGCGATCGCGTTCAGGCCGCCAGGTGCGGCGCCGGACACATTCCACACCACACTTTTCGGTTTGCCACCAGGTCTCAATCATCGAGTTCGAGAACCGCACATCGATCAGGGCCCGCACACGGCTGAGCAATCCGCTGACCACGAGTTCGTCTACCTGGCCGTTAAAGTTCTCGACACCGCCATCGGCCATAACCCGTGGCCGGTCCTCGCTGCTGACGGCACGCCCCACCGCTTCTTTGAGAACTGCCACCGCGCTCGTGATCTCGAATCGCTCGGCGACACGCCATGCCAAGATCCTACGGCTGAAGTTGTCGATCACCGCATGCAGCCAGACCTTCGTCCCGTCGGTCAGCCGAACGATCGAGGTGTCTATGTGCCAGACCTCGTCGGGCCTGCTGCCG
>JAZDCZ010000314.1:0-2249 GCA_036679605.1 Gemmatimonadota bacterium
GCCATGCAAGGGATGGCTCAGGATTCGTCATTCTCTCGCAAGTTGCGTATCTTGGCGACTGGAGGAAGCTAGCCTAGCCATGACACCGAAACAGAGATCTAGCAGTGACCGTGGTGTGAAGGTGCCCGCCGCGAGAAGAGCCGCAGCCAAGGCTGTGGCGGGCATAGTGGAGCCGGGAATGCGCGTCGCGCTTACGACCCACGTCAATGCGGACGGTGACGGCTGCGGCAGCGTGGTGGCGCTGTGGCACCTTCTAATCGGCCTGGGCGTGCGTGCAGCCATAACCAATCCGACTCCCTTTCCCGATCGCTATCGCTTTCTGCTGAACGGGGCGGAAGGTGCCGACAAGTCTAGGGACGCGGTGAAGCACTTGGAGCGCGCTGACGTGATCGTCGTGTTGGATATATCCGATTCAGGGCGCTTGGGGCATCTGGCAAAGATCGTAGATGCGACCAGGGCACCAGTAGCCTGTATCGATCATCACGCGAGTGCAGGTTCTCTGCCGGACGGACCGCGTATGGTAGATCCGGAAGCATGCGCGACTGGTGAGTTGATTTACGATCTGGTGCGGTCGATGAATTGGGATCTCTCCTCTCCAGTGGCGATGGCTCTCTACGTCGCAATAATGACTGACACGGGAGGCTTCCGGTTCAGCAATACTACTCCTCGGACGCTGCAGGTAGCGGCTCATCTCATGTCCCACGGATTGGACCCCGAGGAGATCTACCGCAACGTCTACTCCAGCGAACCGGAGAACCGATTGAGGCTGATGGCCGAGGTGCTTCAGACTCTCGTCGTGGAACCGGACTGCGGATTGGCCTGGGTGACGGTCCCGCCGGGTGCACTGCAGCGCCACAAACTGGATCCAGATGATCTGGAGGGCGTCGTAGAGCTGCCACGCTCCATTCGTGGTGTGCGACTGGCGTTGCTGTTCAGGCCCTTGGCCAACGGACGTATCAAGGTGTCGTTCCGGTCGGTTGGCGAGGTCGACGCCGCTCGCCTCGCAGAGGGATTTGGTGGGGGCGGACACCGTAAGGCGGCAGGCGCTTCGCTGGAAGGCGAACTTGGCGAAGTGCAGCAGGCGGTGCTTGCAACAGCCCGTTCGGTGCTGTGCTGACTGCGGTTGCCTGGCATTAGCACAGTCTCTATCATCCAGACTATGTCAGACAAGTTGTCAGCCCTGGTAGCCGGGGCGTTGACGAACGTACGGAACCCCGAACCAGACGGTCGAGTCACCTTTACGTTCGCGTTGGGGCGGGATGATCCCGCCAGTCTCGTCAGGGAAGCCCGCAAGGCCGTACGCGAGGTCGAAGGTGTAACCAATGTCGAGATAGAAGTCGTGGAACCGGGTGGGCCGGCTAGTCCACCTGCCGGGACGGCACCCGCCGCCAGGCCCGAGTCCGGGGTGCCACAACCGGTTGATATTCCGAACTTGGGTACGATCATCGCTGTGTCCAGCGGCAAGGGCGGTGTCGGTAAGTCGACTGTGGCGGCAAACATCGCGGCACAGTTGGCCCTGACGGGCAAGCGTGTAGGTGTGATGGATGCCGATATCTACGGTCCCAATATTCCGCGCATCTTCGGAGTCAACGAGAAGCCGCCCATCCGTGACGGGAAGATGGTCCCGCTCGAGAACCACGGAGTCAAGCTCATTTCCCTGGGATTCCTGATCGAACGTGATGCGCCCGCCATCTGGCGGGGCCCGATCATCGTCAAGATCATCAATCAGTTCTTGCAGGATGTCGATTGGGGCAAGCTGGACTACTTCGTGGTCGACCTGCCGCCCGGTACAGGCGACGCCCAGTTGACGCTCGCTCAAGCGGTGCGCATGAAGGGAGCCGTGATCGTCACGACACCGCAAGAGATGGCGGTCGGCGACGCGCTGCGTGGTGCGAAGATGTTCGATCGAGTTGGTGTTCCGGTGCTGGGAGTAGTAGAGAACATGAGTTACTTCGCTTGTCCCAGTTGTGGCGAGCGGAGTGAGATCTTCCTCGAGGGTGGTGGTGCACGCCTATCGGAGGAACTGGGTGTTCCGCTACTCGGGCGGATCCCGCTACAGGCGGGTATGGCGAACCATGCCGATGCGGGGAAGCCGGTGGTAGTCGCCGAGCCGGATTCACCGGCGGCCGAGGCCATGGGCGAAATTGTGAAGCAGTTGATGGAGCGGGCGGGTGGCAAGACGATACCGTTGCCCGTAGTGGCCGGTTAGGCCGTTAGTTTGATGAGTCGAGGTCTAACGAGGCCTCGCT
>JAZDCZ010000315.1:0-2230 GCA_036679605.1 Gemmatimonadota bacterium
CTTGCACCACGACTACAATTTTCCGCAGTGCAAGCAGATCGGGTCGATCATTGTGCACGGCCGTTTCAAGTACGCCTGCCTTGGGGAAATGGTGTCGAGCTGGCTGGGGCACGCGGGGCGTATAAAGAAAATTTCTTGTCAGTACCGAGGAATGGATACGCCCAACAACGAGTTCGTGTGTCGCGGTACCGTCAAGCGCAAGTGGGAAGAGGACGGCGAAAAACTCGTGGCGCTCGAAGTGTGGGTGGAGAACTCCGAGGGGAAGAAAACGACCCCCGGCGAGGCTATCGTTTCGCTATCTTAGCGATGATGGGTTCCGTCCGAAGATCATTCGCTGTCTTCCTGGATGAGGTCGTCGGGGAAATCGACGATCCGATCGGCGAGCGTGAGAATCAAAAATCGATGGACTTCGTCGGCAACGCTCGTGCCCTGCATGGCGGGCCACCAACGGCCGCGCAGGAGTTGCGACGAGGCGCGGGCGAATCGGCCGTCGGCGAACGATAGGGCGTGGTCGGTTTCGACCAAGACATCTCCGGAAGGAGCGAAGACGATGGCTGGCGGGAGTTCAGTGTTCGGCTGTGGGGGAGAGGAGGAGGTGAATTCTCGGATCCATGTCCGAGGTTCGGCCGCGAGATAGGTTTTGCTTGCGCAGTGACGGGCAAGAGCTTGTGGTACGGGAAGAAGCTCGTTTCCTGAATGGAGGCGTCGTCTTTCTAGGAAGCCTAGCTGTTTTTCCAAGCGCCTGTTGGTGTAGCCGGCTTCGCACGGTGCGAACAGGGCCAGCGCCATGGGCCGCCGGCGGTTGCAGACCTCGAGGGCGAGAAGAGCGCCGAGGTCGGCTCCGAGTAGGATGAGATTTTCTCCCAGGCGGTCGGCAGCTTCGACTCCGGCCTCGATCGCGGAGCGAAGGCTGAGATCGGGCCCCGACGGGCGGCCTTTCCCCGGGCCTTGCCGGCTCAGGAAAAAAACCTCCCAACCGCGGTGCGCAAGTGTGGAGGTAAACGGTCTCCAACAGTCGTAGGACTGAAACAGCCCGGAAAATATCAGCAGTTTAGCGTTGTAGCGCCCGGCCTCAGGCGGGTCGAGGTGTAGGGTCATCGCCCCGATGGAAACGGCTCGCATGGTCTTTATTCACCGACTGTCGCCGCTCCAGAGGCTATCGCCGGCCGGTTTGGAGAGGCGGCAGTACGGGCAACGCTAGGGGCCGGTCAACCCGATAACGGCCAGGACAACGAAAAACGCAGCCAAGGCCAATTTTGACAGCAACCCGCTAGCTACGGGTCGGTCACCGTAGGGGTCGTTCATGGGCAGCTATTACCATGCCGGTGACGGCGGCGTCAAGCGTATGTACTCGTCCAGTACATTAGTGACACTCCTGCGTGGCAAACAGGGATCAACCGGGCTTGGGTCCGATGCAGGGGCCCGACGGCGGCCTCGCGTGTGTCAGCAGGCCTGACCGCAAGTCAAGGGCAGATCATCGCTGACTGCGGCTTGCAAAATCAACAAGGCGTCGGTCGCCGTGATCGTAGGACGTGGCGCTGCCGTATCACACAAGCACGCCGGACAACTATCCGCACCGACGGCCGTGACCAGTGCGATCAACGCATCGGTGGCGGTGATAGAACCGTCTCGGTTGGCATCGCCGCAGGCGAAGCCGCCAACTAGTGTGGTGGTGGTTATCGCCGTCGTGGTGGTAGTCGTAGTCGCAGGCAAGGTAGTGGTGGTTACCGTTGCGGTGGTGGTAGTCGACAGGGTGGAGGTCGTTACCGTGGTAGTGGTCATCAATGTAGTCGTCGTCGATCCAACAAGAAGGCGGCGAGCGAACACTCCCGCATCGTCTCCGTCTTGCGTGAAGGGAGAGAAGAATGTGTCGCTCGACCATGTGGCGACGAAAGACAAAGCGCCGGTGAAAGTCAGCGCCGGGTCGTTTTGGGTACCGGTCGTGTAGGAGTTGACCTGGAACTCGCTGCCGAGCGGAATCGCTGCGGCGCTGAACGCCTGAGCCAGTACTGCGGCGGCGAATGGGCCTCCACCGTTTTGGTTTGTGCTATGCCAGGCGATGACGAAGCGGCCGTCGCTCGCTTGCGCTACGGCCGCTGCACCCTGCGCACCCGTTGTGTATGTGTTGACGCCGAATTCGTTTGTCAGAGGCTGAGCGCTGTTGTTGAAGCGTCTACCGAAAACCCCCGTCGTCGCTTCGGGGTTATCCTGATATGCGCTCTCCCAGGCT
>JAZDCZ010000316.1:0-2303 GCA_036679605.1 Gemmatimonadota bacterium
GGCCTCAATACTGCGATAAACCCCTAAAAACAAAGGAGTTTGGCTATTCGGGGCGAGAGGATTCGAACCTCCGACCTCTTGACCCCCAGGAGGATTCCATGATTTGAAATAGCTCGTAACAGCTATCTTGAGGATACTGGTGGGGATTGGGTGTTGCAAGTATTGCATACCTAGCCTGTGAGTTTACCCCGTTGCGTATAATTTATACGCTAATTTACGTCCGTGCAGACCCGACGGTTTCCAGCGTATCGTGTTACGCCAATACATATCACGTTGTTGCGAGAGGTGGCCACCGTATTACGGGCATGACCCAGTTCCTGCGCAACCGCCCGCTGGCTCATCCCGTCCACAAGATGCTTGCGTCGAATCAGATCGTGTTGGTCCACCGTCAACATCTCCCTAGCCTCCCTGCGTGTCACAGGGCACCCAAAACTGGTTCTCCCGCACTTTTGGTGAAACAGCCCGGTATCCGGATTTGGCGTTAGAATGCACGCACTTGGCCCATGGATGGACCTTGAACAAGCGGAACGGAGTCTGCTCAGATGGTCAATCCACATCTGCCGCAGCCCGCAACCCTGCGCTGCCTTCAGATAAAGGTCGAATCCGATGTGGTTACGATCGATGTGCAATCCCAGGTGCCATACGGGATATGCCCCCTATGCGCCCGTCGATCGGCGCGGGAGCACAGCCGATATACCCGCCACCTCGGGGATTTACCTTGGCAGGGTCGGTCTGTGCGTTTGCTGCTACGATCGCGCAAGTTCTTTTGTGATTCCCCGACCTGCCAGCGGCGCATCTTTGCGGAGCGCCTACCTGATGTCACGCGTGCCTACGCACGAAACACCGATCGATTGACGGACGCAATGGCATCGATCGCCTTCGTGTGCGGCGGGGAAGCGGGTTCTCGACTCGCTCGACAACTCGGCATGCTCGTCAGTCCCGACACTCTACTTCGAACGATACGACGAACACGCATCCCCGTTGCGTCAACGTTTCGGATTCTCGGAGTTGATGACTGGGCGATGCGAAAAGGACTGCGGTATGGAACGCTGATATGCGATCATGAACTGAACCGTCCCATCGATCTGCTCGATGATCGTGAGCCGGAAACGCTTGCGGCGTGGCTACGCAAACATCCGGAAGTCGAAGTCATCACCCGGGATCGAGCCCGTTGCTACGCCAATGGTGCATCCAAGGGAGCACCGCAAGCGATCCAGGTCGCGGATCGATTCCACCTGATGCGGAACCTGCAACAAGCAATGGTCAGAATGCTGGACCACCGCCACCCACAACTGAAGTTGGCCATGCGAGATGCCGCCGGTCGCGATCCTCCCACGAAGCCGAGCGATGCAGAGGGGCTGAATCGTAGCCGGGTCAACTCGCTACCCCGTCGCCCGACGCATCGCGATACTCGGCGGAATCGAAGGCTTGAAAAATACGAACAGGTGATGAAACTCGATCATCAAGGAATGTCCCGCCGGGAGATTGCCCGGCAGTTGAACATCAATCGGGAAACCGTGAGCAGATACATTCGTGCGGGAGAGTTCCCGGAGCGGGCGACGCGCAAGTACGCCAGTAAAACTGATCGATTCACGGACCACTTGGAAAAGCGCTGGCAAGAGGGTTGTCATAACGCCGCCCAACTCTTCCGGGAGTTGGAAGCCATCGGATTCACGGGTTCGTATTGCAGCGTTCGCCGCCGCGTGGCCCATTGGGATCGAAGCAATGGTGGTTCTTCCACGGTCCGACCATCCACCGCACAACCGCCGTCGGTGCGGCGATCCGCTTGGCTGCTCCTCAACGATCCAGGTGACCTGGACAATCAAGACCGAGCCTTTGTCAACGCCCTCTTGGAACGAAGTTCCGAAATACGTGCGGCCACCCAATTGGCTCGTGAGTTTACGGCTATGGTTCGCGGGGAGAGTTCCGAGACTCTGGATTCATGGATCCAGCATGCATGGGCTTCCACTGTACCACGCGAACTCAGGACGTTTGCTACCGGCTTGAAATCCGACTTCGACGCTGTGAATGCGGGGCTAACGACTGTGTGGAGTAATGGGCTGTTGGAAGGGCAGGTGAATCGTCTCAAACTGATCAAACGCCAAATGTATGGTCGGGCAAACTTCGACCTGCTCCGACAGCGCGTGCTCTATGCTGGATAGTTTCAGAATCGTGGCAACGGGAGAATAAGGAGGGTTTGACGGCGTAACCGATGTTCTCAAGATTGCTTGCGTGGCAAGATTCAAGCGCCAACCAAGCACAACCCCGGGAGCAGGGAGAATCACCAAAAGTGCGGGAGAACC
>JAZDCZ010000317.1:0-5396 GCA_036679605.1 Gemmatimonadota bacterium
CAATCTCCCGCCGCTCTCTGGAAGGTCGATCGCCAGCAGTTCCGAAAGTTTTTTTTGGACCTCTACCAGAGCCTCTGCCCGCTCTGTACGTTGTCGCAGTCGCCGGTTCTCTCGCTCCAACTCGACGATCCGTTTCAAGCTCGGGTCGGGCCGCTTTGCTTCCGGTCCTCGCCTACGAGTACCCTGACCTCCCAATTCCCCCCGCTCTCGCGCAGCTCGCCAGTTCCTCAAAGTCGATGAGTACAAGCCCTCGCGTCTCAATAGAGACCCAATCTCTCCCGACTTACGGCACCGATCCGCTTCTCGCAAAATCCGCCGCTTGTACTCCAAGGTGAAACGCCGGCGCTTCGCCTTTGCCAATACCTCCACCTCCAGACCATGATCAGAGAGAGCCACATCCATCGTGTCCATCCCCATTCTCCTTCATCGCCCTGCTCACTAAACTAACAGTAGAAAGGTGTCTCACTCAGAGGGGCGCCCGGCGCCCGCGCACCCCGCTCGCGCCGCCGGGCGAGGTGCGGAACATGGCGATCCGTGAGGAGGGCGACACGTGGATCCTGCTCGCGTGGGATGCTCCCGAGGACGGCGGCGAGGTGGCCGCATACCGCGTCCAGCGCCGCAAGCTCGGCGGTGCGTGGGAGGACGTCGAAACCTCGATCGACCGCGTCGAGTTGCTGCGCGATCAGCCTCGTGGAGTCGAGCTGCGGTTTCGGGTCCGGGCCATGAACCGGGCGGGGATCGGTCCACCGAGTACAACAGTGACGGCGGTGCCGTAGGCGAGGTGGAAGACGTCCTCAGTGAGATACCCGTGGACCTGAGCCAAGGGCTCTCGCGAACATGACGCCCCACCAGCCGCGCTCACTCTGGCTAAGTTTCGCAAAGAACTTGATTTCAACTCTGTCGTCCTCACTCTGCCGTACGATTGCGAACGAGCGCTCTGATCCGTCGCCCACTGTACGGGCTACCAGCCAGCCGGCATCGAAAGCGGCCTTGGCAAGCTTCTGTACGAACCGGTCAATCGTGACCTGCGGATCGGAGAGCCTCTTGCGACTCACACATGCCTCCTTGTGTGACAAACGGAACTGCGGTGTGATCCCGCTGGCTAACGCCGCGCCGTTCAGCGGCGGCGCCCTCCACTAACTCTTTGAACCTCTAACCGCACATATTGATCCTTACATTCTCCGCAGCCGACGCGCCGTCCGCTGCTACGGCTTGTTATGCCGCAGACCATATAGGCGCACACGCATCATCTGGCTGACCATCCACCTGAAAGGAAATCCAGTAAGACCGGAAGAAACGAATCCGCGCCTGGGAACGAGCCATCCCATGATTCGAAGACCAGAGCATGGTTCCCATTCGGAACAGCCCAGAGATAGGCGTTAGGAATCGCGCGGTACATTTCGAACGCAACTTCGATGGGATGGACATCGCGGTCTCCGTGAACGACCAAGGTCTCGGCTGTTATTGTCCCCAATTGCGAAGCCTTAAAGTTCATGTCGTCGTAGAAGCTTTCCTCGGCAAACTGATGAACTTGGGAAACCAATCTGCGAATCTGTTCCTCACCCCCGGGGTGCCAGCGAAGGAGGTTTTCGCGAATATGGGGCGGGAATCCCTCGAAACTTATCCCACGTAGAAACTCACGGACTGACTCCGGGTTATTGACTGGGGCACCGAGAAGCACCAACGAGCGGAACCTGCCGGGCTCTCGCGTGGCAGCGTGTATCAATGTCAACGCCCCACTGCTATGCCCAACCGCTTGCACCTCATCTATGCCCAGGTGATCAAGCAGCGCCAAAATGTCGGAGGCGCTTTCCGCATGAACAAATTTCTCGCTTGGATTGGTAGACCGCCCCATTCCCCGCATGTCGGGAACGATCAGGCGGTAGGATTGAGAAAGTTCCGGCACTAGGTCACTCCAAAGCTCTCCGGTGCTGAAAAAGCCGTGTACGAGGAGCAGAGGTGGGCCTGAGCCGTAGGTACGGTAGAAGATCTCTGCCCCGCCGAGATCAACCCGTCCCTCAGCCTCCTGGGCACTCAGCGGATGACCGATCACGAAGCAGGCGACCAAGCCAACTAGACATCTCACGTCGATGTACTGTCCCGGTCCCATATCTGCCCCATCCTCTGCGGCATAACGACTTGCGCTTCAGCTGCGAGGCCCTGCTGAGACCGCCGCCATCCAGGCCAACCAAGAATACGCGGTGGCGGCCGGAGCGATTAGGGCCTCGCAGCTGCAAGCGCGGGTTATGCGGCGTGTGGTTGGCGGCTCAGTTGCATTCCCTCTATATACTGCGCGCCTTCGCAAGTTGCGCGATGCGATCCGCCGCGCGGAAGGCCAGTGCCTGAATAGTGATTGTCGGAGCAGGACCCGACGTCACAAAATTGCTGCCGTCGACAATGAACAGGTTGGGCACGTCGTGAGCGCGGTGATCAGCATCAACGACCGACGTTTGTGGATCCTTCCCCATACGGCACGTACCGAGTAAATGCTGCGGAACCGGGAATCCGCTTCCGCTGGAGGAGACCTTGGCGGCGCCCGCTGCTTCCAGCAGCTCGCGCGCGCGGGCCCCGAACCACTCCCCGAGCTTGAGATCCAATGCATGTGGGGTGAACGTCAGGCGTGGTGCCGGGAGTCCCCACGTGTCCTTCTCCATCGGATCAAGGTCAACACGATTTGTGGCGACCGAAAGTTGCGTAGTGATAGCAAAAGCCACAACGCGGTTGCTGAAGTACTCCTTCGCCCGCTTCTTCCACTCGCCTCCCCACCGCGGCTCCCCAGGCCATGAATAGCCTCCGGGGATCTGGTTGCTGCCCACCACGATACCCCCGCCACCGTAGAGACCAAGCTCCTTGGGGACCTCAAGAAAATCGAAGATGGCGCGACCTCCGCGGGTACCCTTCCAACCGTTGACCTCATGGCCGAAGAGGGCCTCCACACCCGAGGTCCAGTTGTTCACGAAATTGCGTCCGACCTCTCCGCTCGAGTTCGCGAGCCCGTCGGGAAATGCAGCCGTCTTGGAGAGCAAGAGGAGCTTGGGCGTCTCGACGCCATTGGCCGAGAGCACCACCGCCTTGGCGCGTTGGAAGACGACCTTCTTGGCCTTGTCGAAGTAGGTGACGCCCATGACGCGCCCGTCCGATCCCATCTCGATCTTGCTGACGTAGCTGTCGGGCCGGATTTCGCACCGTGACGTGGCGATAGCGCTGGGAATCATGGTGACAAGGGTGCTCGACTTGGCCTGAACCTCGCAACCAAAGCGTTCGCACAACCCACACGCGATGCACGCCGACCGCCCGCGGTAGGGACGCGAGAGAATCGCCATCGGGGACGGCCACGCCCGCCAGCCCAACTTTTTCGCACCTCGCTCGCACAGCACGCCCTCGGACTTGATTGGCAGAGGGGGAACGGGATAGCCCTTGCTCCGCGGTGCTTCGAAGGGATTCCCCGCCAAGCCGGAAACCCCGATCTCCCAATCGACCCTGGTGTAGTACGGCTCCAGATCGCGGTACGTGATCGGCCAGTCAGCCACGCTTGATCCGTCCGGTACGCCGCGACGGGTTGCCAGCTCGAAGTCAACCTCACGGAACCGCCAGTAGTGTGCTCCGAATCGAACAGTGCCACCACCGACCATCCGGCCGTACTCGGCGAACCCGCCCTTCCGTGCGGTCTGCGCCGCGCTGGCGCGCCGAGTTTGCGGTTGTTCTTGTCCCGGATTATACATCCGCATTTCAGGGTGGTACCGGTCGTTCATCGGGTCGTGGCTGAAGTCTTTCTCGGTGAGCCAGGGACCCTGCTCGAGGACGACAATAGAAAAGCCGGAGCGTGACAGCTCGTGTGCTAGGACGCCGCCCGCCGCTCCCGAGCCGACGATGACGAAGTCCACCTCGTCGCTCGGACGATACGTCTTCATGCGCGGCAGCGAGACCACAGGCGGTGCCACTCGGTGATGGATGGGATCAGACACGGTCGTAGTACCCGAAGGGGGGCGTCCACGCGTATCGATCTTCGAACCCGATGAGCTTCCAACCCACTTTATTGAAGTTTCCACCATGTATCGGGTCCGAGAACATGCCGAGCATGGTGAGTTCGTGGAAATCGTCAAACGCATCGGGCTGCGACTTCTCCAGCTCGGTCAAGAACGCGATCTGGTTGGCGTTACTGAGCGCCGCGAAAGAGCCGCTGCCCGGTTTCCACTTCTCCAAGGCGTCGCCGAGCAGCTTGAAGTCGTGTTGCATTCCCGGATGCCAGTCCTTGGCCACCGTGGCAAGGAAGCGATCGGCAAACCGCACGACGTGCGCCTCACGAGCGCCGGGTGTATCGTCGGTTGGAATGATCTGGGCGCTAATCGCGTCGAAATCGCGCGCCTGGTCTGGCGTGAAGAACTCGAATGCTTGCTGGGAGCCGACGGTCGCGGCGTAAGCGGCGGCCGCGCGCAACCCGGGCAGGTGCGCGGCCAGCCATGCGCTGGCTGCAGCGCCCGCGAAGCCGACGACGAATTCGCGGCGATTGACGCCAGATTCCGGCATGTGGCCGACTCCTCGTTGATGTCGTAAGGAAGGTTACTCCCGGTGCCATCTTCAGGATAGCCCTCCGGAAAGGAACCTGCCGCCGCATAACTAGTTCTCGGCGACACCCATAACGGGTTCGCAACCTACCCTAAGTCGCGTAGCGAACATGCCGTCAAGGGCACCTCCTGAGATTACTCTAGCAATCCCAACGGCTTCAAGCATGCACTGCATATCCGCACCCGTCAATATGCTGCGTGGGATGAGCGCTGCCACGCTGCGTAGCGGGTTCGCAAGCGGGTTATCCCATCTCCCCGACTCGGCTCTTGGTACCGGGATCCGTGCGCTCCCACCGCCCGAGGTCGTAGTTGCGTCCGGGTAGCACCCTATGAAGCCGCGTTATCAATCGCAGGCGAACACGATACGCTTCGATCCATAACACCACCCACTCGATGTTCCGCACGGTGGTACAGTTTATCGCAAAGGATGCCGCAGCGGTCCTGGTCGTCAGCCGAGCCTCTAGCTAACTGACCATGCCGGTATGGATGAGGTCGCCCCTTGAGTAGGACGGCACGAGGGCACAGATGAGTTTCTAGGCCGCAGGGTAAGAAAACGATCCCTGTAGCGACGAGCCTCGATAAGTGTTTGGTGCAGAGCATCGCACCGTATTTGAAACGAAGTCAGAGCCGCTCGATGCTGAACTACACCGTATCAACGGGGCCGCCCCACCCCGTGTTGTCTAGCTACGGCCGCTTGACAGCGGAGGCCTTACAGGTGTTCTATGAAAGCGATTGTCAATGGCACACCTCGCCGCCGCCGATTGCTGGGGATTTTGTCCATGGGCAATCAGCCCTGACTGTTGAGGGGACGAGGCCTTCCGGTGCTTCTGG
>JAZDCZ010000318.1:0-3017 GCA_036679605.1 Gemmatimonadota bacterium
TGCGTATTCCGGTGTTCCCGACCACCCAATCCGGTCGAACGCAGCCACCGATTCCGGCGTGAACGCGGCCGCCTGATCGGAGCGAAGCGAGGGAATTGGTTTTAAGTAGCAGGGTGGCTGGATTCGATTTTAGGAGTTCGCTTTTTTCGCATGGAATCGCCTTTGAGTGTAATACGGTGAGCGTTGTGCACGATGCGGTCGAGGATTGCGTCTGCCAATGTGTCATCCCCTATTGCAGCGTGCCATTCGTTAACGGGCAGCTGACTGGTGACGATCGTCGAGCGCCTTCCACTTCGATCTTCAAGAATATCGAGGAGATCGTTTCGCCCGTTGCCAACGATCGGAACGAGACAAAAGTCGTCAATGAGTAATATGTCGATCTTGGCCAGAGCAGCCACCAGTTTCGGATAGGTGCCGTCGGCGCGGGCTGACTGAATGGATTCGAGCAGACGCGAGAGTCGTTCGTAGCGGGCCGAGAAGCCCTGAAGGCAGGCCTTGTGAGCGAGCGCGCAGGCCAGAAAGGTCTTTCCGGTTCCTGTGGCTCCCACAATGAGGATATTCTCATGATGCTTGACATAGTTGCACCGGGCGAGCGCCCGGATGACGGATTTGTCAAGTCCGCGTGCGGAAGAATAATCAATATCCTCGAGACAGGCCTGTTGCCTCAGGCGTGCTCGCCGAAGACGGCTGGAGAGTTGTCGTGATTCGCGATCACTGCGTTCGCGATCAACAAGGAGTCCGAGCCGTTCATCGAAGGAGAGCGCTTCGGCGTCGGAACTTGCATTCTGTTCGGCATAGGCGTCGGCCATGCCGTTCAGGCGAAGACGACGCATCTGTTCAAGTGTGGGATGTGTAAGCATTCGTTCGTGGTTTATGTTAGGTCAGTTGTAGTATTCGGGGCCGCGAATATGCTCGTGGTTCGGCAAAGGTTCGGGGGTAGTTTGAGAGAACAGTGGCATGCGGTCGAGGCCTCGCTTCAGAATGGATTCGATGGAGCGATAATTCACCGTTCCGGCGGCGAGAGCCCGCTGACAGGCCGCTTCACAGCGATCTTTCTCGTAGAGATCGGCCAGACGCATGATGCCCAGGCACGCCCGAAAGCCCTGCTCGGGATGTGGCCGCTTGCGCATGATCTCTTTGCATACCTCAGCCACAGATTCTCCCACCGAAGCTGCCCATTTCTGAATCCGTTCCGGATTCCACTCGGCATAAAAGCGATGATTCGACGGCATGTGCTCCGCGACTGTGGTATAGCCATATTCAATGAAGCTCCGGCGATGGCTTGCCACACGCTCATTCCTGTAGAAGACCTCCACGACGCTTGCGCTCAGGCGCACATCGAGCTTGAGCCGCATGAGGCGGTGGGGCACGGAGTAAAAGTGTTTTTCCACTTCGATGTGGTAGTTGACTCCTGCCCGCGGGCTAAGCCATTGTGCATATTCGTACCGGACGCAGGGTAGCGGCATGAGCGCCGGCCGGTCGATTTCCTCAAACTGACTCTTGCGAGATCCCTCCAGTTTCTGGAATGGAGCCTCGTTGATGGCATCCACTTCATCGGCTATGGCTTCGTTCAAATCGGCCAACGAGAAGAACTGTCGTTTACGAAGGCGGCCCAGTATTCGTCGCTGGGCATGGAGAATTCCGGCTTCCGCGGTCGCTTTATCTCGAGGTTTTCGTACGCGCGCAGGCAGGATGGCCATGCCGTAGTGCCTGGCCATATCGGCATAGCTCCGGTTGATCGCCGGATGGTAGTAACATGGCCGCTTGACAGCCGTCAGTGTGTTATCGGGGATTAGTAATTTTGGACAACCGTCCAGAAAATCAATGGCTCGGACGTGGGCCATAATCCAGTCCTGGAGCTGCTGCGTCCACGTTGCCTCGGCGTAGAGATAACTCGATGACCCAAGGACGGCTACGAAGAGCTGTGTCTGATGAACCAGGCCCGTCTTCGGGTCGATGACTCCAATCGAGTCGCCACTCCAGTCGACGAAGAGTTTCTCTCCGGCCTTACGCTCGATCCGCATGACCGGATCAACGTGGAGTAACCACTGCCGGTAGAGATCGCAGTACTGGCTGTATCCGACGCCGTCCGGATGCGCCTCGCGATACTCCTCCCACAAGAGGCGCCGGGTGACATGCTTTCCGCTGAGATCACTCCGGACCTTCTCCCAGTCAGGCAACGGGCGCCTTGGGTGGGCGCTGTCAGGCTCGGGGGGCGGATACAGGAGTAATTCCAGTTCGGCGTCTGTCACGGCCTCTGGGAGCGGCCAGGTGAGGCCGGCCGCCGTCGCTCGCTCAATAGTTACCCGAACCCCTGCGCGCGAAAGCGACAGAGCCCGGGCGATTTGACGGCAGCTCAGTTTCGCCTGAAAGTGCATTCGAAGAACGTCTTGACATTTATGCATGGACAACCGGTGTGCGGGCATTGATACCTCCTCGCAAAAGTGAATTGGAGGAGGAAGAACGACGACCGCCCAGATTATTGTCCCACGCTAAATGCTCCGGCCTGACATTCCGGCAGAATCCAGCCACCCAATCCGGTAGCGCGTCAAAAAGTGGCTGCGTTCAGACCGGAATAGGTGGTCGCATTCGACCGGAATCAGTGGCTGCGTTCAACTGGATTGGGTGGCTGCATTCGACTGGAATCGGTGGCTGCGTTCGACTGGAATACGCACATGAACTACACTTCGTAATATTGTCATTGACCTTAAAGCTCCGCGACTTCGGATCATCCGCTCACCTGTGCAGCATGTACTTCACCGACTGCAGACGTTTATCTCTACTTTACTGAAGTTCTCGAAGGGTTCTTCTTCCTCCCCGGCCTGTCGTGGCGTCACACGAAGATAGATTGAGACTCGGTGAACATCCGTTGATCGATGTCACTCATTGGAGTCCATGGATATCATTCTCCAAATACACTACTCAAGAGCTGACCGAATATTCAGCGGAGGATCAATTCAACTATTCTTGAGCTTCCACTCGATCGTCTGTTGAAGACCCTCCTCCAACGACGTATC
>JAZDCZ010000032.1:0-2720 GCA_036679605.1 Gemmatimonadota bacterium
GTGCCCGCGCGATTCAGGAACCTCAGTACGAGACCGATGATTACTACGCCGTAACCGCGTTCGCGACCACGATCGACGAGGCAGCGCGCAAGGCCACATTGTACATGATCGACTATCTACAGGCCGAGCATGGCCTCAGCGGCGAGGACGCCTACATGCTGAGCTCACTCGCCGGCGACCTCAAAATCTCTGAAGTCGTCGACGTTCCGCACGTACTCGTAAGCATGCATATGCCGAAGGGGATTTTCCGGTAGAGATAATCACAGCTATCAGCTCAGACCGTGTCACAAGTGTCGCATTTTGGTCCTGCCACGCGGTGGTTACGGCGAAATGACCTGTGACGGGTTTCCCACCGCTGCGCGGCGCGGTGAACCATTCGACCGTGTCACAAGTGTCGCATTTTGGTCCTGCCACGCGGTGGTTACGGCGAAATGACCTGTGACGGGTTTCCCACCGCTGCGCGGCGCGGTGAACCATTCTCGGGGGACCGGCGCGCCATCTTTGAGCGCTCGCGCACGCAAATAGGGCGGCAAAGCCTCCTATGCGACGGCCGCCAGCAACTGCGGCATGCCGACGATCCGGATCACCCGCTTGAGGTTGTATGCGAGCACCGTGAGACTGAACTCGGTCTTCACCTTCTCCAGCCCACGGAGCAAGAAATACCCCTGATCCATCCCCCGCTTCATCGTGCCAAACGGGTGCTCGGCCAAGCACGCTCGTTGTCGCATAACGTCAGGGCGCCTCGTGAGGCCTCGCGCCATCTCGTCCAACACCCCTTCATGCTTCCACCGCACCAGGCAACGACCTTGCTTGTTCCGCGTACAGCGCGCTCGCAGCGCACACCCGCTACAGGCCGCCGTGCGGTAGCAGTGGTTCCGGCGACCCGGGGCCGAGCGATTCGTCAGCGTTGCACCAGCGGGACAGGAATAACAATCCCGCGCGCGATCATACCGGAAGTCCTCCTTCGTGAAGAGCCCGCGTTTGCGATTGCCCGACGTCTGCGGCTTTGGCACCAACGGTGTCACCCCAGTATCCACACACGCCTTAATCTCCGGCCCGTTGTAGTAGCCCCGGTCTGCCACCACCGTCAGCGCATCCGCGTGCAGCATCTCCTGCGCCGCCTGCACCATCGGACTCAACTGGTGCCGGTCGGTGCCGTCATTCGTCACATCGTGCGCCACAATCAGCTTGTGCTTCGCATCCACCGCCGTCTGCACGTTGTAGCTCACCTCCGTGCGCAACCCGCTCTTCATGCGCCGACTATCGGGATCCGTCAGCGACACCTGCTCCTGATCCGCCTCGTCCAAATCTGTCAGCAACCCTTGATACTCCGCCTGCCGCTCCTGCAACGTCGCGATCCGCTGCTGCAGGTCGGGGCCGCTCGGCGAGGCCACCGCGGCCTCCGTGGCATCCTGGGTGTCCAACTCCCCCAGGTAGCGGCCAATCTTCCGATCAATCGCCTTCAGCAGCCGCCGCAGGTCCTTCCGCGTGTAGTTGCGTGCCTTGCTGTTCACCGCCCGAAACTTGCTGCCATCGATCGCGATCAGCTCGCCCGCAAACAGATCCAGCCGCTTGCACAGCACCGTAAATTCCCGGCACACCCGCCGGACAGCCTTCGGGTTGGTGCGGCGAAATTCCGCGATCGTCTTGTGGTCGGGCTGCAATTTGCGCAGCAACCACAGGAGTTCCACGTTGCGGTGAGCCTCACGCTCTAACTTCCGGCTCGTGCGGATCTTGTGCAGATAGCCGTAGATGTAGAGCCGCAGCAAATCCCCCGGATGATACGGCGGCCGGCCCGTCACCGGCGGGGTGGCGTGCGCAAACCCCAAGACCGCCAAATCCAACTGGCGGACGAAGGCATCGATAAAGCGCACCTGATTCTCTTCCCCCACGTACTCATCCAGCACCTCGGGGAAAAGCACCTGCTGCTCCCGATCGACGCCGCTGACGTAGTCCATATACGGCACCTCGCTTGCACGAATGAGAGTGACGGCTACAAACTACAACCAATCCCGACTTTTGACACAGTCTCAGCTGAACCAATCCCGACTTTTGACACAGTCTCAGCTGTCAGCTGTCAGTATACAGGACCATTGCTGCGGGCGCCGATGTTAGACCTACGGCGCCACCCACCGCGGTTCGCGGGTCAACGACGCGAAGCGTACGCGATGAGAGGTTGCGGAGTAGAAAAGGCGTCATCGCTGATTCAGCCACGAGCCGACGTCTAGCTGATAGCTGATAGCTGAAAGCTGATAGCTAATTAGTGCTGGAAATCGACTCGCTCGAAATCGTCCCAATCCAGCATCACCATCCCGCCGTCGTCCAGCTCGATGAAGATTCCCTTGTTGTCGTCGTTCACATCATTCGAGCCGCGCATCACGAACTCTCTCCCGTCCAGGAGGGTGACCCGCGCTCTGCGCGCTGAGACTCGGCTTATCGATCGAATCAGGCCGAATTCCACATCGAGTTCAACGTCCCGAGACTCACCGTCCAATGCCTCCCACGACCACTGCTCGTCGTTGTCCCAACGGATAGCGCCCGTGTATCTCTCTCCATCCTCGGCATACACCGTACCGCGCAGCCGGTGGCCGCCGTCGAAGTTCACGTACGAGATGTTGTCGGGTGGGTCGGTGAAGCGGACCTCACGAAACTCGTTCCACTTCACCTCGACCCGACCAAGGCCCAGGTCGCTGATGAAGATACCGCGGTTCTCGCGGTTC
>JAZDCZ010000319.1:0-2070 GCA_036679605.1 Gemmatimonadota bacterium
GGGGGCCGTCGTGTCGGTGTCGGTGGCTAGGTAGGGACCTTCAACAGCAAAGGTGGCGTTGGCCGTAGTTCCGCTTGTCCAAATGTTGCCGAACCAACCCACTGCCGAGGTGAAGTTTGTACCCTGGGACTCGAGGTTGCTCAGTAGCTGATCCAGCCATGTGTCGAGTTCGTGGCGGACTCCCTCGGGCTCTGGTGCGGTCACGGTCCGGGATAGGGTCGTCGAGTACCTGTAGCGATCGGCGGAGACTACAAAAGAAGCCTGTGGCCACTCTAGGGTCGCTTCGAGCAGGGAACGAACGGCAGTCGCGTTATCGGAAGCTAGACCGATCGATGCGTGCGAAGTCGGTACGTCTTCGGCGAAAAACCCGTTGGCGCTTTGCCTTTCGGCGATACGTGAAGCGAGATAACGAAGTCGGTACGTCTTCGGCGAAAAACCCGTTGGCGCTTTGCCTTTCGGCGATACGTGAAGCGAGATAAGCGTCGTAGCGAGTCTGCAGCGCCGTGTCGCTGGCCAGATCGGCCCACAATATGTCGACCGCTGCCGCATCGTTGCTTCGGACGGCGTCGAACAGTTCGATGAGGGTCTCGGGCTGCTCGCTGTTCAAGAACGTGAACAGGAGCCCTGCGTAACGGTAGAAGGTAAAACCACTCCCGTAGTCTGCGTCCATGATCTCGGCGACGGTCATTCTCGCTGCATCGGTACTGGTCAGATCGACCAACGTTGCGCGCGGCAGGACGCCTTGCAGGCGAGTGCTGCCGGCGAAGAATTCGGCCAAGCCCTCATCGTACCAAACCATCCTGCCGCCATCGTACAGAGAGTCCGGCGCTCCCCAGTTACCGGCGATCAAGTGGCGCGATACCAGATAGTGGACGTACTCATGCCGTAATAGTTCTTCGAGCGTGTAGGTGCTCTGCTGAGGCGTACGGTCGTAGGTGTAGAGAGTAGCATCGGGCTCTATGTAGATACCGCCGTTGTTGGTCGGCAAGCCAAAGAGAAAGGGATGGTAGGTAGCATAGTCGTCAGGGCTGCCGTAGACGACAAGGGTCAAGGCCTCGTTGCGGTCACCGGCGACAGCATCGAGGAAGTTGGTCTTGCGGAAGAACTGGCTCTTAACCTCTTGCATGGCGTCGTATAGGGACGCGGCAATTTCCCGGTCGATGGCGGTGCGAAAGACCGTGCGTCCCTGGCCGAATACGAAGGTGTTCGGCAGTGCGAACTCGGTGACGTCCTGGCGCAGGCTGTCCAAGTCGAGCTGGCTACCGTCGGCGAGTGAGGAGTTGAAGTTCCATTCGAGCCCGAGCAGGGCCCGGAACCAAGGAGGGGAGAACTGAGGTAGGGTTGTATACGCATTCGACAAGGCCTGATGCGCTGCTGCTGCGGTAGGCGTATCGAGAACGGAAAACTGGGCCAGTGCGTAGAGGGCGTTTTCGACGATTGCGATGGTATTGTCGTTGTAGTTGCGGTCCAGACCGACGGCTGCAACCAGGTTGACGAACTCAGTGGAGATCAGGCCGTACCAGGGGCTGTTGGCGCCTTCGGACGCATGCGCCGACACCTGCCGCGCCAGCGTGAAGAACATTGCAAATGCCGCCACCCGTTCGCTGTAGTCCAGGGCCAAACTTACGTCGTCGTGGTAACGCTGGATCATCCATTGCACGGCGTCGACCGCTCGGTGAGTCGCCATCGTGCTGTCGATACTGACGATCCACTGATCGCGTAGAGCGATGATCTCGGTTGTATCCTGATAAAAAGCGGCCTCGGCCGACAGGCCGGCCAAGGCCGTTGCTGCAGCGTCGAAAGTGTTCGTATCGTAGGTGACTTCCGCCTGGTAGAACTCGTGGTAAAAGGCGATCTGAAAGAAATAGGTAAGCTCTCTGAGCCGGGTCGCGGTAGCGGGCAGGGCAGCGCTATCGGAGGTGATAGCCGCGGATACGGCCACGACGTTGGACTGCGAGACCACGGCGGCTACATCGGAATCGAAGCTCCACAATGAGTCCAGGCAGGGCGAGACCGAGTCTGCTATAGCCTCTAGGAGGTCGACTTGGCTGAGAGCGGCGAACTCCACAG
>JAZDCZ010000320.1:0-13988 GCA_036679605.1 Gemmatimonadota bacterium
CCGAAAGCTGACGAATCACGCGAACCAACGAGGGGCCGAAAGGTCCCTTTCTTCCGCCCCGACCGAACCAAGGTTTGTGGGAGAACCCGGGTCAAATAATGTGGGACTTAGCACCCAATGACATGTTGGCGTCGAAGAGCGTCAATTACTCCGTCGCGACGACAGACCCGTTGGCGAGCTACTGGGATTCCGCGCTGCTGAGCTTCTTCAGCGTCGGGAAATACCTCAGCATCAACCTGAATGCCGGTGCGACGACGAAGATCTACTCCGGGCAATGCTCGAAGCAGACGAACCCGGATACTGGGGTGGAGTCGCCAGCATACGTGCTCAAGGGTATCAACGGCACGTTCACGTTTTACATGCCGCTCGACCGCGGTAACATGAAACCCGGCCTCAGGGGCGCGCAATACGTCTTTCAGCAATCCTACGGCGTCAATCTTACGCCAGCCGGGCCCGCTGACGATGAAGGCTTGCTGCAAGACGATATCTGGGAGGCATTCTGCCGCGGCGTAGCGCTGGACGGTGTTTCGGAGACGCCGATCACCAACGGCGAATCAACCACCGCATGGAACCACTTTGCCGATTGGTATAAGGCAGGGAGCATCTGCCACTACTACGCGAAGTTCCTCCACTACAGCACCATCGACGGCACAGACAGCCGCACGAGCGGCACGCCGATCTTATACAACAACGCGGCTTACGGCTTTAGTTTGGACGAAGACCCGAATGGGCCGTATTCCGGACCGAACGTACCATCGAAGACCCCGCAAAACGTCCCGGACGGTTCCACCCTTAAGGTCAACGTAGGGCCTTGGGATACAGCGGCGGAGTGAGCGATCCGAATCTCGCGGAGAAGGACCACTTGTACTTGTCACGCGGTGATGGGACCACCGTCCCAATCCGGAAGGCCTCAGTTCGGCTCCCGTGGTCACGTTTCCAGCTCCCGCCACTCCGGTCGATGCATTCCGGAAAGTCCGGTACCAGAGGCTGATGTTAATTTGTCCCGTTTCTTCGACTGTATCCGGGGGCGCCGTGCTGTTTTTCTCTCCTGCCACGCTGTCGGCGGAATCGGCACTACCAGAGTTTCCATCGTACCCCCTCGCAACCGCACATGCCCCGTGATTCGCCCGCCTTGATGATTGTCACGTCCTCAATCACCAGACGTACCATCCTCTTTCATTCTTGGCTCGGTGTTCGTGGAGATCGCCAGACTTTGGGAAAGTTTTTCGCCAACTCAAGGATCTCCGCCTCGTTCTGGAGCTAGCCCGCGGGTAGTCACAGTGGCTTCCGGACACCCAGGAAGCCTCCTTCGTGACCCTGCTCCCCCATGTCGGCCAAGCGCTCGTCGTATCGGCAAACAGAGACCAGCTCGATGTGATTGACTTCGACTCCGATTCGCCGACCTTCGGCTTGAGCATCTCTGCCAACTGTAGAACCTGTTCACCCGGAAAAGCACAGTGGTCCGCTTGCGCGGTAGTTTTGAACCTCCGCAGGCTGCCGCCGAATCTCCTCCTCGTACGCTCAACGCCTCGACCCTGCTCGGCGATGGCCTCATGGAGCCAGGTTTGGCGCCCGCAGAGCCACCTACGGCCCCTTTTGGGAAACGAGTGTCCTCTCCAGAGGACAAAAGGCAGCCGTCGAATCACAGTGCTTGCCCGCGAGGCCCGTAAGACATAACATGAGGCGAGTCGGATGGGGCCACTCAAACCCGGGACAGTCGACTGACCCCGAACCCAGAAGAATGGTATTGAGAATACAGTATTGGAGGATTCGATGAACAACCCACGTCAGAAGGCGCGCAGGCTTGCGGACACGGCTCTTCTCTTTCTGCTTTGCCTCGGATTTCTCGCGATCCTTCCAATCCCCGGGCACTCTCAAGACAAGAAGCTGGCGAGACAGGCACTCCAAATGCCGTTCGAGCTCCTCACCAAGAGCGACTTCGGTCCTCGCACCAGCATCAAGAACCTCATCGCGCGCGATGACGTCAGGGGGGTCGCGGTGACCTTTGTCGCCTCATTCATAGACAGCTTCGAACGAACCGCACCGGAAATCGACAAGCTCTACCGGAGCTACCGGAGCCGAGGCGTGGTCATCCTCATCTCTGTCGAGCCTAGCTCGGGATCTAAGGCCATAAAGCGGATCCTCAAGGACAAAGACATCAAGGCTCCGGTTAGCCTCACAGGTAAGCAATGGAATCCGTTCCAGAATCTCGCGGGCGAAAAGAATCATAATAGCTGGCCGTGGACGTTTTACGTCGACAAGAAAGGAACGTTCGTTGAGATCACCCAGGGGACGCCGCGAGCGACGATGCTCAATGCAATCGCGGGTGAGGAAGGGACCGGACCAGCGGAAGACACCGGAAACTCGACGAGCCCGATCGGCAATGAATCGCTCGAGCTAAGGATCCAGTCATTGGCGGAGATTCATGTGACGCGCCCCAAGGACAAGACCTGGACATTCGAGGGAATTCCTGAGCCGGGAAGTCCGTTCGGCCGGATCCTGCTCGTCAAGCCGAAGGACAATCGAGGAGCTCCGGGTCTCTCGGGTGGGATGCGCACGGGTGTCGAGATCCTCGCATACCTCGAACACTACGAGGCGATCGTTCTCGTAGGCACCCTCGACCGCAAGGTCCACACCGGCTTTGGAACCGGCGCTGTCGTCGATCCGGGAAGCAAGTCCCAGATCATGTCGGCCCAGCTAGCTCTGTTCGAGCAAGGATTGTCGAAGGTCGCCGGAGCCCAAAAGGCGAGCAATAGTCGGCTGGGCGGACAGAACGCCGGACGTCTCAAGCTGATCGGTGTCACTTCGTCGAAGGAGAAGTACGATATCAATGCCTACTGCGTTCCATTGCGGAACTACACCTACCTCGTGACGTTTGCTCATCCGAAGACGGCCGGAAAGGAGATAAAGAGCGCGATCGCCGAGATCCGCAAGGCGATCCGGTTCGAGCGCGGCCGGTCTTGAGGATTTGCGCCCCGCGATGCTACGATGGCTCCCGTCGCGTCGATCTCGGCCGATCTCTTGGACTGAAGTTTTCATGAAGAACCTCGACGTTTTGAACGCCGCGGTCTCGGTCACGAACCACTCATATGAAGACGTCGCGCCGCTCAGCTCGCGCCTGCGGCCCATCGAGCTCTCACCCGTTTTCGTCTTACTGAATGGCTCCCCATTCATGCGTCAAAAGCGAACTGCTCTCCGTGTTCGAGTCACACATGCTTTCGGGATACCCCATTCGTGGCACGCCAACTTCGGACCAACGATCTTCGATCACTTCGATCGGCTCGGCCGGCCGGCAATCCAAACCCCAAAAGACTCACCGTGCATCAAACCGTGGGAAACCTGATCGTTAATTGCGTGGGCTTTGGGCAAATCGGATGCGAGCCGACGACACTCGTGGACGACGTCAAGAACTCGTTGCCGTTGAGTTTCCCCTGGCCCGAAGCAATGTACGTGAACGGCGACGTCACGGTGGATACATTCGCCACGCTAGATCTGAACGGTATCAACGTCTATTAGTCTATTACACCGGGGCGCTTATAGGGGCGAACCCCGGAGCGAATCTCGTGCAGGTCGAGCAAACGCTCTATGGGGACTTCAACGGGGACTGCGCTTAGCAGCCCATCGAGTTTCTTCGTCTGCAGCAAATCATCAAATCATCGAATCATCACCGGGATAAACCCCTACGACCCGCTTTACGACTTCGACTGCGACGGGGTAATCAACGACCAAGTCGAAAAGAACCAGTGGCTGGACAACTGGTTCAACGGTGTGCTCCCCTGTGATCAGCAAGCTACGGCGGCGGGAGATGGGACAATCCTCACCAACGACGAATTAGAATCGCTGGCCAAGTGGATGGATCTCCTCCGACATGACGGCCACCGAGTTGGCGCAGTCTGCGAATCTGCTATACGCCAAGGCTGACGCGCAAGGCGGGACACCGCTCGGCCACGAAATCGCCATACTGGCAGCCAAGCTGGCCGAGCGAAAACAAGACGTGCCCGTGGTTATCCGAAAACTCGAATGTCCTTCCAAGGAATGATTTACGAATTCCCGCCGAAGGCGGCACAACCAACGGATGAACACGACGCCCAGGCCCCCTCCCTCGGCGAAAGCCTCTGATCGAACGGCGGGGAGTGTCACTCGACCGCTCTTGTACCATCCAGGCGGTACCATATGCGACGCATTGTTGCCAGTACTACGAAAAACATCACCGCGAGGTACCAAGGATTGCTCAGGATCTCAATCCAGTTGGTCAGTGAGCTCATCTGATCTTTCAGGCTCGAGAGTAGAGTATGGTCATCTTCTGAGGTGAACAACATCTTTGCCTGTGCAAAACTCGCCCATAGAAGAGTGATGACCAGCTGCGAGTAGAACATTCGCAAGGTGTTGCTGATGATATACGCCGCATTGCTGCTCTGCCGCTTAAACCGATGCTCCGCAGTATCGATCAAACGCTGAACCCGATACAGTCCGTTGGACACTCCCTCATACATCTGCTCAAGATGCACCATGACTTCGGGCCGACTGAGTCGCTCGAACTGGGCCTGGAGACGCAGTCCGGCTCTGATGCCGGCTTTGCGCTGGTATCTCCTGAATTCCTTGTAGTGGTCGAGCCTGTGGTCCAACCTGGCCGCCAGACTATCGGCCAACATAGTGGAACGGATCATGCGCAATGTGTTCAAGTTCATGGGAATTCGATACTCCCGCGCCAGCCTGAACACATCGAGCCAGATGTTGGCGGAGGTCCGTTCCCACCAGGCGGACTGCTTGCTCTGAATTGCATAGAGATCCCGCCAGAAGATCGCCTCAAGGCGACCCGAAAACTCATCCACGTCGATGCGTGGCAGAGGCTCGAGTAGCGCTATCGTCGCCTGGACCATTCCGCCAACGTCTTCGACACTCTGCCTGTTTAGTAATTGCCGCCAAATGTGGCGCTCACGCTCGGTGAAGGCCCCACAAGAGCCAAAGTCGATGAAAACCAGCCTGCTTTTCGGCCGAACGATGATGTTAGCCGAGTGCAGGTCAGCGTGAAAGAACCATCCCTCCTGCCCCGAGAACCAAGTGACTTCCGTCAAACGACGGGCAAGTTTCTTCGGGTTGATCCGCTGCTCCTCGAGTTGTGCCATGGCGGCGTGGTCGTCACTCTCGATGATGCGCAAGACGTCGGACATCGAGAGCCCGGCAACGAACTCGGTGACGAGTACTTCGTCGCTGGACAACGTGGGATAGGTACGGGGGGCCCGAACATATTTTAGGCCGCTTTGGCGGGCCTGGCGTCGGAAGAGCTCGAGGTACCGTTCCTCCCGGCGAAAGTCCAGCTCTTCAAACAGCATCGTCCTGAGTTCGAAAATCAGATTCCGAGAGAATTCGGGCGGAATCAAGTACACCTCGGCCACCTTCAATATCCACTCAATAGCGCGCATGTCCGCCGCGAACACCTCGACGATGCCGGGGCGGCGCACCTTGACCGCCACTCGAGCCCCACCAGCCAACTCGGCCTGGTACACACAGGCTACCGACCCCGTTCCGATCGGAATCGGGTCGAAGCTTGAAAAAACCTCGTCCATGGATTTGCCGGTCGCCTTCTCGATGGCGGGGATGGCTGCGGACAGATCGAAGGCCGGGGTCTTGTCCAGCAGCTTCTCTAGCTCCGTGGTGTATTCAATGGGCAAAAGATCACTGCGGATCGCCATCTGCTGGCCAATTTTGGTGAAAGTGGCGCCGAGTCCCTCCAGGATTTCGCGTAAGTGCACCGCCCGCCGACTTGGCGCGTCGCGGCGGAGCAGCCAGTCAACGACCATGCGAAACGCGAACCAACAGAGGGCGCAAGCGCACAACACCAGCCGAAAAGCCGTGCGCAGGACGCCGGCGTGGACCTTCAGCTCCTTACGTTGAGGCAGTCCAGTCACCGGAAGATTGTCGAAGCTGGGCGAACGCGGCATGCGTTTCCACAGGGAAGCGTACCTCTCGGGGAGGTCCTTCGGTGATGACGTCTGCGAGCGATTGAGTCGTTTCACATCAATTCAGTAGTGTCCGGTGTTTTTCTACCGCCTCTGAACCCTCGCGGCATGCTGCCCTCCAATGATGTCGACGACGATTCGCCCGCTTCTCCTCCCCACCATCTCGATCATTCTCGACGAAGAGAATTGGTCGCACATCAAACAACCACCACCATCTATTCCATGACCTTACAGGCACGGGAGGAAAAAATGGAGCGCTCGAAATCCAACGCGACGATGAAGACCGTGAGGAAGCAAAAAGTCAATAAAATGGATCGAAAGCGGGGTGTCCTGGCCGATCTGGAGATTCGCCGGGGAGCGGGTAGCGATCGAATGGAAAACATCATGAGGCTTGTCAGCTTTCGTCCAGACGACCGCCAGATTTATCGATGCCTGACCAATCGCTTTGATCTTTCTCCTTTCACCATCGCAAACCTTTACCGAGCCCCATGGGCTATTGAGAAGCCTTTCAAGTGGCTCTTCTCAAATCTTGATGGATGGATCTCTCATCGACACAACAAAACGCCGGACACTACCCTGACATTAATTGTAGGATTGCCTGTTCAAGGGTCGCCACCGAGTGGAAGACCTCGACAGTGAGCAACGAGTCGGGAAAATCGACGTCGAACTCGCCTTCGATATCAAGCATCAGGTTGATGGCGTTCATCGAGTCGAGTCCCAAGTCCGCGAGCTTGGCCGATGGTTCGACATCCTCGCCCTCACCGACCCGAGGGAGATACTCACGCAAGATACCTACTAACCTGTCACACGTGCATAGCTCGTTCACTATATTTTCCTTCCATCGGTCAGGGTGCACACTGCGTCAGCGGGATACGGAAGATCTATGCTCTCCCCGCAATCCAAGCCTCTTGGATCCAGTAAGCGGTGGCCGCCCTTCAATTGGTGAAGGGAGACCACCGATCCGTCGCGATGCGCGATCTCGAGCGGCGCTGGGTGGCTGAGGAAGTTGCACAAGCTGGCGGTCAGTCCATACGCACCGACATTTCGAATCTGGACCCGATCGCCTACCTTCACAATTGGCATCGCCGCCCGCCCTGCCAAGCAGTCGAGCGGACTGCACAACGGCCCGACCACGGCGACCTTGGTCTCCGACGGCCGACCAACGTCAAGTGGCATAATTGAGAGTCCGCGTGGAATACGGCCGAGTCCGGACATGCCGCCCAAGTGGTGGATTCCAGTGTCAAGGATGATGTAGTCGCGTCCTTGTCTGGAACGCTTCACATCCATGACTGTGGCAAGCAAGGTGCCGGACGAAGCTGCGATGTAGCGTCCAGACTCAAACCAGAGGGTGGCCGTCGCCGTCCTGCGCCGCCTACGCGACAAGCTGTCCAAGGCCGTCCTGAGTGGTGCAAGCGACTCTCCTTGGCCGGGTGTGCCGTAGGGCCACGGAAATCCGCCGCCAATGTCAAGGATGTCAAAGTGGATGTCGAGTCCAGCGCTGATTCGCTCCGCGGTCTCGATAGCGGCTCCGAACGCTTCCGCCAGCGCCTCACAATCTGGGATCTGCGTTCCGAAGTAGAGATGCAGCCCGGACAAGTGGAGGCGATCACGAAAGGCCGCAAGTCGGTTAGCCCCCGACAAGACCTGCTTCTCGACCAGACCGAAATGCGTCGATCCACCGGCCATGGACAAGCCGGCACGAGGCGCCATTGCGGGGTTGACACGCAGGAGCACCTGGACCGGGGTGCAGTTCGGTCCAACATTACGGTAAAGACGCTCGAAGTCGACCCACGACTCGACGGAGAACAGAACAACACCGGCTTGCAGGGCGGCGCGCAACTCTCGTTCGGTCTTGGCTGGCCCCGTGTACAATACATGTTCGGGCGCAAAACCCGCGTCGAGCGCGACCTGGAGCTCGCCGACCGATGACACCTCGGCCCGGCACACGCGCCTGCACGCCGCATCCACGATAGCCGGCAGCGGGTTAGCCTTCAAGGAATACAGTAGGTTTGCCCCACGAGGCAGAACGGCGAACAGTTCGTCAATCCTCTGCTCGACTGCAGCAAGATCATAGACGTACAGCGGCGAGCCAAACTCGGATATCAGCCGATGCCCCAGCTCGGAGCTGGCAGACTCGTCGTTCAAGCTCATCTCATTCCTTCCTGCGCGATCCTAGCCAGTGCTTCACGCGCCACCTTGCCGTTGTGAGTCTTAGGCAAGTGGTCGACGACAAGCACGACGTCAGGCACTCTGTAAGGTTCAAGTAGCTGCGCCAACCGCTGCCGTATCGTCGATGGCGTAAGTGTGGTGTCGACCGTCGTCGCTAGGAGAACCAGCCTATGAAATGGCTCGACCTGGACAACGCCGGCCTCAAGCAGCCCCGAGATGCTGGAGGCCGCCGTCACGATCTCGTCCGGGTGGATCCTGTACCCTTTGTGCTTGATGAGATCATCGCATCGACCCTCGAAGTATATGAACCCCTCTTCGTCCAAACGGCAGATATCGCCCGTGGACAGCACCGTGGACAGGCCGTCGGCGCCCCGACGAAAGTGGGCCGCGGATTCCTCTTCGGCTCGCCAGTATCCCAAAGCGACGTGCCGCCCCCGGACCAACAGCTCACCTTTCTTTCCGGCGGGCAGACGACGGCCGTGGGGATCCACGACAAAAACCTCCGTCCCGTCCAGAGGACGGCCGACCGACCCTGACCGCTCTGACAACTCCCCGGGAAGCAGGATCGAGACCCGCTTGCACTCTGTCAATCCATACATCAAGCAGATGGATACCTTGGGAAGAAAGCGCTGGAGGCGCGCGACATTCTCTGGCGGAAGGCGCTCGCCTGTATTGGTTAGCAAGCGCAGGTCGGGCAGCGTCTTCGAACGCCGCATCAGGAGCTTAAGTATCCCGGCAAAGAGGCTTGGTACTCCAGGAAGGACAGTGACTCGTCGCTCCTCCAGAACATTGAGTAAACTTGGACCGGCCATCGAAGCGTCGCCGACGAGTAGGCTCGCCCCGACCTGTGCCGCCAGGAACACTTGGTAGAGGCCATAGTCAAACGACATCGGCAAAAACAGCCCAATACGATCCGAGGTGCGGTAGCCGAGCCGCTCCTGAATGGCGGCCGTGACAAACAAGATGTTGTCATGGCTCAAGGCCACGCCTCTGGCGCCGCCCGTGGACCCGGAGGTGAAGATCAAGCAAGCCGGATCGAGGTCGATTGGCCCCCCCACTCCCTGAGTCGTCGGTGTACCTAAGTCAATGTCGGCGAGCGGCAGGTCTTCAAGGCGCCAAATCAGGCTCGACGCCGTCGCCTTTGGCAGGAGGCTATGTCCGCAGCTGTCCACAAACAGCGCGGCTGGTTCGATCTGCGCCAGTACCCCCGCGAGCGCCGCCGATGGACTGACGGCCTGAAGCAACGTAAAGATGGCGCCCATTCGCGCGGCTGCAAATAGCACGATGACCGTCTCCGCGCGGTTCTGACTGGCTACGACGACCCGGTCACCGCGTCGCAGCCCTTGCTTGATGAGTTGTTCCGCTAAGCAACGACTGCGGGCAGCTACCTCGCCGTAGGTCCACTCGCGGTCGGCTACAAGGAAGGCGCGATCGCTCCATTGTCGTGCGGCGTCGTCGAGCAGTCCGGATAGGGTGCGTCCCACTGGTCTACAAGCTCAGCTCGGCGTTGGCGAAGATGCCCGTCTTGGCAAAGAACTTCGCCGTCTTGGCGAGTACGCGCTCGTTGAAATGAATGCGCGACGCGTTCCCAAGGAGTTCCTTACGCACACCTAACGGATTCGGTATGCAAGCGTCCCGGTAAATCTGCACGTTGTACATCTTCTGCATCGACATGAGCATAAATCGCTTCAGTGCATGCTCGATCTCCCGGAGCCGATCCTCGTCGTAGCGGTCCCGGAGCTCATGGTACAGAAGCTCCGCGTTTAATCTGCCATAGGCTATGTGACGGGTCTCATCGAGGTGATGCAGGCGGTTGAGCTGTTTGATGAGTGGGGGGAGACCTTCGTCCGCTCCCATGTGTTTGTTGTAAAAATCTACAATCTCTTCGAAGATCAGGATCGTGGTGAATGTCAGAAAGTTGCGGATGTCGGCTTCTTCGAACGAATCGAAACGGATCGCTCTGTCATTGTAGATCTTGCCTCCGAACTTCAAGCAAAACCGAGAGAAGTACCACATGTGCTCGTTCTCTTCGGCGATAAGATGATGTAGGTACTCCGACGTGAGCTCATACCCAAGTGTGTGAATTCGGCCCATCATCTCCTGGAGGAGCTCGCGGATGCCAGTCACGTTTAGGCTGAAAAAGTTGACGCATTCCCACTTGCTTAGAGCTACGATCTGCTCTCGCGTTAGGCTGTCTTCCCACGAAGTGCCATGGATGCTCATCAGTTCGTGACTGATCCACGGCGTGTCATTTGGGATTTCGACGTCCCAGTTGATTTCGTCGAATGGATTGAATTCATCTTCGTTCGAAAGCTTCACCAGTCGGTGAAGCACCTGGCGAAATTCTTCCTGTAGGTGCATAGCGTTACAGTTCCCTGAGACCGATGTATGTGGTTCGTGTGTCCAAGTCATGACGGTGGAGCGACTTCGAGCGACTGGCCAGCGACTGGTGGATGAAGCTCCGAATCATGTCGGCGACGCGATCCTCGTAGAAGTGAGCGAAGTGGTCGCCCTCCGGATCGATGAGGAGCTCCGAAGTGGGCATGAGACCGCGCAGGTGTACACCAATCTGGACATGCGAGATCAGGTCTTGCTTGCCGGCATATACAAGTATCGGCGGCATTGGGTCGACGGCGTGCAGTTCCGGTTCCTCGAACATCCTTGTGAGCATATGTGCGTAGCGATACAGCGTGTCGGGATCGCGGAATGGCGCGCTGGTCATGTGCAATAAGTACGGGTCGGTCGCAGCCAGGAGCTCTGCGATCCTACTCCTGTCTTCGTCGGCAACATCTGTAACGCGCCTTCCGTAGATCAACTTGCAGTATTGCTCCGCGACACGCTTGTTCGACTCGACTTGAGGTGCGAGCTTTCGTAGGTTTCGCTCGAACTCCGTAATCGGTATTTTCCGCGCCTCATCGATGGATACCGTGCCGTTCAGCAGTACTGCAGATCGTACCCGGCGGCCCAGGACGTGAATCGCGCGTAGCACGACCTGCACGCCACTGCTCCAACCCACCAGGCTCGCTTCCTTGATCCCGAAATGATCCAGAATCGACGTCAGGTCGCTCGCGTGTACGTCAGAACCACACCGCGCCGGGTTGAACCTATGAGTAAGCGCGGGCACCCACCTGGTCTCCCAGGTGACGACCCGGAAATCGCTGGCTAGCCTCCGGGCCAGCGGCGTCATGAACTGGGCCGGCATCCCATAGGCATTGGCCAGAACGACAACCGGTTTCATAGGCGAACCCGTCGTCCCAACAGACAACGCAAGACCGTCGTCCGCCGTTACCCTGTGTCGCTCCAGAGTCGCCCCTTCTTGCTCGTCAACCAGTTCCGCCTCAAACGCTTTCAGGTAGACCTTGAGGTCGGCGGGAAACACGCCATCGGGCGGTGGAAGGCTACGGACAAAGCGCTTGTTTGTTTGAGTGTAACTACGGTAGAAAGTCATCCGACGATCAAATAGCAACTGGATGGGCGAGCGCACTTTTTCCGAGCCCATTTCCACGAACTTCATCGCGGGCAGCGTGAGCATTTCCTGCAGCAGCTCGGTGAGCGTTCGGACCGAATAATCGTGGCAGCCGATCAAATGGCGAATCTTCTGCGGCCCGAAGCCAATGTGCTCCAGTCGCAGCATGTCTAGTATGATTTGGTCGATAGGCACCAAGTTGATGGTCGCGTCTTTGCTACCCGGAATCTCGACCTGCGTCCCGAGTCGAGACAGGACAGCTTGAAATCGGAACAATTCGCTGTAGAGACCATAGACGCCAAACCGGCTGCCCCCGCTCAGGCGCGTTACGCTCGGCCCAAGGATTACCGACGGCCGCAAGATTGTGTAGTCGAGCCCGTGCTCAGCACATCGATTCGCCACCATATGCTCGGCGGCACACTTGCTGTCTTCGTATTCGCTGTTGAACTCCTGGTCGAGCGAGTGGAGCGATTCGGCGATTTCGCCTCTCTGTTGGCCGGCCACGTATGCCGTCGAGACGTGAACGAACCGCCTGGCCCCTATCGCATGGGAAAGATCGATGATGTTCCGACTCCCGTCCACGTTGACACGTCGGATCGAGGAGCGATGCCGGCGCTGAAAACGCAGACTGGCGGCGCAGTGCCAGACCGAGTCGATTCCTTCCTCGACCAGGCGCTCGCGCGTGCAGTCGTCGATTCCACCCAGTGGCGCGGTGATGTCTCCAACCAAGCACTCGATTCGCGCCAAAACGTTTGGGTCGGGCGCCGGCAGGTTGTATGAACTGGCGCACTCCGCAAGACCCGCGGCGATCCTGTCCCGGGCTTCGTCCGTGGACGCCGCGCGCACTAGCACGAAGAATCGTCCGCCAAGGCGCGCGCGCCAGAACAAGTAGTTGCGGCCAAGGTAGCCGGTTGCTCCCGTGATCAACAGCGATGCTGGCTGTTGAGGCCACGTGAGCAGCTCTCCCCAAGGAGTCGTGGGTGTCGTCATGAGAAACCTCTCGCCGGGGTCGCCCCGTCATCGCGACGAGCGTCACTAACGTGCTGGGCGCATCGACGCACGGGAGCCCGTCGCCAATTGAGACTCAGCGGAGCCGAATCAACGGTATGCCGAGCCTGGTTAGTGCTCGGAGCTGGCGCCTCACGGCCTTGTTCAGTGGCTTGGCGATGTCGTTCGGCACGCCTGCGCTCTTTTCGATGGTTTTGCCGATGCCGCGCGCCCAGGCCTCCAGGCCATCTCGAACCGCGCCATCCCTGCGTTTGCGAGCTGAACGCCGACTGCACTTGTCAACGTGCGTGACACCATCCGAGACAGCGCGGGTCGTCCGCGCCGATGCCTGAACGGCCCCTTCCACGAGACACTGCAGATCCTTCATGCCACGTGAGTATTTCTTCTTTTTCTTCTTCTTGTTCTTCTTGTTCTTCTTGTTCTTGTGCTCGATGACGAGCAGAGGCGGATCTGTTTGCGTAGTGTCGATACCATCCTCGGTCTCACTCATTTTGTCACCTGTTCGAAGAATTAGAATTGGACTGAAATAGCCGGGACCGGTCAGAAAGGAAAAAGAAAGCCTGGTCTGCGATTCTTTGTTTTGGTCTTTTTGCAGTAGGTCAAAACGACGGGAACTAAGACCTTGTCCTGCACTTCCTCTCCCAACTGAGAGCGAACTTCATTCACGACCTCATTTATTTCGTTTACGAGCTTGCCTTGCCCACGTTTGAGCTGCCTTATCCGTTTTGGTTTGACCTTGCCTAGATCGATCACGATTGGTGCTGTTGACGTTGACACGTTCGGTTACCTCGCTGTTTTACTGCGAATAACAAGAGTTCATGCAGGTTTATCGTGAGTAGAGAACGAGTTTACCGCAGTACAAGAAGCTTGAAGTTGTCTCCGCTTTGATAGCCGCTATAGCGTCGTTTGATCGACATGATCACGCTCTTCATCCCTTCGGCCACCGCGCTCGTGATTCAGTGCGTCCTTGACGCTCCAGCGCATGGTCGCAATAGGTAACTGATTGCGCTCGGGACAGCCAAACCGCTTCCCCTCAAGATGAGGCATGGATATTGAACTGGTGGTTTTCGACATCAAGCGCCACCTCAGAAACCAACCCAGACGATTCCAAGCCAAGAATATTCTGGTAGAGTTTTTTGTCTTGCAACGGAGTTTTCCTGAACGGAGAATTCTGACAAAACCCACTATCCGCCCGCAACAATTCCGGCCAAGTTACAGCTGCCCGAGGGCGTTGTCAAGAAGATACAGAAAATCACTACTGACATGTCTGACCTGGAGAGTGGGAGGTTCGGCAGTTGACGGGCTAACCAGCAAGCCGTAGGGAAGGGCACTGGTTCACGTCTATGCGGTCGGAGATGAATTTCTTGAGTTCGTTGTCTTTGGGT
>JAZDCZ010000321.1:0-6185 GCA_036679605.1 Gemmatimonadota bacterium
TTCAAGCAACTCCTGCGTTGAGAGTGCGTCGAGGTTTCGCTCGTGGCTCTCGGTGTCAGACAGTGATCCGCCTGACACATGATCATCGAGATCATCGTTGTGAACCAACAACTGGTTGTCTGGTGCGACGAAGACGTTGTCATTGTCGCTTCCATCGGACGAATTTCCGGACATGATTCTCGAGGAGCTCGGGATCACTTTGCTTGTCCGCAAATTAGACACGCGGCTGGCACGTGTCCTTTTGTTTCCGGCAGGGGAGTCTGCCTTCTTCTTAACGTTAGTGCGTCAAAAAAATGTTGTTCTACTCTAGAACAGCAGATGTCTCTCACTAATTAGTATACGTACGTGTACTCCTCAGTGACGAAACCTAGCGCTTTACTTGAACTGGAATGTAGTTTGTTGGGTTGTTGTTGGTTGAGGGTTGACACGTCATCGGACGCGTGCGTCCTGTGGAGCCCCATAATCCAGACTGAGTTAACATGACCCCTTCAAGTTGCGAGACGGATGCCGACTCAAAACTTCAGAAAAGGACAGAGGTGATCAGCACTACCAATGGTACGAAACGAATATTAGAAGACGAAACGAACACTCACGGCACGCTGATACCAAACGATAAATAAGTACAGATACACAAGTACAGATACATATCCACCAATGAAAATTATCCAAAGTTCGCCCTTACGATGTGTGACTACTTCTTTGGCTTCACTGGCGGCGTCGACATTACACGAGCTACGTGGTAGTCGTGTTGTGTCGAAATAGAGTACGATATCCTAGGATTAGGCATACCGTGGGTTGTTGCCGCGGCCTGGGCGGCTACTGCGAGGCTGCTCGGCCTGTCGCAGTTGCAGTGCTGTCTTAGCTCTCTGCAAGAGTTTGTGCCAGACGGTACTGGACATGCGTTGGTCCGCATTGTTGGCTGCCTGCCAGAGTTCACGTGGAGTGAACGTGTTGGCGTAGACCTCCGGGTCCAATCGCAGTGTCTCACAGAACTCACGGATCAGTCCGTAGTGTTCCTCTTCTTCGTCCGTCAGCTCACGCTCGTCGTCGCTGTCAGATTCACTGTCAGCTGGAGCGATGACTTCGACTTCGGCAGCCAGTTGTTGAACTGCCGATGTCGGGTGTGGTGCGTCTGCCTGTTGCAGTGCCACCAGTGCAGGTGTGGGAGCGGGAGCGGCCACCTCCTCTGCGTTCTTGTTCGCCCAGTACGTGCGCAGAAGCACGTCGGCGTTTAGTGACTCGGGCGTTTGCCAAGTCGGACGAGCATCAATGCCCTTCCATATGACGAGGTACATACGGTTGCCTTCGTCACCACGGTGGTCGATGATCGCTTCGATCTCCAAGTCTTCTTCTGGCTTGAAGAGTTCGTCGTCGGCTGGGCCGATGACCTTGAGATGGCTGATGGGTGCCTTTTTCTTGTCCATCGAACCGTCTGCTGCCTGGAGCAGATAGTTGTTGGCGTTGTCGACGTACGCAACAGAGTACGGCCCTGTGTAGAGCGGCTCCGTCTTCATCGTACGGTCGAGATTGCGTCGCATGACCAGTGTTCCGACCTTGAGAGGTTTAGCGTGAGTCAGGCGTTTCTTATCCTTATTCGCTCGGACTTTGTCGTTGTACGCGCTGGTGCGGACTGCCACCGATGGGTGAACCAAGTCCTTCATGTCTGCGTGAAAGCGTGCCAGGAACTCGACGTCGATCTCGTTGCTGTTGCTGAGATTCTCGAGTCGGTCCTGCGCGATCGCGTCCTCGGCTCGCAACCCGCGCAGCGGGCGGCCAAAGAACAGTTCGTACGGTGACGACTTGGTGCGACCGGCGTAGCGGCGATTGATGAACATCTGGACGTACGGCAGATACTTGGGCCACTCGTACATGTTCTCGCTCACTAGCATCTTGTTGAGCATGTTTTTCACCACTTTGACGATGCTCTCTGCCAATCCGTTTGATTGGGGATATCGTGGCGTGATGAAGGTGTGCTTGACATTCGCGCGTCGCATAAACGCGCGTGTCGTCTGTGCGCGGTAGCATCCGTCATTGTCAGACAGGATGTTGCGCGGTGCTCCGAAATCAGCGAATACGCTCGCTAGTAATTCGATCTGAGCCTCTGCCGTGCGCGACTCCTTCGCTCGTAGGATCACGAACGCCGTCGCACGGTCGACCATCACCGAGATGTAGACCTTGCCATCGGTCGAGGGTGGGAATGGTCCTGCGTCATCCATCGACCAAAAGTCGCCTGGATAGAGTGCCTCAACGGAGCGTAGCGGGTGATACCCAATACGTCCTATGTTGAACTTGAGACACGGGATACAGCGCTTCACTGCGCGTCGTGCATCAGCCAGCATAGTCGGCCAATACACTCCGCTGTTGAACAGCGCTTTGAAGATCTCATACGCGCCGACGTGGCCGGCCGCGTGCTGTTGATCGATGAGACTTTGCCGCTCGGCCTCGGCCGGCAGCGTCTTGTCTTTGTGCTCCGCCACGAATCGGCGGAGGTCGGCTGCGGCGCCGATGCCATCGTCGTCTGCGACTTCGATGATCGGTTCGGCCCGCGGACGTGGCGCCATCTCGGCTCCAGCGTCTATTGAGAGTATCGTGCGTGGCGGCGAGCCAGACGACTTCTCGTCGTCGGCGTTGTCGTCGACCACGTCGATCTGAAGCTGCAGCCCGGTCGGATTCGGATCCGGCCAGCGCACGCGACTGAGTGCATCGGCGATGACATTCAGTGCTCCAGGGATGTGGATGATGTCAAACTGGTACTGGAAGAGTTCCATATACCAATTCGTCAGGTAGCTGCTCAGACGTTCCTGGTCATGCAGATGGATCAACGCTTTGTGATCGCAGAGCAGGATGAAATGACGTCCGGCGAGGTAGTGGTGAAACGCTCGAAGCGTGTACAGGATCCCGACTAGTTCGCGACGGTTGCTCGAGTACTGCCGCTGTGCGGTGTTCAGACTCTTCGCGAATAATGAGATTACGTGGATCGGTGCCTCGTCGTCCACTTGCTGGTAGAGCATGCCGCCGACCGCGTATTGGCTTGCGTCGGTAGCGACTTGGAGCTTAACTCCGTGTTTGGCTGTGTTGACCGCGATGCGATCAGCGATCTTCTTCTTGATCGATGCGAACGCCGCTTTGCATTCCGGCGTCCAGTCGACGTGTCGTTTCTTGCTGTTGGCCTCCTTTGTGAGGACCGCGACGACGTCCTGGTAGTGTGGCACATACGCACTGATGTATCCGGTGAAACCGAGAAACGAGCGCATGTCCGCTGGCGTCACTGGTGCTGGCCACTTGGCAACGGCCGCCACCTTGGCTGCCGCCGCCATACGACGACCAGCACCGATGGTGTGGCCTACGTACAGTCCATAGCGAAAGAACAGACGAACTTTCGTCCAATTCATTTTCACGTTGTACTTGGTGAACGTCTCGATGGTGATACGCACGAGGTGCGCGTGACCTGTGTAATCCAGGTTCACCGTGCCCACCGCCACGTCGTCAACATACGACTCGGGCGTTGAGTGGTGCTCGACGCTTGTGTTGTACTCCTGCTTGAACCGCTGCCATGCTTCATGGCAGATTGCCGTGAAGATCTTGTTCGTGTGCGCTGCTGCATTGAGCGTCCCGTAAATGGCTCGAGTGTAGCAGAAGTAGCTGCCGCGTACCTTGTAGCAGAGCGCGAGCATATCGCGCGCAGTACGTACTGGCATTGTCATGAACGCGTCTGCTGCGTCCAGTGTGGAAGTGAGCGCGTTGCTCTGCAATCGCTCGAGCAGTTGCGCTGAGTGCGGGATGGTGTTGTCCACGATCTTGCACTGTTTGTTCACCGGTCGACAGTCCGCTGCGTGACGGTACTTGTTCGGGTCCGGTGGTTTGGGTGCGGCTACGTGTGCCAGCTCCCATCGTGGCGGCGGAATTGTGACCGGTTCCTGGAACCGCTCACCCGCTGCCTCTGCCTGCTCACGGAGGTGCATTCGATACACTTCCTCGTACGGCTTGACGACACCACGCTCGAGGAGCATGTTGTGTCGCTCGTTGGCTTGTTCCTGTGCCGCGATCGGACGACGGTACTGATACATCTTCTTGGGCACCGCATCGTCGCGTAGTCCGAGGTCGAACTCGGCGTCCGGATGGCTGCATGCCGTGTACGGTTCAATTGCCTTATTCGCATCGACCGCGTCCTTGACGATATCGATCATCGTTTCGTAGTGTGGACTGTCGACGAAGACGTACTCCTCGACGCTCGGCTGTGTGAACAAGTCGTTGACGTCGTTCTTAGCCTTGATCTGGTCAGGGAACAGTGCTTGGAGACCGCTGGTCCCCAGGCCTAGGCTTGGACGTAGGTCCGCGCCGATGAGCAGTGGGACCTGGCCCACTGCTGCGTGAACACCCACCTTGACCGCCACTTGCTGACGACCATAGTTGATAACTATCGTCGCACACTGGCGGATGATGATCGGTGGTTGGTCACCCTGTCCGAAGCCGGTCAGTGCCACCGGTGGGTTCAATTTCTTCACCGGAGTGGCCTTGAGCCAATGTGCAAACTTCGGATTGAGTACGGAAATGTCCGCTGCGTTGTCGTCTAGTCCGACAACGCGGTGTCCGTTCACTTGCATCAACAGACGCGTCTTGTGTGTGAACGTGTGGCCGTATCGATCGACCCCGGGTATCTCCTCGGTGTCGCTGGAGTGCTCCCCGAGCAACTCGCTGAGTGTTTTATCGATCTTGGTCGACTTCTCCTGTGCCGTCGGGGTTACGCCCGCCGTTAGAGAAGTGGTGTCTGGGTCATCACCCGACGAGAAAGTCGTCGGTGACACGACACCGAGCGCGACGTCGTCGTCTTCATCGTCGTCTGACGAAATGAGTCCCGGCATCCCACCGTACTCGTTGACTGCGTAGTCGTCGCCGTGGGCGACGCTCGACGTGCGCTGAGACGCCACTGCTTTGGCAGCGACGTTGACGTCTTCTGAGCCGTCACCGTGGGCGACGCTCGACGTGTTTTGTGTCGCCACTGCTGCGACATTGACGGTCAAGTTCGACTTCGTTGTCGATCCTGTGCCGTTCTTGTTGTTGCTGGTGCACCAGCGGGCGTAGTGACCGGTCTTGTTGCAGTTAAAACAGGTTGCTCCGTTGGTGTCCGTAGCCGACTTGCTCGGCTGTTGATTGTTGTCCCTGCCCGGCGATGAACGATGTTCACCCTGTTTACCGCGGCAGTCCGATTCTCTGTGGAAATACTCCTGGCCTTTGTGCTTCTTGCACCACGAACACGGTGCGTTGTGTCGCTTGTTGCCCTTGCCATGGCGTTGCGCCTGGCCCTTGTTTGCGTCGCCCTTGTCTGCCTTAGACGTGGCGGCGGCTTCGATGGTCATCGCGAGGTGATGTGCCCTCGTGACCATGGACGGCCACTTCTCGTACACTCGGTTCTGGTCCTTGTGCACATTGCGGTCGTTGAGTACTACGTTGCGTAGTTGATCATTGAGTCGCTCAATGAATTCGTAGATGATGAAGCGGTTGTCCAGATTCTGTTTGGCTGAACGCGCGATACGCTCCCAGCGCTTCTGAAACACGCTGTACTTCTCATCCTTCTTTTGGTACGTGTCGGTCATCAGCTGATGGAACACGATCACGTCTTCTTTCGGTGGGTCGACGAGGCTGCCGAAGTCGACTTTCACCTCGTCCCACGTCAAGTCTGCCCACTTGACCGCGAGTCCGTGTCGCAGCCCTTTGGGTGTACAATACTCGAGCACTGTCCAGTACTGCTTCGGGTTGACGTTGCGCAGCCGCATCTTGATCTCCAGCTCGTGGAAGTACTCCTCCAAGCTGGTGCAGTCCGGCGTTGCGTTGTACGGCGTCAAGCCCATCTCGCTGAACTTGAGTTTTGCCATGTCTGTGTACGTGTGGTTGATGTCGCCGTGATTGTCATCTGCGGCGTCCATCTCATCGCGAATGACCATTTGCAGGTCTGCGATGCTCTCGCGACACGCGGTCACATCGAACTTTGCCGCTCTGATTGCGGTCACGTCGCTGCGTGCGTGTGCGATGGTGAGCGCGCGGCCCAAAATGAGGAGTTGTTGCTTCTTGTGTTCAAGCAACTCCTGCGTTGAGAGTGCGTCGAGGTTTCGCTCGTGGCTCTCGGTGTCAGACAGTGATCCGCCTGACACATGATCATCGAGATCATCGTTGTGAACCAACAACTG
>JAZDCZ010000322.1:0-2215 GCA_036679605.1 Gemmatimonadota bacterium
CTCATCGCCACTGTCGAGCAGCCTTCGGTGGAGGGCTTTCCGAATGTGAAGCTCACGGCCATGACCTACGACGCCTCGGGAAACCTCGACACCCGCACCGTCGAGGGATTTGAGGATGGCCTCGCTTTCAGCTACCTCACTGACTTTGGCTACAACGCTGGCGGCCAGGTGACTACCATCGACCCGCCGGGCTTCGGCACTGCCGATGAAACCACCTTCGCTTACGATCCCACCCGTGGTAATGGGCTTTTGGTGCTGGAGAGCCGCACCGTTCCTATCATTGGCACCACTTCATTCGGCTACGACACCTTCAACCGCCGGACCTCGGCGACCGATGTCAATAGCGTCGTCACCGAGACCCAATACGACGCGCTTGACCGTGTGACCATGGTGATTCAGCGCGGTGCGACTATCGCCGAAGATCTGATCACAGAGAACCGCTACGACGTTTTCGGTGGCCTGTTCCAAATCGTATTCCCTGAAGGCAACGTGGTCGAATATTCCTACGACTCCGTTGGTCGCCTTGCCACCAAGGAACGTAAGCCCGATGATCAGGCCTCCAGCCACGGTGATGATCAGGCCTCCAGCCACGGTGAACGCGTCGTCTACAGCTATGATGGAAACAGCAACCGAGTGCTGGAAGAGCAAGAAGTGTGGGATGGAGTCTCTTGGGTGAAACGCTCCCAGACAGCCTACACCTACTCCACCCGCTGCCGACTCGACCAAATCACTCGCGGTTTCGGAGGCGACGAGGCCACTACCGAAATGGCCTACGACTGCGAGGGTAATCTGGAGCGCCTTTGGGATGCAAATCATCCCAGCGGCGGCCAAACCGCGGCAGCAACCTCGGAGAATGTTTATGACGATCTCGGTCGGCTTGCCGAAGTGCGTCAACCCTTTGGAGGTGCCGACGGTGGTACCTCTGTGACGACCTATGGCTACGATGTGCAGGATCACCTCAACCAGATCACCGACGCCGAAGGTACCATCACCATCTACTCCTACAGTGATCGAGACCTTCTGGAGGAAGAGGTCTCCGAAGTCTCGGGCACCACCGCCTTTGCCTACAATGACCACGGCGGGCTTGCCACCCGCACCGATGCCCGCGGCATCACCGAAACCCGTACCGTCGACGCCCTCGACCGCGTCAGCTTCGTGGATTACCCAGATGACTCCCTGGATATCGTCTACACCTACGACGACCCCGGAGTGCCCTTCTCACTCGGCCGCCTCACCGGCATCGAGCGAGATGCTCACCTCGTGGCCTACACCTATGACCGTTTCGGGCGGGTGCTTCAGGATGGAGAGTTGTCGTACGGCTATGACAAGAATGGCAATACCACGGCAGTGGAGTATCCAGGTGGAACCACCGCGTGGTACACCCACGACTATGCCAACCGGGAATCGACTCTCGTCGTCGAGGGACCGGGTGAACCAGGGCAGATGCTGGTGACCTCGGCAGCCTATGAACCCTCCGGGCCTCTATCTTCCCTCACCTTGGGCAATGGGCTCCTTGAAACAAGGGGTTTTGATACTCGCTACTACCCTGCGTCCATCGTGGTCGACAACGCCGGTACGCCCCTGCTCGACTGGCAATACACCACCGACACTGAAGGTAACGTGACCAACATCCTCGACGGAATCGACGCCGCCAAAGATCGAACCTATGCCTACCAGGACAATCAGTACTTCCTGGCTCAAGGCGACGGCCCGTGGGGCGATCTTTCCTGGACCTACGACCGCATTGGGAACCGATTGAGCGAAACCCGCGACGGTGTGGCCGATGCGTATGTTTATGTGACCAATGCAGCAGGGGGAGGCTCACCGGCACTCAATATGACGCCGCCGGGAACCAGACCCAGGTCGATACCTTGGGGACCACGATTGAGCGAACCTACGACGATGCCGGGCGTATGACCCTCCAGAATCGCCCATCTGACCAAGTCTCGGCCAGCTTCTCCTACGACGGCCGTGGTTTCCTGCGCCAGGTTTCCCAGACGACAGATGCAGGCGGCACAGCGCTCTTCTGTGACGGCTTCGAGAGCGGCGACACCTCCGCCTGGGGCGTAGGAGGAACGGCCTGCCCAGCCCTCAGGTCGAATCCGGTCTATAGCACCGCCGGAACCCTTCACTCACGAAATCAGGATCTGATTTTCTACTTCATGGGCAGGCCCGTCGCACAGCTTGGCGAGAACGGTCCATGGATCCTGCTGAC
>JAZDCZ010000323.1:0-7294 GCA_036679605.1 Gemmatimonadota bacterium
CTCATCGGGCAGGGACGCTACGCGCCACCCTGCCAAGTCAATGTCCCGGAGATCTCTCGACTGGCCGCTTTTCAGACGTCGACGACTGGCCGGTTTTGGGTGTTCACCGAGGTTTGCATCTCCCCCATAGAATCCGCGGTTCTTCTCGAAGTGGACCTCGAAATGTGCGCCGTGATCGGGCATGTAGCCTGCTGGTTGGCGAAGCGAGATCACAGAGTCCAGCACGTCCTCGCGGCGCGAGGTTCCCCGTTGCTGGCCCCCTTTGCCGCTGTGGTGCACGAACAGAATAGAGAAGCCGCGGGAGCGCATCTGCAGTGCCCATTCTTGCGTGCTGAGCCATGACTCGGCTTCGTTCTCGCGGCCGGCGTTGCACAGCGCGGATATGTGGTCAATGACGATCAACTTGACGCCATAGAGAAGGGGTTCGATCCGTTCTTGGCCCTCTGACGAGGCGAGGTTCGGCATGGGGCCTCGCACTTCATCCGGCGTCAGAATGTGCAGCGGAGGGTCGGTGTCGCTGTGTTCGTTGTCGGTAGCTGCAAACCTCGCGAGCCGTTCTTGGATCGTCGCCTCGGGCATCTCGCCGTCGATGTACAGAACCCCTCGTGGCTTCTCTGCCGCCCAATTCAGGAAAGAGCCGCCTGTAGCGACAGCGTATGCAACGCCCAAGGCGAAGTAGGTCTTACCCGTCCCGCGTTTTGCGTGGACCATTGCTAAGCCTTGGGTCGGCAACCAGGGCGGGAGGATCATCTTCCGCGGTTCGATCTTCCGCGAAAGGAGTTCTCGTAGTCTCAAAACCCGCAGCGGTGGCAACGTACCCGGTAAGTCGGGGCTGGCACACTCTCCGTTTCCGTTTAGTATTAACTCAACACGCGGGTTGTTCTCGACCATCTGGCGCAGACCGGTTGCAAGTTTGTGGCCCGCGTCACGCGACATGGTCGAGTAGTTCCATCCGTTCGTTGTCTGCGCCTTCGGTGAGGATGCGCAGTCGTTCCTCGAGGATGCCTTCGCGGTCACAGAGCAAGGCCAACTCGTCCTCGCCGTGTTGACGCTGCCGGAAGTACCACTCCGAGCGTTCGTAAGCGGAGTAGCTTTCGGCCCAGCTCGTGAACTCGGCGAGCCAAGCGATTCGTTGTCGCATTTGATCCCGTGTCTCGAGGTAGGTTTGAAAGGCTCGCCCCATCCAGCGCCGGTATTTGTGCACGAGTTCGTATTCACATCGTCGCTTCTTGCCGTGTGCCCGACGCTTGCACTGTTCGGCAGTCGTAGGTGCCGCGATCTCCTCAAGCGGAACGCTTCCGATTGTGGTGAGACGACGCAGGGCTTCCGGAAAGGTCAGGCCTTCGGCCAGCATCACAAGCCTGAACACGTCGCCGCCGGCGCCACAGCCGCCATGGCAATAAAAAACGCCTTTGGATGGGTTGACTCGAAAGCTTGGCGTCTTCTCGTTGTGGAACGGGCAGAGCCCGAGAAGCTCGCCACCGACGGGCCGAAGCTCCGTAAGCGTCACGGCGATCGTGTGGATGGGCACGGCAGCACGGACAGCCTCGATAATCTCGCCACTGATGCTGCTCATGGCGCGCTCGTGGCCATGAACCACGAAGCTGCATGGATGCATACTCGGGCACGCGAAGTCGGCCGGGAGTCAGCAGAGATACGGGCAAGGAGCATTGCTACATGTTTGAGGTTTTGCCCCATCCTCGGCGCCGGGGTAGGACGTGAGCGTTCGCCTTGCCATGAACATCTGCCCGAGCTGGCGACATTGCGAGCGTCGCCGGCTCGGCCTTTGGGTTCCACGATTACATCCCCGTCTCGTTGGCACCGTTGGCTGCCGCGGCCTTCGCGCGTTCGGCCGCCGTAGACTCGACGACACGCGCCGCAAGCCATTGTTCGACATCCGCGATGCGGTACAGCACCCGGCCACTGATACGGTCACCGAGGCGTATGTAGGGCGGGCCGTAACCCGATAGGCGCCAGCTGCGGATCGTCTGCGGCTTCAAGCCGAGACGGCGAGCAAGGTTGGGTCCCGTTATATATTGAGTTTCTTGCATTGCAGTTCCCTCGCGACGCGACGAGCGCGGTTTAGTTACTGCAAGCATTTTCGCACGCGGCGGCTCGCGAATGACCGCCGTAATTGGCCCTAATTGTGGCGGGGGTACTCCTTCACGGCTCGCTCGACAGTGCGTATGCTCGAGCCCTGATGCCAAGCGACCAGTTTCGCGGTTGCCCGCGAAGGGATCAGGGGGGTTGAGCCAGTCAGATATTCGACAAGCCGGTCCACGTCGTCGATCGGCAGCCCATACTTTTCAACCAGTTGCTCTCTCGTGTGGTCGTACTCGTCGCGTGATAGCTCGCCACCAAGTTTCGCGAAGCGCCGGGCAGGCTTGGCCATGCGCTGCACCTTGGGCGACAGTTCGTGGTATTCGGCGGCAAGGCACTTATACCGGGCAAGATTCGGGGATCGTCCCTGGCCCGAGGTTGCGAGCGCCTCGCCTACGGCTTTCAGCAACCGAATGGAGCGGTTGCGCTGCGCCGTGGTCGGTGTGCTTTCGGATATGTTGTCGCGGTCGGCAATCTGAATGTGCTCTCGTTGCTCGGGCGGTATCTCCCGGCTGTTCGCAATGTGCCAATGCACGCGCAGTACATCGAAGACCCAATCCTCGACAAACGCATACGGGCCGGCGTTGATAACTAGGTCAATCAAAGCTTGATCGCCGCCGCCGTAGTAGTTCCACTTACAGTCCTGTAGGAACCCGGGCTCGATAAACAGAGACGCAAACGGCTCACCGAATGCCATCCCAAACGTTCTTGGCGTAGACGTGCTCGGCTGGTAGTGTTTGCGATCCTCGGCTAGTTTCCTTTTAGAACGACGCGGTGACTTGTCCTTGACGGCGTCGGCGGGCTTCTTTCGCTTCTTTGTCATCGTTGCTAGTCCTTGGCCTTGCGCAGTTTGACCACTGTTTTGGATTGACGCTCGCTTGCCTTGCGCAGCTCGTCGAGCCCCAGGGGCGCATAGACGCGTTCAGTTACCCGAACGTCGGCATGCCGCAGCAGGCGGGATGCAACCTGCAAGCCGGCACGGCGTGACACAGCCAGGCCGAACGTCCGGCGTATGTCGTGAATGTGTACGTTGCTCACCTCGGCCTGTTCGCGGATGCGGTCCCACGGCTTTTTCAAGTCGACGCGATGTTTGCTCGGGTCGCGACCGGGCACGAGATATTCGCCCACGCGCGGTAGGGCTCGGAGCACGGCCGCGGCGCTGGCAGGCAAGGGGACAATCTGCGGGTGTCCGGCCTTGGGCGAGGGGATACGCCAGGTTCCAGCCTTGAAGTCGAAGTCTTCCCATCTGGCCCGCAATGCTTCGCTTCGCCTCGCGCCGGTCTCGATCAGTAGCAGAAACGCCGCGCGTACGTGCGGATCCGGCTCGGCGTCAATCGCCTTGAGTACGCGCTTCAGTTCCTTGTCTGACAGCGTGCGGTCACGCGGCGGCCGTTCGCGGTAGGGCTTTATTCCAACGGCCGGGTTGTGCTCGATCAAACCTTCGTCGACGGCTGCTTGTAGGCAACTGCGCACACTAGCAAGCCAGCGGTTCGCCGCCGTGTGCCCCGATCCTTCGCCCGCTTGCTTGCCCTGCACCCGTTCGACGATACGCGAGCGTGTGCGCAACACGTCGGCTCGTGTGATTGCATCCAGCCGTCTGCTGGCCCAGCCGGCGCGCTTATCGCCCCAGCCGTCTTCCGTGTGCTTCAGGTATAGGCGATCGTGACGCGGCTCTTTCTTGCGGTGTGATATGTCGGCGACATAGCGCTTTACGTGCTCGGAAAAGCTCGGCATGGCATGGGCCTTCGCTTTCTCGGCTACAGGGTCGCGGCCTTCACCGACGTTGAATAGCATTCGCTCGGCTTTGGCTCGGGCTTGTGTGGGCGTCATCGGGCCGTAGCGGCCTATGGTCATGCGCCGTCGGTTATCGTGTGGCCCGTACTGCACGAAGAACACAACCCGTCCGCTCAAGTACTTCGTGCAGCCGAACCCAGGCAAAGCTGCGTCAAAAAACAGCCTGCACTTGCGATCGCTCACCTTCGGTAGTCGGTCGATCGTTTTTTGTGTTAGTCGTAACCTTGCTATTTTGCCCTCCCGTCAGCGGGTCGTTTTTCCACTCACTATCTACTCACCCGGGCTGGATTCCAGGCGAGAATTCGTGTGGATACTCACTATCTACTCACCCTGCCGTCAACGCGCTTAGCGTTCTTCCGTGTTGATAAGTATAGGAAAATATGAGGCTTAGTCAACGCAGCCCATCAGCAGGTCTACGCCCACTTGTGTGATTCGTAATCAGCAGGTCGGCGGTTCGAGTCCGCCCGTCAGCTCCAGAAAGCCTAGTTAATACAGATAGTTAGGGCTGCCGGCCCTGGGCGAGGCTCCGGGTTCTAGCCGCCCGCAATCTTTCCGCAATCGTCGCGCAAGGAACCGGGGGAAGTTCATGGGTGGTTTGCCTCCCTTTTGGGCACCCATCGATCCGGCCCGCAACAGGCGTACTTGGCAGCCTCGCCGTGCCCGGCCCCGCCATGGGGCGCGCCTGGCCGGCGCAAGCCTGCCGCCTGGGCAGCGCTCGAGGCCCGGCTTCGCATCGCGTGGCAAGCGCGTGGAGTTCGCGGCTCGGGCCCGGGGAGGGGGGTGGTCCGTGTACTATAGCCAGCCCCCTGAAAATTTTTTGCTACCTCCGCAAGCTACGAATGAAAAGGCCCTTGTGTGACGCGGGCGCGGTGGTAGAAACAGTCCGGCTACGCCGCTGCGGCGCGGTCTACCTTCGGGGGAAAAACATGAAGAAGCGGCTTTTGATGATAGCGGTCATCGCTGTATGCGGGTGTTCCGTGGGTATGGCGATGTCCGGGCATCCGGACCCCAACGTCGGTGCACTAGATATCGGCCAAGATCGTGACGTGGTTATCGTAAACTTAGGTCAGCCCTCCCAGACAACGGCTAACGACGAAGGGCGTACGGACGTATTCCGTCTGCAGCGGGGTAACCAGCCTTCGGCCGGGCGCGCGACAGGCCACGCCGTAATGGATGTGCTCACGCTTGGCCTTTGGGAGATCGTGGGTTCGCCCATCGAGGGTTTTACGGGCGATGAGTTCACGCTCGTGGTCGCATACGATAGCGAAGACAAGGTGACGAAGATTTCGTCATCCCCCGGCCACTCTTCCTTCTGACTAGCGCGATTCCTAAAGAGCACCGCACCCCCACGCACGCTCACCAACGCTGGGATCTATAAGAAGCCGTCGGCCCGCTGGCAGACGCTAACCGAAAGCTGCAGGCCGGCCCCAGCAATGCGATTCTACCCTTTTGGTTCGTGCTTCCTGCCGATTAGAACCACCTAACTCCCGCGACAGGCAGGGACGTAGCCACCTGCGGGCCTCCTACATTCTAATCGTGTGTACAGCCGTTGTTTTCGACTAGACGGCCAGCTTCCATCTGTCGTCAAGAACATGGGGCGCCCCCCTGATTGGGGATAGACCGGGATCGGGCTTGACAGATACCTCTGCATCGATGTTAAAGTGCCGCGGCACTCAGGAAATTCAGATCTTACTACAGTTGAGTGCTTGTGCGTGTCGGGGGGCGCGCCTGAAATAAAGGAGGCCTCCCCATGCGTTCTAAGTTTTATTTGTTCTTTGCGGCGATTCTCGCCGTGTCCGTTGTATCCAGTATCCCGAAGGCGCAAGCAGCCGACCCGGCGGTTAAATGCGAGGCGAGCAAGCTGAAGGAATCGGCAAAGTACGGCAATTGTCGTCTCAAGGCCGAGTCGAAGGGCGTCAAGAAAGGCCAGTCTGCGGACTTCACCAAGTGCGAGACGAAATTCACCGAGAAGTTCAACAAGGCCGAGACCAAGGCCGGGCCGGGCGTGTGTCCGAGTGAGGCGGATGAGCCTGCGATCAACGGGCGCATCACGCGACACGCAAACGATATTGCGACGTTGCTCTCCGGCGGAACTGTCGCGGGCTTTCCCGCAACGGGTCAGACCACGGTCTTTGGGCCGGGATCGGACGGTGATGTTCAGGCCGGAGCCGCGCTGAGCTACACCGACGACGGCGACGGCACGATTACCGACAACAACACGGGTCTGGTGTGGGAGAAGAAGGACGACTCGGGTGGCGTCCACGACAAAGACAACCTCTACTCTTGGTCAACGGGAACGAACAACATGGATGGAACGATGGTGACGACATTGCTGAACACGCTGAACGACGTTGCAGGCGGGGGAGCGAACTGTTTTGCGGGCCACTGCGACTGGCGGATTCCGAACGTGAAGGAACTGCAAAGCATCGTTGATTATGGAGTGTTCACCCCATCGATCGACCCGGCCTTCCATCAGGCGGCGACCTGCACGGGTTGCACCGACGTTACGCTGGCGAGCTGTAGCTGCGCTGAGCGGTCTCGCCACTGGTCGTCTACTACAATCGCGGCCGGCCCGGGCGTCGCGTGGTTCGTGAACTTCGACAGTGGCGGCGTGAACTCCACGGGTAAGACCAGCAACAACGAACACGCCCGCGCCGTGCGTGGCCCCTTGTGACCGATCATTCGGTGATTTGATCCAGGCAACCTTAGCAACGCCTCGGCATCCAGCGTGCCGGGGCGTTCTTGTATTTTCGCTATTGGAGGATTTCTAGACGCACCTTCGCCCGGCTGGTAATACAGCGCCGTGGCCAACGACGAACAAGACCGCGACCTGCCGAGCCTGCTGCACGGCCTTGTCACGAATTTGAGGGCTTCGGACCCGCGCAACCGGTAGGGTTGGCCGATGACCCCGATCAGCTACCGTTACTGTTACTTTCCGCCCGTGATTATCCAGCATACGGTGTGGCTCTATGCCCGCTTCACCCTGAGCTTTCGCGACGTCGAGGAGCTGCTGGCCGAGCGTGGGATCCAAGTGTCCTACGAATCGATCCGCCGCTGGGTTGCCAGGTTCGGCCCGCAGATCGCTCGCCGCCTTCGCCATCATCGGCCTCGGCCGCACTCGCAGTGGCACCTCGACGAGATGTTCGTCTCGATGGACGGAAAACACATGTATCTGTGGCGTGCCATTGACCAGAACGGGGAGATCCTGGATGTCCTCGTGCAGGCCAAGCGTGACAGGCGAGCCGCGCTGAAGGTCATGCGAAAGCTGATAAAGAAGAGCGGTTTTGCGCCGAGGACAATCGTCACGGACAAGCTTCGTTCCTACGCTGCGGCCTTCAGGGATCTTGGGCTGACAGCCCGGCATCATCAGGCTCGTTGGAAGAACAATCGCATCGAGGGA